>DAIDJD010000001.1 GCA_027451505.1 candidate division FCPU426 bacterium
TCCGACCCCAAGGCGGTCGCAGGCGGGCTTTTGGCCCTGGCTCAGGCCCTCGAGGCGGCCAGGGGAGCGGTTTTTGACGAGGACGGCCCCCGCGACGCGGGGCGCGGCGGTCCCGGCACTCAAGGAGCGGACTGATGGCGACGGAAAAGAGGATCCTGGGCGGCAAGGCCAAGGAACTGCGGGACGCCTACGCCGAGTTGCTGGAGGACATCTCCACCATCGTGGTCGGGCAGCGGGAGATGGTCGAGTCCCTGGCCCTGAGCACGCTCACCGGGGGGCACCTGCTCATCGAAGGCCTCCCCGGCCTGGCCAAGACCCTGGCGGTGCGCAGCTTCGCCTCCCGCGTGGCGGCCGAGTTCAGCCGCATCCAGTTCACCCCCGACCTTCTGCCCGCCGACTTGGTGGGGACGCGCATCTACAACGCCCGCACCTCCGAGTTCACGGTGGCCAAGGGCCCCCTGTTCGCCAACATCGTGCTGGCCGACGAGGTCAACCGGGCCCCGGCCAAGGTCCAGAGCGCCCTGCTCCAGGCCATGCAGGAGCGCCGCATCAGCATCGCCGGGGAGACCTACGAACTGGGGGACCCCTTCGTGGTCCTGGCCACGCAGAATCCGGTGGAGACCGAGGGCACCTACAGCCTGCCCGAGGCCCAGGTGGACCGATTCCTCTTCAAGGTCCTCGTGGGCTACCCCACCCCCGCGGAGGAGATGGTCATCCTGGAGCGCGCCGAGGGCCTCGAGATCAAGGACGATCCCAGGCCCCTGCTCAAGCCGCGCCAGGTGGTCGAGGCGCGCCAGGAGGCCCAATCCGGGTTCATCGACGAGAAGGTGAAGCGCTACCTCGTGGACCTGGTCCTGGCCACCCGCGACCCCAAGGCCGCCGGCCTCCCCGAATTGGCCCCCCTGCTTCGATTCGGCGCCAGCCCCCGGGCCACCCTGGCCCTGGCCTCGGCCTCGCGGGCCCAGGCCTTCCTGGACGGGCGCGGGTACGTCACGCCCGACGACGTCAAGGCCGTGGCCCATCGGGTGCTGCGCCACCGCCTGGCCCTGAGCTACGAGGCCGAGGCCGACCAGGTGGGCACCGACGAGGTCGTCGGCAAGGTGCTGGCCAAGGTCAAGGCGCCTTAAGGAGCCCGGCGTGGAGCCCAACGAGCTCTTCCGCAAGGTCCGCCGCATGGAGATCGTGGCGCGCCACCTGGTCGACAGCGCCCTGGCGGGCCAGTACCTCTCCTCCTTCAAGGGGTCGGGTCTGGAGTTCTCCGAGGTGCGCGAGTACGAGCCCGGCGACGAGGTGCGCCTCATCGACTGGAACGTCACCGCGCGCATGGGCCGGCCCTTCCTGAAGGTCTACCAGGAGGAGCGCGAGCTCACGCTCGTGCTGGCCGTCGACGTGAGCGCGTCCCAGGCGCTCGGGGGCGGCGGGGACAAGCGCGAGGTCGCGGCCCAGGTGGCGGCGGCCTTGGGGCTCGCCGCGTCCCGGGGCGGCGACCGGGTGGGCTTCCTGTTCTTCAGCGACCGCGTGGAGGGCTGGCTCCCCCCGCGCCGCGGCAAGGGCCACCTCATGCGCGGCCTGCGCGACCTGCTCTCCCTCGACCCCGGGGGCCGGGGCACCTCCCTGGACCCGGTCCTGGCCCATCTGGGGCGCGCCCTCAAGCGCCGGGCCAGCGTCTTCCTCATCAGCGACCTGCTCCTGGACCTGGACCGTCCGGGCTTCTCCGCCGCCGCGCGCCGCTACGACCTCGTGGCCGTGCGCACCTCCGACCCGCTGGACGAGGTCCTCCCCGCGTGGGTCGGCCTGCTGGCGGCGCGGGATCCCGAAACCGGGCGGCGCGTCTGGCTGGACACGGACTCCCCCTGGGCCCGGCGCGCTTGGGCCCGGCGCAGGGCGGCCGCGCTGGCGCGCAACCGCGCGGCCCTGAGGTCCCGCGCCGTGGACTTGGTCGAGGCCCGCACGGACTCGGACGTGGGCCTGGAGCTCTACCGGTTCTTCCGGACCCGGGCCCGCCGGGTGCGGGCGTGAACGGGAGTCCCTTGGGCATCCTGGGCGGACTTCCCGAAGCCCTGCGGGCCTTCCCGGGCTTCGAACTGGGGTCCCCGGGCTACGCCTGGATCGCCTGGGCGCTGGCCGCCGGCC
>DAIDJD010000002.1 GCA_027451505.1 candidate division FCPU426 bacterium
ACGTGGTGGCGGGGGAGCGGGCGGGCCGGGTCGAAGAAGTCCACGTTGAGCTTGGTCAGGCGCACGCCCCGGGGGTCCATGGCGTGCTCCATCGGGGTGTTGACGGCCTGCCAGCCGCACAGCGCGAGGAGCTCCACCGCCTGGCCCGGGACCCCGTCGTAGGGGTATTCCACGATGGGGTCGCGCAAGGCGCGCCGCCCGTGCTCCCAGGCCCCCTCCTCGTCGCGGAGGTCCGAAAGGACCTGGGCCATTTCCCGGTGGGCGGGCTCGCAGTCCGGGTCGACGCGCAGCGCGGCCTTCAAAAGGGGGAGCGCGTCGCCGGGCCTGTGGTCGGCCCGGTGGAGCGAGGCCAGGTTGACGTTGGCGTGGAGGTTCTCGGGCTCCACCTCCAGGACGCGCTGGTACACGGCCGCGGCCGCGGCCGGGCGCTGGGTGTCGTGCATGACCCGCGCGTACCCCATCAGGGCCGGCACGCATTCCGGGTCCAGCTTGAGCGCGGCCACGAACGCCAGTTGGGCCTCCCGGAACTCGCGCCGCCCCAGGTGGACGGAGGCGCTTTCCAGGAGGCCCTGGACCCCCTCCCGGGCCGGGGTCACCGCGACGCTCCCGCGCGCGCCCTCGACTCCAGAAGGGTGACGAACGCCGCGGCCAGGCGTTCCACGGCGGGCCTGCGGTAGTCCCACAGGGGGCCCTTTTCGGGGCGGGGGATGACCATGGTCGCGTTGGCCTCGAAAAGCAGGACCTCCCCGTCCGGGCCCAGGGAGAAATCGCAGCCGGCGTAGTCCAGGGACAGCTCCGCGGCCACGCGGCGCAGCGCCTCCAGGGCCCTCGGCCCCAGGACCGAGGCGGGGTCCTCGAGGAAGGCCCCGTCCTCGGCGCGATGGGCCGGGTGGTCGCGCATGTCGGCGCTGAAGTAATGCACCTTCCAGCGCGTCGACACCGCGGCGTGGAGCGGGTACAGCTCCCCGCCTAAGGCCATCACCCGGTACTTCCGCGTCTTGCCGTCGGGACCGCGCGCCTCAAGGCGCTCGATCAGGGTGAAGTCGTCCCCGGGCATCCCTTCCGAGGCGGCGGCGGCGGAGGCGGCGTCGGGGACGGCCTCGAAATGGCGGCCCCCGTGGAACCCGCGGGCCCGGAGCAGCAGGGGGAAGGCCAGGCCTTGGGCGGCCAGACGATCCTCCAGGCCGGGGGCCAGGAGTTCGGAGCGCCCCAGGTCCAGGGTCCGCGGCACGACCAGCCCCGGCAGCCCCCGAAGGCGCAGGGCGTTGGCCGCGCGTCCGGTCCGGGCCACCAGGGCGGGGGCATTGAGCACCGGGGCGCGGGTCCCGCGCAGCAGAAGCTCGGCCTTCGCGAGGGCCCCGGCCCCCGTGTCCGCGTCCCCGATGGCGTTGAAGACCACGTCGTGGGCCGGCAGCGGGGAGTCGGGCTCCTGGAATTCCGCGAACACCAGCGTGGCCTGGACGCGGCGCGGGTCCAGCAGTCCCGTGATCGGCACGTTCCCGCTGCCGCAGGAGGCCAACACCAGCACGCGCAGGGGTTCGCGCTCGCCATAGTAGGGGAGGCGCAGGATAGGCCTGGCCGCGTAGCCCAGGCGGGCGTGCTCCCCGGCCTCGGCGTCCCGGCGCAGTTCCCCGAGGGCCGCGGCCAGGCCCTGGTGGGCCGGGACGCAGCCCGGGTCCAGGTCCAGGGCCCGCTCGTAGGAGGCCTTGGCTCCCGCGTGGTCCTCGTGCTCCCACAGCACGTGGCCCAGGTTCGCGTGGGCCGCGGCGTCGCCGGGCCAAAGTTCGATGAGCCGGCGGTACACCGTGATGGCGGCGCTGCGGCGGCCGGTCTCCTGCAGGAGGGCCCCGAATTGGACCAAGGCGCCGCGGTGCCGGGGATCGGCGGCCAGCGCCTCGAGGTAGCCGGCCTGGGCCTCGTCCAGGCGTCCCAAGGCCTGCAGGACCCCGGCCCGGGCCGCGCGGATGTCCGCCCCCGGTTCGCCGGCGGCGAGGCGGCCGTCCAGACGGCCCAATTCTTCGAGGAGGCGGCGGCGCGGGGGCCAGTCGGTCATCGGGGGCGGCAAAGGGGGTTCAAGGGGGTCCACTATACCCGAATCGTCCTGTCCGCGCGCCTTTTTAGGCCGGGGCATCTCGCGCCTGACGCGGGCCCGCTTTTTTGCCATAATGCGGTTCGGTTTCCTCCTCCTTACGGGGTCCCATGTTCCGTCCCAGCATCACCGCGCCGGCCTCCATCGAGGAACGCTCCTTCGAGATCATCGACGCCGAACTCCCCGAGGCGGCCTCCTTGGGCAAGGAACGCCACGCGGTGCTGAGGCGGGTGATCCACGCCACCGCCGACTTCGACTACGCCCGGAACATCCGCTTCCACCCGGACTTCTATGGGGCCTTCCTCGCCGCCGTGCGGCGGGGCGCGCCCATCGTGTGCGACGTGGAGATGGTACGCGTCGGGGTCAGCCGCGTCCGCGCCGAGGCCTTCGGCTGCCCCCTGGAGTGCCCCATCGGGGACAAGGACGTGGCCGAGGAAGCGGCCCGCCTGGGCTGCACCCGGGCCATCGCCGCGGTGCGCAAGGCCGCCCGCTCCGGCAGGGGCGGGGTGCTGGCCGTGGGCAACGCCCCCACGGCCCTGACCGAGGCCGTGCGCCTGGTGGCCGAGGAGGGCTGGCGGCCGGACCTCATCATCGGCATGGCAGCCCGGCCGGGGCCAGCACCTCGGTGAGGATTTCATGCGCGCCGATGACGCGAAATCCTTCCTCGCCGAGCACGCGCACCACGGCGGCGAGCAGCCCGTCGTCACCGGCGAAGGCGGCGCGGCCAACGCGGGCGAGGATGCGCGCGCCCTCGGCATCCGGGCGCAGCGCCAGGATCGAAGGACGACGCACCGGGCCGACCAGCACCAGATCACGACAATTCTGTGACCGCAACAGATGCAGAATGCGCCCGGCGGCGGCGAGGCGGGCGTAAGCGTGCGGGAACGGCGCCAGCACCGCCGGCTCGGCAAATCCCTCGAAACCGATAAGGAACACCGCCCGCCCGGCCGCGCGGGCCGCCGTTGCAACCTGGCCGGGTAGCGGGCCACTGCCGGCCAGAATGCCGAGCGGCGCGGGGGCCGCCTCAGGCGATGCGGACGACAACGATCGGCTCACGAGGATTCATCTATTTTTACACAATTTCAGTCTAATTTTGCCTGCACTATGGCTCAACGCACACGCTCCGGCCAAAATTTCTGTCGACGTCGAATTTTCACTTGCATACGGACGCATGACAAATTCATAAAACTTGCGGTTGCAGCGGTAAGCTGGTGATATTGATGTCGACGCGGTTCGAGGCAACAGACTTCTGGTTTGACCATTCATAGGCAGGGACACATGATCGACCCGCTCAATGCAGACGTCCCGTTGGAAACCTCCGCCCGCGGCATCATCCGCTGCCTGCGCATGCTGGCCGAGGAGTCCGATAGCCTCAATCTGCATCGCACCGTCGCGGCCATCCTCGAAGCGCTCGAAATCTGCCGCACGGAAACCGCCACCGTCACCCCGGAGACGGCGGAGCTCGCCGCATTCGTCTCGTCTCTCATTCATTGATGCCGGTGATGGCCGACCTCACGCCTCCTCGGCCGGCGCGGCGCGGGCGACGCGGATCAGGCCGCGGTGGCTGGGGGCGGCGATGAAAGCGAGGATCTCCTCGATCAGCGGCGACGCCGTGGCATGCGCCCGCACTGCGGCCACCCGTGCGGCGAACGCCCCCTCGCCGTGAAACAACTGCCGGAAGGCCGCGCGTAAGGCCGCGATGTCGGCGTGGCCGAAACCGCGCCGGCGCAGCCCGATGATGTTCAGCCCGGCCAGATGGGCGCGGTTGCCGATCACGCTGCCGAACGGGATCACATCGCGCTCGACGCCGGAAACCCCGCCGATCATCGCGCCGCGCCCGATGCGCACGAACTGATGCAGCGCCGCCGAACCGCCGATCACCGCATGGTCGCCGATCTCGACATGGCCCCCCATGACGACGTTGTTGGCGACGATCACGCCAT
>DAIDJD010000003.1 GCA_027451505.1 candidate division FCPU426 bacterium
TCGGCCGCCTCCTCCGGGCCGTCGGACATGTTGACCGCGAGCCGGACGCGCCCCTCGTAGCCGGCCTGGGCCAGCACCTTGATCAGGCCGTAGGCGTCCAGGCGGGCCGTGGGCTCGGGGGTGGTCACCACCAGGACCTCGTCGGAGGCCAGGGCGAAATCCAGCACGCTCCGGGAGATGCCCGCGCCGGCGTCGCAGACCAGGAAATCGGCCCGGTCCTCCAGAAGGGCGAACTGGCCCAGGACCCGGTCCCGGCCGGCCTCGTCCAGGTCGGCCAGCCGGGCTATCCCCGAGCCCGAGGCCACCAGCTTCAGGCCGAGGGGCCCCTCGCAGATGGCCTCATCCAGGGAACGCTCCCCATCGAGCACATGGCCCAGGTGGTGGCGCGGCTGCAGGCCCAGCAGCAGGTCGGCGTTGGCCAGCCCCAGGTCCGCGTCGAAGAGCACCACCCGGCGCCCCAGGCGGCAGAGCTGGAGCGAGAGGTTGACCGCCAGGCTGGTCTTGCCCACGCCGCCCTTGCCCGAGGCCACGGTGAGCACCCGGGCCCGGCCCGCGGCGGGGGCGTCCCGCGGCGCTGGGACCCGGCGGGCCGGCGCGGCGGGGGGAACTTCGCGCCCCGGCTCCCCGGCCACCGGGGCCTTGAACCCCTTGGCCAGGGCCCGCAGCCGGTCCGCTTGGTCAGCCACCGGCGACCCCCAGGACCATGGCGGCCATGCGTTCGGGGACGGCCGCCTCGATGTCGTTGGGGACGTTCTGGCCCGTCCCCAGGTAGCTCAGGGGCACCTGGAAGCCCGCCGCGAGGTTGAGCAGCAGCCCGTGCTCGCGGGTCTCGTCGCACTTGGTGACCAGGAAGCGGTTCACCGGGACCAGGCCGAATTTGCCCACGATGGGGAGAAGGTCGGCGTTCTTGGTCGTGGCCGACACGCACAGGTGCGTCTCGGCAGGATGGGCCGCCTCGAGGAAGGCCTTGAGGTCCTGGATCTGCCGCCGGTTCTGGGGGCTGCGCCCGGCGGTGTCGAAGAAGATCAGGTCGCAGTCGGCGTAGCGCCGCAGGGCCGGGCCCACCTCCTCCGGGGAGCGGACGGCCTCGAAGGGCAGGTCCATGATGTCCCGGTAGATGCGCAACTGCTCCACCGCGCCGATGCGGTAGGTGTCGGCCGTCAGCAGCGCGACCTTGAGGCGGTGCACCAGGGCGTACTGGCTCGCCAGCTTGACGAGCGTCGTGGTCTTGCCCACCCCGGTGGGGCCGATGAAGGCCACCACACGTCCGCGCCCCTTCACCGCCTCGATGGGCCCCGAGACCTTGAGCAGGGACGCCATCTGCCGCAGGACGGCCCCCTCCAGGTCCCCGGAACGGGGGTAGCCCCGTTCGGCGATCTCGCGCTGCACGGGACGGAGGACGTCCAGGGCCCGGGACTCCTCCACCCCGCGGGCCAGGAGGCGCTCCTTGAGGCGCTTCAGCTCGGGATGCAGCTCCCCGTCCTGGACCCGCGCGGCTCCGCGCAGGGTCTGGCCCACGATCACCTTGCCGTCGTTGAGCTCGCTCTGGAACACCTCCCCGCGCCGCTCGGGGGCCGGCCGCCGGGGCCCGACGGGCTGGACCGGCGGCCGGAAGGCCGGGGGCGCCGCGACCGCGCCCGGGGGCGCTGGCTTGGGCGCGCGCTCCCGCGCAGCGGCCTCGGGGGCGGGCGCGGCCGAATCCACCCCCGCGGTCACCTCGGCCACCTCTTCCCCCCCGAACCCGAAAAGGCCACCGCGGCGGACCTTCTTGGTGTAGAGGATGACGGCCTCCGGCCCAAGCTCCTGCCGCACCTGGCGCAGGGCCTCCTGGACGCTGGGAGCCTCGAATTTAAGGATGCGCATGGGCCTCCATCAAGGGGACGCGCCGGACCGGGAACCGCCCGTGGGGCGGCCTCAGGCGGGCGGCGCCTCCTCCTTGACCGTCCCCGAGGACTGGATCTCGACCTTCGGATCCAGCTCATTGTAGGAGATCACGGACAGGTTCGGCAGCACCTTGTCCATGAGGCGCTTGAAGGGCAGGCGCACCACCGGCGAGCACAGCACCAGGGGCGGATGGCCCTTGCGGTGGAGGGCCTCGATCTGCCGGGTCAGCGCCAGCAGCAGCCTCTGGGCCGCCTTCGGGTCCAGCGTCAGGGCGTTTCCGCCGTCCACCCGCGTGATGGCGGTGGCCAGGGACTGCTCCAAGCGGGGATCCAGGGTGACGGCGTGGATGGCCCCGTCGCCGGCCGCGTGGAGCTTGGTGATGACCCTAAAGAGGGACTGGCGGGCGTACTCCGTGAGCTGGTCGGTGTCCTTGGTCTGGCGCGCGTGGTCGGCGAGGGACTCCAGGATGGTTCCCAGGTCCCGGATCGGCACCCGTTCGCGCAGGAGGTTCTGCAGGACCTTCTGCACCTCGCCCAGGCTCAACAGGCCCGGCACGAGTTCCTCGACCACCGCCGCGTTGCCCTGGCGGTAGTTGTCCACCAGGCGCTGGGTGTCCTGGCGCGTGAGGAGCTCGGGGGCGTGGTTCCGGATCACCTCGGTCAGGTGGGTGGCCACGACGCTGGGGAGGTCCACCACGGTGAAGCCAGCCCGCTCGGCCTGGGGCTTGGCCGCCTCGTCGATCCACACGGCGGGCAGGCCGAAGGTGGGCTCCTTGGTGGGCACCCCGGGAAGGCTGTCCCGGGAGCCCGAGGAATTGATGGCCAGGAAGCGGTTGGCCATGAGGGCCCCGCGCGCGACCTCGGTGCCGCGGATCTTGACGCTGTAGGCCTCGGCCCCGAGCTGCATGTTGTCCCGGATGCGGATGGGGGGCACCACCAGGCCCAGGTCCAACGCGATCTGGCGCCGGATCATGGTGATGCGGTCGAGCAGGTCCCCGCCCTGGGCCTCGTCCACCAGCGGCACCAACCCGAACCCGATCTCCAGCTCCAGGGCGTCCACCGCCAGGAGCTTGGCCACGTTCTCGGGTTCGCGCGCCTTGGGCTTGGCCGCGTCGCGGGCCTCCTGGACGGCGGCCCCGCGGTCCCGGCGGTTGGCCGCGACGTAGCCCCAGGCCGCCAGGCCGGCGAAGGCCATCAGGGGCAGGGAGGCCCAGTCGTGGAAGGCCGCGGAGATGAGCGTCAGGATGATGGCCGCGATGGCCAGGGGGAGGGAGCGGTTGAGGATCTGGCCGGTGAGGTCCTGGCCCAGGTTGCTGTCGGCCGCGGAGCGGGTGACCAGGAGGCCCGTCGCCGTGCTCACCAGGAGCGCCGGGATCTGGGTCACCAGGCCCATGCCGATGGTCAGAAGGGTGAAGGTGCGCAGCACCTGCTGCCAGTCCATGGCCCCGTCCAGGAAGCCCACCACGAAGCCGCCCAGGATGGTGATGGCCACGATGATGATGGCCGCGATCGCGTCCCCGCGCACGAACTTGGTCGCGCCGTCCATGGAGCCGTAGAAGTTGGATTCCCGCGCGATCTTCTCGCGGCGCCGTTTGGCCTCATCCTCGGTGATGAGCCCGCTGTTGAGGTCGGCGTCGATGGCCATCTGCTTGCCGGGCATGGCGTCCAGGGTGAAGCGGGCCGCCACCTCGCTGACGCGCTGGGCGCCCGTGGTGATCACCACGAACTGGATGATCACGATGATGAGGAAGATCACCAGGCCGATCACGGCGTTCGACCCGCCCACCAGGGAGCCGAAGGCCTCGATCAGCTTGCCGGCGGCCCCGGCGCCGGAGGCGCCGTGGGTCAGGATGAGCCGCGTCGCGGCCACGTTGAGCCCCAGGCGCACCAGGGTCGCCACCAGCAGCAGCGACGGGAAGCTGCTGAACTGGAGGGGCTCGGTGGTGTAGAGCGTGACCAGGAGCACCAACACGGAGAGGGCCAGGTTCAGGCCCAGGGCGAGGTCCAGGACCCAGCCGGCCAAGGGCACCACCAGGAACAGGACCACCGCGACCACCGCCGCCGGGACCGCCAGGTCGCTGGACTTAAGCCCCGCCACGGGGGCCAGGGTCCTCGAATCTTGAGCCATGGATGACCTCTCGAGCGGGCGCCCCCCTCAAGGGGCGCCCGGATAATCAGTCGGCGCCGGCGCCCTCGGAACCGCCGTCCATGCGGCGGCTCCAAGCCTTGCGCGCGATGCGCTCCTCGTTCTGGCGCGCCTTGGCCTCCAGCGTGCCGCGGGCCTGGTAGACGTAGGCGAGCACCTCGGCGATGGCCCCGAAGAGCGCGTTGGGCACCGCGGCCCCCACGGGCACCGAACGGTACAGGGCCCGGGCCAGGGGCTTGTTCTCCATCACCGGGATGCCGTGCTCCCGGGCCACGGCCTTGATGCGGGCGGCCATCAGGCGGGCGCCCTTGGCCAGGACCACCGGGGCGTCCATGGAGGCCCCGTCGTACTTGAGGGCCACCGCCAAGTGCGTCGGGTTGGTGATGACCACATCGGCGTTCGGGAGCTCGGCGAACATGCGCCGCCGGGCGGCCTCCTGCTGCAGGCGGCGGATGCGCGCCTTGATGAGGGGGTCGCCCTCCATCTGCCGGCGCTCGTCCTTGATCTCCTGCTTGCTCATCTTGAGGCTCTCCTCGTACTCCCAGCGCTGGTAGAAGAAGTCGAGGAGCGCGAGGGCCAGGGTCACCAGCCCCACCCGCAGCACCAACGTCGCCGCCGTGCCGGCCACGGCGGAGAAGAACACCGCCAAGTTGGTGTCCATCAGGGTCATGAGCTTGGGCACCTTGCCCGAAACGCAGGACCAAGCCACGGTCCCGATAACCCCGATCTTGAGGAAGGACTTCAGCACCTCGACGGCGGTGCGCCTCGAGAAGATCCTCTCGAACCCGCGGGCCGGGGAGAGGTTCTCCCAGCGCAGGGCCAGGGCGTCCGGGGCGAACAGGAACCCGAACTGCATCACGTTGGAGGCCACCCCGATCACCAGCGCGCCCAGGAGCATGGGGCCCGCCACCAGGAGCATCTCCAGAAAGAACGTCAGGGTCTGGCGCCGGACCTCGGTGTCGTCGAAGGCGAAGGTGCCCAGCCCCCCCCAGGCGTATCGCGCGATCTTGGTGATCTCCGCCATCATGTAGGTGCCCGACATCTCGAGCACCACCAGAAGGCCCAGCAGGCTCAGGGCGCTGGCCAGCTCGGTGGAGCGGGCCACCTGGCCGCGCTCCCGGGCCTCCTCGCGGCGTTTGGGTGTGGGCGCCTCGGATTTGCCCGGGTCGGCCACGGCGTCAGTGCCTCGCCAGCGCGGTGAGCACGCGGAAGGAGCTGCTGCCCACCTCCGACGTCACCGCGGTGAGCACCACCCCCAGGAGGCGCAGGCTGGCGATGGTGATGAGCAGGCCGACCACGATGTTCAGCGGCATGCCGACGATGAACACGTTCAACTGGGGCATGGTGCGCGCCAACAGGCCCATGGCCAGGTTCGTCAGGAACAGCACCGCGATGCCCGGCGCGGCCACCTGCAGGGCGATCCCGAACAGCCGCGTGAAGAAATCGGCCAGCAGGGGCCCGGCGTGCCCGGCCTCGCGGAACCACAGCACCGAACCCGGGGGGAGAATGGAGAAGCTGTCCCCCAGCGCCTTGAGCAGGGCGTGGTGCCCGTCGATGGCCAGGAAGAAGAGCATGGCCACGATGTAGTAGAACTGGCCGAGGATGGAGACCTCCTGCCCGCCGGCCGGATCGATGACGTTCACCAGCCCGAAGCCGATCTGGATGTCCACGATCTCCCCGGCCATCTCCAGACCGCTGAAAAGCAGGTAGGCGGAATACCCGATGATGAGGCCCGCGAAGGCCTCGCCGCCCACGGCCGAGGCCAGGGAGAGGATGTTGCCGGGGACCGGATAGGTCCCGTGGCCGCCCCGGAATGCCAGGAACAGCAGCAGGGTCACCACCATGGACGCCGCCGCCTTCACCTGCACGGGGATGGCGGCGTTGCCCAGGATGGGGGCCACCGAGAACAGCGTCGCCACCCGCACCAGCATCAGCGCGTAGAGGGTGAACTGGGAAACGGACCAGGCGGCGAAATCCACGGCGGCGGCCCCGCGCCTCAGCGCGTGAGGTCCGGGAGCCTCTGGAACAGCTCCAGGCTGAAGTTGCTCAGCAGGCGCAGCATCCAAGGGCCGAAGAAGATCATGGCCAGCACCACCGCCACGATCTTGGGCACGAAGGTCAGGGTCATCTCCTGGATCTGGGTCACCGACTGCAGGATGGAGATGAGAACGCCCACCACCAGGCCCAGCAGCAGCATGGGGGCCCCCAGCAGCAGGACCAGGATGAGCGCCTGGCGGCCTATGTCGAGCGCGAAGTCCGCGGTCATGTCAATGGAAGCTCAGCATGAGGGAGCGCACGATCAGGTGCCAGCCGTCGATGAGGACGAACAGCAGCACCTTGAACGGGAGCGAGATCGTCACGGGCGGCAGCATGAGCATGCCCATGCTCATCAGCGTGCTGGCCACCACCATGTCGATGATGAGGAAGGGGATGTAGATCAGGAAGCCCATCTGGAACGCGGTCTTGAGCTCCGAGGTGACGAAGGCCGGGATCAGCACCAGGGTGGGGACGTCCTCGGGGCCGGCCGGGCGCGGGCTCTTGCTCAGGTACACGAACAGGGCCAGGTCCTTCTCCCGGGTCTGCCGGAACATGAAATCCCGCATGGGCGCCAGGGCGCGCTTGAGCGCCGTCTGCTGGGTCAGTTTGCCGGCCAAGTACGGCTGCACGGCCTGGTCGTTCACCTTGGTGAACACCGGGTTCATGTTGAAGAAGGTGAGGAACAGGGCCAGCCCCAGGATCACCTGGTTGGGTGGGATGGAGGGCGTGCCGATGGCCTGGCGGAGGAAGCTGAGCACGATGATGATGCGGGTGAAGCTCGTCATCAGCATCAGGATGGCCGGCGCCAAGCTCAGCACCGTCATCAGGAACAGGATCTGGAGCGTCAGCGAGACGTCCTGGGGCCGGGAGGAGGAGCCCAGGCTGATGCGCAGGTCCGGCAGGGGCGCCGCCCGGAGCGCCCGGGGCAGGGCCAGACAGGCCAGCGCCAGCGCCAGGCAGGCCGCCGCGGGCAGGAAGCGGGGGCGCCGGCTCATCGCGGACCCCCCTTGGGGCCGCGGATGCGCTCGGACTGGGTCTTGATCTCCCCGCCCGTCCCCTTCAGGTCGTCCCGGATGCGGCCCCATTCCTCCCGCTTGAGGCTGAGCCCCACCTTGCGCAATTGCTCCTTGAAGCCCATCACCCCCGCGGGCGCGGGGGCCATGCGCCGCAGGCGCTCGACCGCCTCTGTGTCCGCCTCCTCGGCCAGCAGGGTGACGTCCTCGCCCAAACCCAGCGTGAGCACGCTGTCGCCCACCTCCACCACCGCGATGCCGCGCTTGGCGTCGATGTACTGGCGCTCGAGCACCCGGATGAGGCCCACACGGCTCCCCGGGGCCAGGCCCTGCGCCGCGCGCCACTTCAGCAGCAGCCAATAGGCCGCCAGGATGAGGCCGACCACCAGCGCCAGGGAGAAGACGACGTTGAGGAGCGTGGGCAACAAACTGGGGGCTTGCATCGCCTGGGCCGTGGCGGTGGCGCCGGAGTCGAGCGAGCCCAGTTCACCGGCGAGGTAGCCCCCCTGGGCGGGGGCCGCCGCGGCGGCGACGTGGGCCTGGAGGGCCAACAGCAGGGGGAACAGCTTGCTCAAACCGACCTCGTGGGGGGGCGCTTGGGCGGGCGCCCCCCTTGGCTGGGCTGCCCGCGTCCGCGGCCTAAAAATGCCGAGAGGGACGGCGGTGCGTCCCCGCCCCGCGTCCCTCTTCGGCCTGGATGACGGTCCGCGCTTAGAAGCTGACGCGGTCCCTGGGCGCGATGATCTCGGTGACCCGGATGCCGAAGTTCTCGTCGATGACCACCACCTCGCCCGTGGCGATGCGCTTCTCGTTGACGAGGATGTCCACCGGCTCGCCCGCCAGCTTGTCGAGCTCCAGCACCGACCCGGGGCCCAGCGCGAGGACCTCCTTGACCAGTTTCTCGGTGCGACCCAGCTCCACCGTGACCCGAAGGGGCACATCCATGAGGAGCTCAAGGTTGTTCCCGGCCCCGGCGGGCAGGCCGCCGGTGAGCTGGGACAACTGGGCCGCTTGCACCACGGGAGCGTTCATCGTTCCTCCAAAGCCGCCGGTCGTAGGAGCGGCCGCGGGCGCCGGGGCCGCCGCGCCGCCGGCCAAGGAGGCGGCGACCGCCTCCCCGACCACGAACACAAAGGGCGAAGGCAACCCGCCTTCCACCTCAAGGGAAAACTCGAGCGCCGTGAGGGCCGCGCCCAATCCCGCCGCCGAGGCGGGAAGGTCCTGGGCCTGCACCGCGGCCAGCTCGCCGCCGGAGACCGCCACCGCGCGTCCCAGGGCCGAACCCAGGCCTTCGCCCAGGGCCGAGGCCAGTTGGCCCCCCAATTCGCCCAGGGCCGACAGGTGCAGCTCGTTGAGCGCCTCGGGGGGGTTCGAGCCGTCCCCGCCCACCAGGATGTCGGCCATGAGCCCGGCCGTGGATTCGTTGAAGGCGACCAACCCCGCGCCGCGGGCGGCCCCGGAAAGGGTCACCGGAAGGGCCACCACGGACCCGAAGAACTTGTCGGCCAAGTCCGCGGCCGCAAGCGGGGACACTCCGGCCGGGGCCAGCGTGACCGCCCGGCCCAGCAGGCCCCCCAGGGCCCCGGCCGCGGCCTCGCCCGCCGGGCCCAGGGCCCCGGAAAGCGCCCCGATCTGATCCTCATTCAAGGGCATCGCGCCTCCTAACCTTCTGCATCGTCCGAATAGACGGTGGTGATCATCA
>DAIDJD010000004.1 GCA_027451505.1 candidate division FCPU426 bacterium
CGCCCCCGCCCCCGCGGCCGGGGAGGGCGCCTAGGTGGGCGCGCCCGAGGTCCAGGTCATCGGCGCCGGGCTGGCGGGCTGCGAGGCGGCCTGGGCCGCGGCCCGCATGGGCGCGCGGGTGGTCCTGCACGAGATGCGGCCCGCCGAGGGCACCGAGGCCCACCGCACCGGCGACCCGGCCGAACTGGTGTGCAGCAACAGCCTCAAGTCCCTGGAGCCCCTCAGCGCGCCCTGGCTCCTGAAGCGGGAGCTGCTGCGCCTGGGTTCGGTCACCCTGCCCGCGGCCTTCGCCGCCCGGGTCCCCGCGGGCGTGAACCTCAGCGTGGACCGGGCCGCCTTCAGCGCCGGGGTGGCCCGGGCCCTGGCCTCCGAGGCGCGCATCGAGATGAGGCGCGGACGGGTCGACGCGGTGCCGGGGTCGGGCGTGTGGGTGGTGGCCACCGGCCCCCTCACCGCCCCGGCGCTGGCCGCGGACCTTCAGCGGCGCCTGGGCGCCGACCACCTGTACTTCTACGACGCCATCGCCCCCATCGTCGCGGCGGAATCGCTGGATTTGGGGGCCTGCTTCGCGGCGAACCGTTGGGGCCGCGGGGGCGACGACTACCTGAACTGCCCCCTGGACAAGGCCGGGTACGAGGCCTTCGTCGCCGCGCTGTTGGAGGCCGAGCGCCACGAGCCGCACGCCTTCGAGAAGGGCCGCTTCTTCGAGGGCTGCCTGCCCATCGAGGAGCTGGCGCGCCGGGGGCCCGACACCCTGCGCTACGGCCCGATGAAGCCGGTGGGGCTGGTCGACCCCGCCACCGGGCGGCGGCCCTACGCCTGCGTGCAACTTCGGCGGGAAAACGCGGCCGGTTCCCTGTACAATCTGGTCGGCTTCCAGACCCACCTGCGCTGGGGCGAACAGGCCCGCCTTCTGCGGATGATCCCGGCCCTGCGCGCGGCCGAGTTCGCCCGCTACGGCAGCCTGCACCGCAACACCTACGTCAACGCGCCGGCCCACCTGGAGGCGGGGACCCGCCTGCGGGGGGACGGGCGCGTCTTCCTGGCCGGGCAGATCACCGGCGTCGAGGGCTACGTGGAGAGCGCCGGCTCCGGGATCCTGGCGGGCCTCGGCGCCGCGCGGGCGGCCTTGGGGCTGGACCCGGGCCCGGCGGTCCCGCCCCGGGAGACCATGCTGGGCTCCCTCGTCCACTACCTGACGGCCTCGGATCCGCGCCACTTCCAGCCGGTCAACGCGATGTGGGGGCTGGTGCCCCCGCTCGAGGGGGCGGAATCCGCCCCGGAATCCAAATACGCCCGTTTCCTGCGCTACCGTGAACGCGCCGTCGGCGCGTTCGAGGCCTGGCTGCCGGGGCTGGGGATAGAACCCGGGGACGCCTCCGGGCTCGACGCCCAGGCCGAGGCCGCCGCCGCGGAGGCGCGTGCCGGAAAGGCCGCTCCATGAAGGAACTGCAAGCCAAGGCCGGGGTGCTCGTCGAGGCCCTGCCCTACCTGCGCCGCTTCGCCGGCCGCACCGTCGTCATCAAGTACGGCGGGGCCGCCATGACCGAGGAGCGCCTCAAGGAGAGCGTGGCCCAGGACCTGGTGCTGCTCAAGACCGTGGGCCTGGACCCCGTGGTGGTGCACGGGGGCGGGCCCGAGATCACCGAGGCGATGCGCCGCCAGGGCAAGCAGCCCGTGTTCAAGGACGGGCTGAGGGTCACCGACGCCGAGACCATGGCCATCACCGAGATGGTCCTGGTGGGCAAGATCAACACCCAGATCACCGCGGCGATGAACCGCCTGGGGCGGGTCGCCGCGGGGGTCTCGGGCAAGGACGGGCTTCTGCTGGAGGCCCGCCGCATGCGCGGGAAGCACGACCTGGGCTTCGTGGGCGAGGTGGTGCGGGTGAACACGGGGATCCTGGAGGCGCTGCGGGACCGCGGGTTCATCCCGGTCATCGCGCCGGTGGCCATGGGCGCCGACGGCGAGTCCTACAACTGCAACGCCGACCTGGTGGCGGGCGCGGTGGCCGCCGCCCTCAAGGCGGAGAAGCTGGTGCTCATGACCGACCAGCCCGGGCTTCTGCGGGACCTGCGCGACCCCGACTCGCTCATCCCCAGCGTGCGCGCCTCGGAGGTGCCCGGTCTGAAGCGCCGCGGGATCATCGACAAGGGCATGCTCCCGAAGATGGAGGCCTGCCTGGCCGCGCTCAAGGCGGGGGTGGGGAAGGTCCACATCATCGACGGGCGCGTCCCGCACGCCCTGCTTCTGGAGATCTTCACCGACCGCGGGATCGGGACCGAGATCACCGGGGGGCGGCCGTGAAGGACCCCCTCCAGCGGGACCGTTCGGCGGTGCTGGGCACCTTCACCCGCTTCCCCATGGCCCCGGTCCGGGGCCGGGGCGCGCGGGTGTGGGACGCCCAGGGGCGGGCCTACCTCGACTTCGCCTGCGGCATCTCGGTGACCAACCTGGGTCACGGCCATCCGGCGCTGATCCGGGCCATCGCGGCCCAGGCCGGCCGCCTGTGCCACGCCGGGAACCTCTTCGTGCAGGGGCCCCAGGTGGACCTGGCCGAGGCCCTCCTGGAGGCGGCGCCCTTCGCGCGCAAGGTGGCCTTCGCCAACTCGGGCGCCGAGGCCAACGAACTGCTCATCAAGCTGGCCCGCCGCCACGGGGCGCCGCGGGGGCGGGGCGAGATCCTGGCATTCCACGGGTCCTTCCACGGCCGCACCTACGGGGCCCTTTCGGCCTCGGGCCAGGTGAAGCTGCACCGCGGCATGGAGCCCCTTCTGCCCGGCTTCCGCCACGCCCCCTTCAACGACCTGGCCGCGGTCGAGCGCGCCGTGGGCCCGCGCACCGCCGCCATCCTGGTGGAGCCCGTCCAGGGCGAGAACGGGGTGGTCCCGGCCGAGGACGCCTTCCTGGAGGGCCTGCGGCGCCTGGCCGACCGCCACGGCCTGCTCCTGCTGCTCGACGAGATCCAGACCGGCCTGGGGCGCACGGGGCCGCTGTTCGCCCACCAAAGGCTGGGCCGGCGCTGCCTGCCCGACGCCATGAGCCTGGCCAAGAGCCTGGGCGGGGGCCTGCCCCTGTCGGCGGTGCTCTTCGGACCCCGCGCCTCCGGGGTCCTGGGGCTCGGCGAGCACGGGACCACCATGGGCGGGAACCCGGTGGCCTGCGCCGCGGGGCTGGCCCAGTTGCGCCTGCTGCGCGCGCCGGCCCTCCAGCGGGGCGCCCGCCGGGCGGCCGAGGTTCTCGCCGCGGGGTTGGAGGGCCTCAAGGCCCGCCATCCGGCGCTGGTGCTGGAGGTCCGCGGCAGGGGCCTGATGCTGGGGCTCAAGCTGGCCGTGGAATCCCGCCCCGTGGTGCTCGAGTGCCTGCGCCGCGGCCTGGTGGCCAACGCCACGGCGGGCGACGTGGTGCGTCTCCTGCCGCCGCTGACCCTCACCGAAACCGAGGCCCGCCGGGGCCTCGACATCCTGGACGCGGTCCTGGGCCGCACCCGGCCCCCCCGGGGTTCCGCGTCCGACCCGAAGAAAGGGAAGCGCGCGTGACCCCACCGATCCCCCAGCCCGAGGTCCGGCTCAGCCACAAGGACCTCCTCACCCTGGCGGATCTCGACGCCGCCGAGATCCACGCCATCCTCGAGGCCGGGGCGCTGTGCAAGCTGCGCCACCGCGAGGGCAAGCTCTTCGTGCCGCTCCTGGGCAAGTCGCTGGGCATGGTGTTCCACAAGCCCAGCGCCCGAACCCGCATCAGCTTCGAGCTGGGCGCCTTCCAGCTCGGCGGCCACGCCGTGCTGCTGAAGGACGAGGACATCGGCATCGGCACGCGCGAATCGGTGGAGGACGTGGCCCGCCTGTTCTCGCGCTACTTCGACGGGTTCATCATCCGCACCTTCGACCACACGCTGGCCTGCCGGCTCGCCGAGCACGCCACCGTCCCGGCCATCAACGCCCTCACGGACTACGAGCACCCCTGCCAGATCCTCGCCGACCTGCTCACGCTCAAGGAACGCGGCCTGCTGGCCCCCGGCCTTCGGGTGGCCTTCATCGGGGACGGCAACAACGTCGCCACGGCGTGGGCCTTCGCCGCGGGCAAGCTCGGGTTCACCCTGGCGGTGGCCAGCCCCCAAGGCTACGCGCTCCACGACGCGGTGGTGGCCGAGGCGATGGCCGACGGCGCCCGCAGCGGGGGGCGGGTGCTGCCCCTGCGCGACCCGGGCGAGGCCGTCCGCGACGCCGACGTGGTCGTCACCGACGTGTGGACCAGCATGGGCCAGGAGCAGGAGCGCACCGAACGCCTGGAGGCCTTCGCCCGCTACCAGGTCGGGGAGGCCCTGATGAAACGGGCCAAACCCGAGGCCGTGGTCCTGCACTGCCTTCCCGCGCACCGCGGCGGGGAGATCAGCGCCGAGACCTTCGAACGCCATCAAAGGATCATCTTCGACGAGGCCGAGAACCGCCTGCACGTCCAGAAGGGCCTCATGACATTGATGATGGGGCGCCGCTGAGGGGCCACCGGGCTTGGCGCCGGGCGCCGCCGGGACACAAACCTTAAAAGGGGGTACGCGATGCAAGGTTCCGTCAAGAAGGTGGTGCTGGCCTATTCGGGGGGGCTGGACACGTCGGTCATCATCCCCTGGCTGAAGGAGACCTACGGCTGCGAGGTCGTGGCCATGGCCGCCGACGTGGGCCAGGGCGAGGAGCTCAAGCCGCTCCGCCGCAAGGCCCTGGCCACGGGCGCCTCCAAGATCTTCATCGAGGACCTGCGCAGCGAGTTCGTGACCGACTTCCTCTGGCCCATGCTGCGCTCCGGGGCCGTCTACGAGGGCCGCTACCTCCTGGGCACCAGCATCGCCCGCCCGCTCATCGCCAAGCGCCTGGTCGAGGTGGCCCTGCGCGAGGGCGCCGACGCGATCGCCCACGGCGCCACCGGCAAGGGCAACGACCAGGTCCGCTTCGAGCTGACGGTCAAGGCGCTGGCGCCCCAGCTCCGGGTCATCGCCCCCTGGAGGGAGTGGGACCTCAAGAGCCGCGAGGACTGCATCGCCTACGCCGAGGCCCGCCGCATCCCGTTGACGGTGAGCCGCAAGAAGCCCTACAGCGAGGACCGCAACCTTTGGCACATCTCCCATGAGGGAGGCATCCTCGAGGACCCCGCCGTCGAGTGCCCGGAGGGCGTCTACACCCTCACGGCGGACCCGGCCAAGGCCCCCGCGGCGGGGCAGGTGGTCCGCCTGGACTTCCGCGCCGGCGTGCCGGTGGCCCTGGACGGCCGCGCCATGGACCCGCTTTCCCTCGTGCTCAAGCTCAACGCCATCGGCGGACGCCACGGCGTGGGCCGCGTGGACCTCACCGAGAACCGCCTGGTGGGGATGAAGAGCCGCGGCATCTACGAGACCCCCGGGGGCACCCTCCTGATGGAGGCCCACCGGGCGTTGGAGACCCTGACCCTGGACCGCGAGACGGCCCGCGTGAAGGAGCAGCTCGCCGCGCGCTACGCCGACCTGGTCTACAACGGGCAGTGGTACACCCCCCTGCGCCAGGCCCTGGACGCCTTCGTCGCCAGCACCCAGGCCACGGCCACGGGCTGGGTGCGCCTGCGCCTGCGCCGCGGCTGCGTCTCCCTGGCGGGCGTGTCCTCACCCCACTCGCTCTACAGCAACGATTTGGCCAGCTTCGCCACGGGCAGCTACCGGCATTCGGACGCCGAGGGCTTCATCAACCTCTTCGGCCTGCCCATGGCCGTGGAGCGGCGCTTCCGCCTGAAGCGCCGGGGGGCCTGAGCGGCGTGGCGCGGCGGCGCGCGGCGGAGGGGAAGGGGGCGGAGGCGAAGCCCGGGGCCAAGCTCTGGGGCGGAGCCTTCGCCGCGGCCACCCATCCGGCCGTGGAGGCCTTCACCGACTCCACCCGCTACGAGGACCGCCTGGTCCCCCACGACATCGCCGGATCCCTGGCCCACGCCGGGATGCTGGGCCGCGCCGGGGTGCTGTCCCGGGCCGAGGCCCGGCGCCTCGCGGAGGGGCTGGGGCGCGTGCGGCGGGAATGGGAGACCGGCTCCTTCCGGCTGGATCCGGCCTTCGAGGACGTGCACGGCAACGTGGAGGCGCGGCTGAGGGACCTGGTCGGGCCCCTCGCCGGGAAGCTGCACAGCGGACGCTCGCGCAACGACCAGGTGGCGCTCGACGAACGCCTCCTGCTGCGCGAACTGGAGGGCCGCCTGCGCGGGGCCTTGGTCGAGGCGGCCGGCGCCTGGCTGGACTTCGGCGAGCGCCACCGCGACCTGGTGCTGCCGGGGTACACGCACCTGCAGAGGGCCCAGCCCGTGCTCTTCGGGCACTGGGCCCTGGCCTGGGTCGAGATGTGGCTGCGCGACCTAACCCGCCTGGGCTGGGTGCGGGACGCGCTCGACGAGTGCCCCCTGGGCGCGGCCGCCCTGGCGGGGAGCCCCCTGCCCCTGGACCGCGCTGGGGTCGCCCGGGAGCTGGGCTTCTCCCGGCTCACCGAGAACTCCCTGGACGCGGTGTCCAACCGCGACTACCTGGTCGACTTCGCCTACGCGCTGGCCATGGTCATGCAGCACCTCAGCCGCCTCGGGGAGGAGGTCGTGCTCTACTGCACCCAGGAGTTCGGCTTCCTCAGGTTGGGCGACGCCGTGGCCACGGGCTCGAGCCTCATGCCCCAGAAGCGCAACCCCGACGTGGCCGAACTGCTCCGCGGCCGCTCCGGCAGGGCCTACGGCCTCCTGGTGCATCTCCTGACCCTGCTCAAGGGCCAGCCCCTGGCCTACAACCGCGACGCCCAGGAGGACAAGGAGCTCTTCTTCTCCACCTACGACCTGGTGCTGCACTGCGTGCGCATCGTCCCGGTGCTGGCCTCCCACCTGGAGCCAGACCCGGAACGCATGCGCCGGGCCTGCCACGAGGGCTTCCTCGAGGCCACCGACGCGGCCGACTACCTCGTGGGCAAGGGGGTGCCCTTCCGCGAGGCCCACGAAGCCGTGGGGAAGGCGGTGCGGGAGTGCGTCCGGCGAGGCTGCGCCCTTCCGACCCTGCCTTTGGAGGCCTGGCGGGAGGCGCATCCCGCCTTCGGGGCGGACCTTTTCGGGCGCCTGAAGTTGGAGGCCGTGGTGGCGGCCCGGGCGGGCTTCGGCGCCACGGCGCCGAAGCGGGTCCGCGAGGCCTTCGCCCGGGCCCGCCAACGCCTGCGTCGGGCGGCGGGGGGCTGAGGGTGGGGCCGCTGGGGCTCGCGGCCGCGGCGGCGCTCCTGGCTTTCGCCTGCGCCGCCGGCCTCCGCGCCGACCCTGCGGCCTACACGCAGACCGCCGCCCCGGCGCCCCCCAATTCCCAGCAGATGGGGCAGCTCAAGGCCTACGGCGAGCGGGTCGGCGAGACCTGGCTCCAGGACAATTTCGGGATCGACCTCCCGGCCATGGCCGGGGACCTGGGCCAGGGGGTCCAGGACTCCCTGGAGGACGCCTGGCGCCGGGACGGCTGGGCCGATGTGGCCGGCTCCGGTCCGGGGGAAGCCGAGGGCGCCGCGGGCGGGTCCGGCGCCAAGTCCGGCCCCAAGGGCGTCAGCGTGCGCATCGTGGGCTCCGGGGGGCCGCTGCGCCTGGGCTCCGGGATCCAGGGCGGGGTGCCCCTGGGCGTCGACGTCCGCGACAACATCGCGGTGGCCGGGGCGGCCCTGAAGACCCGCCTGCACATCCCCCTTTCCCCGGACGACGCCTGGACCGCCGAGGCCCGCCTGCCCTTGACCCTTTCGCGGACGGCCGAAAGCTGGTGGTGGCGGGGGTTGGGGCTGGGGCGCGCGGTCTCCCTGCGCAGCGACATGAGCTCGCGCCTGGGCATCAACCAGGTCGAGGCCGGCATGGGCACCGCCTGGCGCCCGGGGTTTTGGGGGACCTGGAGCCTGGACTACGACTGGCAGGTCACCTACGGAGAGGGGCCGACCGACGCCACGAACTGGCTTCGGGTGTCCAAACGTTTCTGAGAAGGGGGCCGCGTGGGAGCCGTGCGGGGTACCGAGGTCGAACAATTCTGCGACTACCTGAACCGCCGGGGCCTCAAGCTGACGTCCCAGCGCATGCGCATCGCCGAGACCGTGTTCTCGGCCCACCGCCATTTCACGTCCGAGGAGCTCTACACCCTGGTGCGGCGCCGGGAGCCGCTGGTGGGCCGCGTCACGGTGTACCGGACGCTCGAACACCTGGTGCGCAGCGGCATGGTGGAGGAGCTCAGCATCGTCAAGGGCGTCTCCACGTACGAGCACACCGCCGGGCACGTCCACCACGACCACCTGGTCTGCGACTCCTGCGGGCGGGTCGAGGAGTTCCACTCCGACCCCCTGGAGCACGCCAAACGCCGGGCCGCCGAGGAGCGCGGCTGGCGCCCGGACCGCCACCTCCTCAAGATCCAGGGCCTGTGTCCGGACTGCCTCGCGCGGGCCGGGTCGGCGGGCCCCAAGGCCTGAGCCGGGGGGCGCCCGCGCTGCGGGCGCTGGCCCTGAGCGAGCTGCGGCGGGGAGGGCCCGCGGCGGCCGCGCGGGCGCTTGGGGCGGCCCTTCCGGGGGGCCTGGAGGGCCTGCGCGCGAGGGCCCGCGCCTCCCTGGAGGGCTCCGCGGCCGAACCCGCGCCCCTGTTCGCCTGCGGGGACTACCTTCCGCGCGCCGCCGCGCGCAAAGGCCGCGGCGCCGGGGCGCGCCCCGGATACAGCGAATCCCTTTTGGGCCTGAAGTCCCTGCGCACCCGCGGCGCCTTCGCCTCGCGGGACGGCTCCGAGGCGCTCTGCCGCCTCCTGGCCGTGCGCCTGGCCCGGGGCCTGCGGAGGCTGCTGGCGGGGGGTGGCCTGGGCGCGGCCCCGGGGCCGGTGCTGGTCTCCCCGGTGCCGGGCGCACCCGCCGGGGCCCCGTCCTTCGGCCTGTGCCGCGTCGCCGACCTTGCCTGCGCCCTGGCCGGGACCGAGTTCGCCTTCTGCGTCCTGATGCTGCGGGAGTCGTCCGTGCCCCCCGCCCACACGACGGCCGGGCGGCGCGGTCCGGCGGCCCACCTGGGGACCCTTCTGCCCCTGCCTCCGCCCCTGCCCGGCGGGCCCCGCGTGGCGTTGGTCGACGACGTCGTCAGCAGCGGCGCCACCTTAAGGGCGGCGGCGGCGCTGGTGGGGGCCCTTCCCGGGGGGCCGCGGGCCGTGGGTCTGGCCCTGGGCCGCACCCCGGCGATCTTCCGGGACGGCGGTCGGGTCCGGCTCCTGCTCCCCGGCGGAAGGGCCGGCGGTTAGGCCGCCCTTCCGGCCTCCCGCAGCGCCTCGGCCACGCGGTCCTCGTGGGCGTGCTGGCTTTCGAAGCGGGCCACCACGCTGTAGAAGCAGGGGACCACGAAGAGGGTCAACACCGAGGCCGCCGCCACGCCGCACAGCAGCACCACGGCCATGGGGACCTGGACCTCGCTGCCGGGTCCGTGGCCCAGGGCCTCGGGCACGGCGGCGGCCATGACCGCCGTCGAGGTCATCAGGATGGGGCGGTACCGTATGGGGCAGGCCTCCAGCAGGGCCTCGCGCACCCCCAATTTGCGCGTCCGGCGCAGTTCGTTCGTGAAATCCACCAGCAGGATCGAGTTCTTCTTCACGATGCCCATCAGCAGCAGTAGGCCGATCAGGCTATAGATGTTCAGGGAAAGGGCGTTCTGCGCGTTGAGGGTCAGGTAAGGCCAGGCCCACAGCCCGGCCAGGGCTCCCGACACGCTCAGCGGCAGCGCCATCAGCACCGTGACCGGGTCGATGAAGCTGTTGAACTGGCTCGCCAGGATCATGTAGGCGCACACGATGCCGAAGAACAGGGCGAAGATCAGGTCATGGAAGGTCTGCGTGAAGACGTTCGACCCCTGGCCCATGACGATGTAGTAGCCCTTGGGGAGGATCTTCCGGGCCAGTTCCTTGAGCTTGGCGATGGCCTTGTCCTGGGAGACGCCCGGGGCGCAGCTGGCGTAGAGGGTGATGGTGCGCTGTCGCTTCTCGCGGGTGATCTGCTCGAGCGTCTTCACCGTGCGCAGGGAAACCACCTCCCTCAGGGGGAGCACCTCGCCCCGGTTGTTGCGCACGAGCAGGTCGCCGATCTGGGAGGCGCGCACGCGCGCCGAGGTGGTCAGGCGCACCTCGATGTAGTCCTCGTGCCCGTCGCGGGGGTAGAAGCCCACGTTCTCGCCGCCCACCAGGGCGTTGACCGTCTCGGCGATGGTCCCGACGCTCACCCCGTGCAGGGCCGCGGCCCGCCGGTTCGGGACCACGTCGACCTCGGGCATGCCCCCCTCGAAGTCGGTGTCCACGTCCACCATCAGGCCGCTCTTGCGCATCGCGTCCATCAGCTTCAGACCCGAGGCCTGCAGCACCGCCCAATCTGGGCCGCGCACCCCGGCCTCCACGGCGTAGCCCCGCGTGGAGGTGAAGCCGCGGGTCGAGAGGTCCAGGATGAAGCAGTGCAGCCCGGGGATCGCGTTGAGGGCCTTGCGGAAGCGGTTCTGGAGGTCCGTCTGGGTGGGTTGGCGTCCGAGCTTGGGGTCGTAGGGCCGGTGGCCCTTCGGGTAGAGGGTGGCGAAGCTGAAGCCCGTGTTGAGTTGGCCGCCGTTGGGCCCCCCCACCGAAACGTAGTACTTCTGGACGCAGGGCTGGTGGGCCAGGTACTCCTCCACCTCGTGCATGCGGTAGTTGGTGTAGTCTATCGACGAGCCCACCGGCGTCTTGAAGGTCATGAAGATCAGGGACTGGTCCTGGGAGGGGATGAACTCCTTCTTCAGCGCCCGGGTGATGCCCAGCGACGCGAAGAAGACCGCCGCGGCCCCGCCCAGCACCAGCCAGCGGTGGTCCAGGGCCACGGGCAGCAGGCGCGCGTAGAGCCGCTCCAGGGCCTTGAGGACCCGCTCGATGGCCCGGCCCGCGGCCGAACCGCGATCCCCGACGTGCACGAACTGGGCGCAGCGCATGGGCGTGAGGGTCAAGGCCTCCAGCAGCGACAGGGCCACGGCCGAGACCATGGTGATGCCGAACTGGTAGAAGTACTTGCCGATCACCCCGTTCATGAAGGCCACCGGCAGGAAGATGGCCCCGATGGCCGCGGAGGTGGCCACCGCCGCGAAGGTGATCTGGCGGGCGCCGTCCAGGGCCGCCAGGACGTTGCCCTTGCCCATCTCCTGGTGGCGCACGATGTTCTCCAGCACCATGATCGCGTCGTCCACCACGATGCCGATGGACAGGCTCAGCCCCAGAAGGGTGAAGGTGTTCAGGGTGAAGCCGGAGAAGTACAGGATGGTGAAGCTCCCCACCACGGACGTGGGGATGGCCAGGAGGATGTTGAAGGTCGCGCTCCATGAGCCCAGGAAGATCCAGCAGACCAGCGCCGTCGCCAGGGCCGCCAGGACGAGGTTCTTCTCGAGGTCGTGGACCGACTCCTGGATGAACGCGGTGGAGTCGAAGAGCACGGTCATGCGCATGCCCTTGGGGATGGTCCGGTTCACCTCGGCGAGGCGCTTGCGGATCCCGGCGGCCACGGCCACGGCGTTGGCGTCGGCCTCCTTGATGATGCCCAGTCCCACGCACTCCTGGCCCATGGAGCGACTCAGGCGCAGCACGTCGGCCGTGCCCAGGGTGACCCCGGCGACCCAACTCAGCGGGATGGGCCGGTAGTTCTGGACCCCGCCGCGCTCGCTGATGTAGAGGTCGCCGAACTGCCGGGGGGAGGTGGCCCGGCTCAGGGTCAGGACGTTGGCGTCCTGGCTCTGGGGGCCGGGGACCTCGATGAGGCCGCTGGGGAGCTCGACGTGCTCGGTTTGGATCGTGTTGATGACGTCGCTCACCGTCAGTTGGTAGCGTTTGAGGGCCCGCAGCCGGGGCCAGACCCGCAGCTCCGGCTGCAGGAAGCCGCCCTCGGTCACTTCGCCCACCCCGGCCACACTGGCGAACTCGCCCTCGGCCACGTCGTTGACGTAGATCATCAGGTCCCGGATGGACGTGGAGGGGTCCGTGGCCTTGAGGCCGAGGTACATGATGGGCTGGTCGGAGGGGTTGGTCTTGGAGTAGGTGGGCGGGTACATGCTCGTGGGAAGCTGGTTTTCCACGCTCACCACCGCGTTCTCCGTGTCCACCAGGGCGGAGTCGATGTTGCGGTTCAGGCCGAAGGTCAGGGTGACGGTGGCCTGCCCGTTGATGCACTGGGAGATCTCGTCCTCGACCCCGGGCACCTGCATGACCGCGCCCTCGATGGGGTCCACGATGTCGGTCTCCATGGTCTCCGGGCTGGCGCCCAGGTCCTGGAGGGTGATCGTCACCACGGGGAAGTCGACGTCGGGGAGCTGGCTCACGCCCATGTGCGACAGCGAGATCGCCCCGAAGACGATCATCGCGGACATGAGCATCCAGGCGAAGACGGGGTTGCGGATCGAGACGTCGGAGAGGGTCACGGGGCACCTGGGATGGGCGGTGGGGAAGGTTCGGGGTCGGCGGGCCGGCCCCCGGAGGGGAGCGCGCGGCGAAGGGAGCGGCCCCGGGCGGCCAGGGCGGCCAGCGCGGCCAGCGCGGCCAGCGCCAGGATCGGCGATACCAGGGCGGGCAGGTGGGCGCAGAACGCGGCCGTGGCGTAGAACCGGGCGGCCGCGGGGGCGGGTCCGAGCGCGGCGACCGAGGCGGCCGAGGCCGCCCGCAGGGCGCCCTTGAGCGCTGGGGAGCCCTCGGTCAGGGCCAGGAGCGGGCCCAAGGCCAGGCCCCAGGGCCGGCGGCGCGCCAGTCCCACCAGGACCGCCACGGACAGGGCCGCCCTTCCCAGGGCCCCCCAGTCCGCGGGGGAGCCGGAGTAGGCCTGGAGGCGGTAGAGGGCCTGGTCCGCGTCCCGGCTCGCGGTGAGGAGGGCCCAGACCAGGGCCAGGCAAGCGGCGAAGCCCAGGCCCGCGGTCCAGCCCGGCCCGGATCCGTCCGCGGGACGCGCCCGCGGATCCGGTCGGGTCAGGGCGTACAGGGTGCCGGCCGCCAGGAGCGCGGGCACGCATTCCAGGGCGAACTGGCGGTGGAGCAGCCGCCAGGCCAGCCCCGCGGCCGCCCCCACGCGGGGGTCGTGTCCCGCCGCCAGCGCGAGGAACGCGTAGCGGGGAAGGGCCGCGAGCGAGGCGGCCAGGGAAAGCAGGGCCAAGGGCGCCGCCAAATCACGGGCCCAGCCGCGCCGCGCCGCGACACCAGCGGCCAGGGCCAGGTAGGGCCACGCCTCGGGCAGGCCGCGGGCCAGGGAGGGCCCGGCCAGGGCTTGGGTCGGGTCCACGGCCCCCCGGGCCAGGGAGTGGAAGGCCAGGTAGAGGAGGCCCGCCAGGGCGGTGGCGGAATAGGCCGCCTCCCGGGGGCGCCGCGTCGGGCCGGGGGCCGGGGGGCTTGCGATGGGGGTTCGGGTCAAGGAAGGACGAGTCCTGGGGCG
>DAIDJD010000005.1 GCA_027451505.1 candidate division FCPU426 bacterium
CGAAAAGATGCTCCACGACCTCAAGGCTCATCACCACCGGGAAGCGGCCGAATTCCTTGGCGAGGTCGTCATAGGCCGAACCTTGGCGCAAATCGAGCCCGGGATAGGCCGCCTGGGCGAGTTTGATCCCGTCCGGGCCGATGTCGACGCCGTGGACCTCCCATCCCCGGGCGGCGATGTCGGCAGCCGGACCGCCGTTGCCGCAGCCGAGGTCGAAAAGGCGCCGTTTCTGGACTTCGACCGTGTCGAGGAAGCGAAACACCTTCGGAAGCAGCAAGTCCCGCGAAAAAGGCACTGTTTTCGCGTCCGTCCAACCGTAATCCGGACCGCCTTCGTTCATGGAGCCAAGCCTCCTGGAAGGGAGCCCCGCATTCGCCGGGCTTTGCCGCCGCGGACCCGGTTGGATCCTGGTACGCGCCATCTGTTTTAGGCTCGTCCGAGGCCGGCAGGGGCCGCCATCGCCCCCGAAGGGCCGACGGCGGACCAGTATAGGGTCCGCCGCCACATTAGACAAGAAAGCCCGACTCCGGGCCCCGGAACCCGGAAGATCCCCGAAGGGATGGAACGCGCCCCCGCGGCGATTTAAGATGCCTCGAATTCCGGCGGCCCTTGGCCGCCGGACCCCAAGGAGGTGCCCATGAATCCCGCATTCCCGGGCCTGCACTGGCTGCACCACGCCAGTTTCCGCTTGGACACCGGCGGCAAGGTTCTCTACCTGGACCCCTACAAAATCCGCGACCCCGTGCCCGCGGACCTCATCCTTTGCACCCACGAACACGGGGACCACTACTCCCCCAAGGACATCCGGCTCGTGGCCAAGCCCGGCGCCACGGTCGTTTGTCCCGTCCGCGCCGCCGAGAAGGCCGAACGCGAAGGGTTCAAGGTGGTCCGGGCCGTCCCTGGGCAGACCCTGGAGGTGGAGGGCTTGCGCATACGCGCCGTGCCCGCCTACAACCGGTTCAAACCCATGCACGCCAGGCGCTTCGGGCACACGGGCTTCGTCCTGGACCTGCCGGAGGGTTCCCTGTACCACGCCGGCGACACCGACCTGATCCCGGAGATGTCCGATCTCGGCCCCATACGGCTGGCCCTTTTGCCCGTGGGCCGGGTGCTGTTCCTGCGCCCGACCATGGGCCCGAGGGAGGCCGCCGAGGCGGTGCGCCGGATCGCCCCCACCTTCGCCGCCCCCATGCACTACGGATTCATGCCCGGAGGCAGGGGGGACGGACGCGCCTTCCAGGCCCTGGCCGGGGACCGCGCCCTCCTCCTGGAGGAGGAGGACCCCCGGCGCTGAAGACCGCCGGGCGCCATAACCCGCCGGCACCAGGCAAGGACCTCGTCAGCGCGCCAGGAACACCTCGGACTCGGGGAAGCGCACCTTGGCCAACCCCGCGATCGGGTCCTCAACGGACCGGTACCCCAGGGCCACCGCGGCCACGGTCCGGAAGGGGCCCTGTTCCAGGCCCAGCAGGCGGTCGTAGGCCGCGGAATCCAGGCCCTCCATGGGGCAGGCGTCGATGCGCAGGGACGCCGCGGCGAAGAGCACGAAACCTAGGGCGATGTAGACTTGGCGCTCGGCCCAGGGCCGCAACTGGGCCGCCCTGGGCCCGTTGAGCACGCCGCCCACCAGGCTCTGGCGCAGCCCCGCTAGACTCTCCAGGCCGACGCCGCGGGTCGCGGCGATGGAGTCCAGGTAACGGTCCACCGCCCGAACGTCCAGCTCCGTGTCCGCGGCCAGGACCACGAAATGGCTGGCGTCGGTCACCTGGCTCTGGTTCCAACTGGCCTCCTTCAGGCGGGTACGCAGTTGGGGGTCGCGGACCTCCACAAAACGCCAGGGTTGCAGGCCGAAACTTGAGGGCGCCAGGCGCAGACTTTCCTTGAGCGCGGACCAATCAGCGTCGCCGATCCTGCGGGACGGGTCGAAGCGTTTGGTGGCGTAGCGCCAAGCCAGGGTTTCCTGGAGCCCAGCAGCGGATGCGGTCGGGTTCATCATGTTCCTCCATAGGTGCGGATTCGGACGGGCAAACGCAACCTTACGTACGCACGGCCCGGAAAACGGTTGGGCTGGACAGGCCACCCGATCCCGGGGATGCTGCCTGGCGGCCCAATCAGGGCCGAAAAGGCGTCCATGAACCTCTTCAACGTCTGGGCCATCGTGGCCGTGCTCGCCGCGGCGGCGTCCCTGCTGAACCGGCGCATCCTGCGCCTTCCCGCGACCGCCGGCGTCCTGGCCCTGGCCCTGGCCGGATCCGGGGCCCTGCTCGCGGCCGACCACCTGGCCCCGTCCTGGGGCCTGCGGGCGGCCCTGGCGGACTTCCTCACGCGGGTGGATTTCGGCCACGCCCTCCTGGGCTGCCTGCTGTGCTTCCTGCTCTTCGCCGGCTCGCTGCACCTACGCCTGGAGGACCTGCGCCGGGAGACCGCAACGCTGGTGGCCCTGGCGACATTCTCCGTGGCCCTCTCCACGGCCCTGGTGGGGGCCCTTTCCTTCGTGGTCTTCCGGTCCCTCGGCTTGGACGCGCCCCTGCCCCTTTGCCTGGTCTTCGGCGCGCTGATCTCCCCCACGGACCCCATCGCCGTGCTGGCCCTGCTCAAGGAACTGGGAGCTCCACGGGATCTGGACGCCCTGATCGCCGGGGAATCCCTGTTCAACGATGGGGCGGGCGTGGTGGCCTTCCTGGCCCTGGCCGGGGCCGCCGGGCTCCGGGTCCCCGGCGCGGTGCCCGGATCCGGGGGCCCCGCCGGGCCGGCCTGGCTCCTGCTCAGGCAGGTTGGGGGCGGCCTCCTGGTGGGTTGCGCCGCGGGCTGGGCCGCGGGGCGCGTGCTCAAGGGTGCGGACCAAACCTGGGCGGCGCTCCTCATCACCGTGGCCGGGGCCATGGCCGTGTACGCCCTCTGCGGCGCCCTGGGATATTCGGGCCCCCTGGCGGTGGTGGCCGCGGGCCTGGCCTCGGGGGACGCCCTCCGGAGGGGGCCGTTGGGTCCGCGGGCCGCGGAATGCCGGGAAGGGGTGCGCGCCTTCTGGGGCGCGACCGAGGACCTGCTCAACGCGGCGCTGTTCCTGCTCCTGGGGCTGACGGCTTCCCTAGCGTCCCCGGTCCCGCGCGGGCTGGCGGCGGCGGCGGCCATCGTGCCCCTGGTCTTGGCCGCCCGCTGGCTCACGGTCCTGCTCCCGGTGGGGCTGCTGCGCCGGGGACGCGCCGGCGGCGGATGGGTGCCCATCCTCACCTGGGGCGGCCTGCGGGGGGCCCTGTCCGTGGCCATGGCGCTGTCGCTCCCGCCCATCCCGCAAAAGGGCCTTCTCCTGTCCTGCACGTTCGCGGTGGTGCTTTTTTCCGTGCTCGTCCAGGGACCCACCATGCCCCGCTTGCTGCGACGCCACGGAATCGGCGGCGGGCGGGCCCTTGATCAGCGGAATCCCGGACGCGCCACCGACGTGACCCGAGGCGCGCCGAAAGCCTAAAAGGCCCCGGCCACGGCGGCAAGGAGACGTTCGACCCGGGTGGCGGGGGGCCGATCCGCCGGCTTCACCCGGGAAGGCGGCCGCGCCACTCGAGGCGCGGCGCGAGGATGCCGGGCCTTCGGGAAACCCAATAGGGGGACTCGCTCAGCCCCCCGGAAAGGCGCAGCCACACCGCCGCGGGGCTGCGCCCCGGCTCCAGGATGCTTTCCCGGCAGCGCAATTCGGCCACCACCTCGACGCGGTAGGCCCCCTCGTTGAGCAAGCCCCCGGGGAGTGCGCAGGCCAGGCGCAGCATCCCGGGCTCCACGCGGGGCCAGTCGCGCTCCGGGCCGTCGGTGAAATGGCTGACGAACAGCAGTTCCCCGGCCTCGTCGAACACGGCCAAGCCCGCGACCAACGAGGGGTCCGGGTCCGCGACCTCGGCGTCGAGCTCCACCCGGATCCGGGACGAGACCGGCGCGGCGCCCCTCAGCGGCGTCCCGTCGTCCAGGGTCAACGCCAGGCGCCGGGGGGCGAAGCTGGGGGCTCCCGCCGGCGTCCCCTCCCAGACCGCCTCCTGGGCCCCGTCGCCGCGCAGGTAGGCCCCTATGGCCGCGTCGACGTCGGTGCTGTCGAGGGCCAGATGCCCGCCCTCGAGCACCAGGCAGCGGTTGCAGAGGCGCCGCACCGCCGCGAGTTGGTGGCTCACGAAGACCACGGTCCGACCGGAGGCGTTGACGTCCTCCATCTTCTCCAGGCATTTGCGCTGGAAGGCCGCATCCCCGACGGCCAGGACCTCATCCACCACGAGGACGTCGGGATCCAGGTGGGCCGCCACGGAGAAGGCCAGGCGCGTGTACATGCCGCTGGAATAGCGCTTCACGGGCGTGTCGAGGAAGCGCTCGACCTCGCCGAAGGCGACGATGGCGTCGAACTTCGCCCGGACCTCGGCGCGGGACATCCCCAGGATGGCCCCGTTGAGGAAGACGTTCTCCCTGCCGGTGAGCTCGGGGTGGAACCCGGTGCCCACCTCCAAAAGGCTCGCCACCCTCCCCTCCAGGGTCAGGCGGCCCTCGCTGGGGTCGGTGATGCGCGAGAGCAGCTTCAGCAGGGTGGATTTGCCCGCCCCGTTCCTGCCGATGATCCCGATGCGCTGGCCCCGAGGCACCTCGAAACCCACTCCCCGCAAGGCCCAGAATTCCTCGTCCGACGCGCGGGGCCTGAACAGGCTGGCCACACCCCGCGTGAGGCTCTCGCGGAGGGTGCGGTAGCGGCCGTCCTGGAGCGGGTGGGCGATCGTATAGCGCTTGCCCAGCCCCTCAACCCGGATCGCGGCGCCCATCAGATCACGTCTGCGAAGCCGCGTTCGACGCGTCGGAAGTAGGCCACGCCAACGGCCAGGGCCGCTCCAGCCGAGACGCAGGCGGCGGCGTAGGCCACCCAGCCGCCCGGGAGCGGCCGGCCGAGGATGCACGAACGCACCCCCTCGAGCAGGGGCGCCAGGGGATTGGCCTGGAACAGCCCCCGGTAGCGCGCCGGCACCGCGTCCAGGCCGTAGCCCACCGGCGAGACGTAAAGCCAGAACTGGACCAGGAAGGGCACGGCGTAGCGGAAATCGCGGTAGCGGGCCGTGAGCGCGGAAAGCAGCAGGGCCCCGCCGAGGGCCAGGGCCACCAGCGGAAGGAGGGCCAGCGGGAGCAGGAACAGGCCCGCCCCGGGGGCGAAGCGGTACCAGCCCATGAGCGCGGCCAGGAGCCCCAGGCTGACCCCCAGGTCGAAGAGGTTGACGGCGACGGAGGAGGCGGGCAGCACCATGCGGGGGAAGTACGTCTTGGACACGACGTTGGCGTTGGTCACCAGGACCAGGGATCCGTCGGAAATGGAGCCCGAGAAGAGCTGCCAGGGCAGCATCGCGGCCAGCACGAACAGCGGGTAGGGGACCCCATCGGAGGGGAGCCGGGCGATGCGCCCGAAGACGAAGGCGAAGGCGGCCATGGTCAGGAGCGGCCGCAGCACGGCCCAAGCCACGCCGAAGGCGGCCTGCTTGTAGCGGATGACCACGTCCCGCCAAGCCATCACATAGAACAACTCGCGGTAGCGCCACAAATCGCGCCAGTAGCGGCCCTCGGTGCGGCCCGCCTCGATGACGACGACCTCGCGCGGGGCGGGGCCCCCGGTCCCGGGGCTCACGATGGCGCCGGGAGGAAGGCGCCCAGCCGGGCGGCCCAGGCCTTCCAGGGTTCGGGATGCGGCAACCGGGCCAGAGGCGAACGGAACGCCCGGCGGGCCAGGCCACCGCCCAGTCCCCGGTTGGCCCACAACGCCGCGGCCCAGCGGCGGGCCAGCGTCCGGTCGAAAGCCTCGGCCTCGGGGAAGCCCACCCGCGCCCGGGCGGCGCGCAGCTTCAGGAACCAGGCCTCCAGCCGCCCCAGCCACTCGAGGCCCCGGCCCCATTCCCCGCGGCCCGCGGCCAGGTGCAGTTCCCTTTCGGCGGGATCCGGCTCCAGGCCCAGGCGGCCCAGCCAGGCCAGGCGGATGCGGTCCGCGGCGGCGGCCAGCCGGGGCGCGTGGACCGCCCCGGATTGGGCCGGATGCACGCGGTAGTCGAGCACCACCTCGTCGAGCACGGCCGCGCCCACGCCCGCGGCCAGCCAACGGCTGAGCAGGCCGTAGTCCTCGGCGAAATCCTCGGCGGGATCGTACAGGGCCCCGCCCGGCGGGACCAAGTCGGCGCGGAAGAGCGAAGTGGGCCCGAGCACCGGGCAATAGAAGAACACGGCGGCTTGGATGTCGGCGTGGGAGGTCGGATAGCGGTACTGGCGCAGTCCCGGGCTTCCGAAGAGACGCTTCTGGCCGCCCACGATCCCGACGCCGGGATGGGCGTCGAGGAAGGCGGCCTGGAGCTCAAGCCGGCGGGGGCGGCACCGGTCGTCCTGGTCCATACGGGCGATGTAGCGGCCCCGGCACGCGGCCAACCCCGCGTTGGTGGCCGCGGAGATGCCCCGCCCCGGCCCCTGGACCACCCGGACGCGGGGATCGCGGGAGGCCCGCGCCTCGGCCAGGTCCCGGCTCCGGTCGCGCGAACCATCGTCGACCACCACGAGTTCCAGCTCGCGCAGGCTCTGGCCCAGGACGCTTTCCAGGGCCTCAGGCAAGTAGCGCTCCCCATCGCGCACGGGCAGCAGCACGGACACCATGGGAGGAGGGCCGGAAGGGGGTTGCACGGGCCGATCATAGCATAAAAGCAACCCGCCCGCCTCCGACGGCCGCCGCCGGGATGCGCTTTGCGCCCGGCCCCGCCTAAGGCTAGAATCGTGCCCTAGCCGGAGGCCGCGCCGTCCGGCACCCACCCCCACGAGGCCCGCCCCCACGACCCCCTTGTCCCAGATCGCCACCGAAAACGAGGACCGCGCGTGGGAGGGGGCCGACACCCTCCCCGATTCCGCCGGCCGGCGCCTGCTTGGCGGGGTTGCGGGGCTTCTGTGGTTGGTGGAGCTGTGGATCTGGCTCAAGGGGCATCCGGCCCTGGATTCCGACGCCTTGGCCGTGGGCGATATGGCGCGCGGCCTGCTGAGGGGGGGGAGTTTGGGGGACTGGAACACCTGTCCCCATCCCTACGTCTTCCCCGACCTACCGGCCTGCGCCCTGGCCTGGATTCTGCGTCCGGACTGGCCCGGCCGCCAAGTCGTCTTCGGGCTGGCCGCGGGACTGGCCCTTTGGGTGACCCTTGCGGCCCTCCTGGCCAGGCTTTGGCGTTTAAGCCCCTGGACGGCCCGGGCCTACGCCGGGGCCGGGCTCCTGCTGCCGCTTCCGTTCCTGGCGAGCCCCAACGGGCTGGCCGGTGCCTTCGTCCCCGGCTACCACATCGGGGCCCTGCTGTGCACGGCCGGCCTGGCGGCCTGGTCCCTGGGCCAGGACCGGGCCCCCTCGGCATGGCCGCGGACCCTAGCCATGGGGGCTTGGCTCGGCGCCACCTGGGCCTCGGACGCGCTGACGCCGCTGTGGGCGCTGCCTTGCCTCGCGCTGACGGCCCTGGTCCCGGGTTCCCGGGCGCGCCGGAGCGCGGCGGCGGCGGCGGCCCTGGGCTGGCTCCTTCGGGGGGCCCTTTTGGGCGCCTGGGAACGGCTCGGAATGCGGGTGGAGCGCTTCCGCTGGGGCTACTTCCTGGAACACGCCCGCGCGCAATGCGGGGCCTTCCTGGCGGCGCTTCCCGGGCTCTGGGCTCGGGACCACGCGCCCCTGCTGATGGCCCTGGCCGCCGCGGCGCTGATGGCGTCGCAACGGCGCGGGAACCCGGCGGCCGCGCGCTTCGCGACCGCGCTCCTGGCCCTGGGCCTGGCGGGGCTGGGAGTGGCTTGCCTGGAGGGCGGCGCCCCGGGGCGCTACTTCTCGGCCCTGGTGTGGCTGGGGGCGCCCTGCCTTCCGCTGGCCCTCGGCCGACGCCCGGGAGTCGCCCCGGCCCTGGCTCTGGCCGGGGCCCTGGGCGCCGCCTGGATGGTTCCGCGCCGCCCCCCCGCGGAGGAGCCCGCCCTGCTCCAGGCCCGCTGGCTGGGCGCCCAACTCGCGGCGCGGGGCCTGGACGCCGGCGTCGCCGACTACTGGCACGCCCGCCCGTTGCGGCTTCTGGTGGGCGGCGACCCGGCCCTGGCCCCGGCCATCACCGTGGGGGGCCGGCTCGAACCCTTCCCGGTCTCCACCGACCGCCGCATCTTCGCGCGGGTCCCCCGGGCCCAGTTCGTGGTCCTCGAAGGCCTGGATCCGGCGGCCGTCCGCGCCACCCTGGGTCCGCCCCGCGAGGCGCTGCGGGGCCCGGGACTGACCCTGTGGATCTACGCCGGACCCCCGGCGCGGCGGCCGGCCGCCGTCCGAATCCCTCGAACCTGAACCGGAATTCCGGGAGCCCCATGCCACGCACGGCACCCCGCCTCCCCGCCGAGGCGCTCCGCCAAAGGCGCCTCTACGACGGGCGCGAGGCCGCCTACATCCCCGTGTACCGGGACGAGGGCGCCTTCCGCGCTTACCTCGCGGAGCATGTCGCGGCCGTTCGGGAGCACGGGATGTTCGGGTGCAGCCTGAAGGCCCTGCGCAACCGGCGGGAGCTGGACCGCCTGGATCTCAAGCCCGGCGAACGCGTCCTGGACGCGGGCTGCGGGGGGGGGCTGCTGCTGAACCAGCTCCGCGCCCGCTACCGCATCGAGGGCTGGGGGGTGGACATCGCGCCTTTGGCCGTGCGGCGGGCCCGCCGCTGCGGGGACCCCTCCCTGCGCTACCGCGTCGCGGCCCTCGAGCGCCTCCCCTTCAAGGCCGGCGCCTTCGACGCCGTGGTGAGCTTCGACGTGCTCGAACACGTCCAGGCCAAGGAGCCCGTGCTGCGCGAACTGCTGCGGGTCCTGAGGCCGGGCGGGCGCTTCCTGTTCTACGCGATCTCCCGCAGGGACGCCCTGACTTGGCACTGGACCCTGCGCCGGCTCACCGGCGGGCGCCTGGGCCGCGACGAGGAGGCCGGGCACCGACACGACCAATTCCTGGACCCGGGCGAAACCAAGCGCCTGCTCGCCGGGCTCGGCGCGGCCGACCTGAAGCTGGGTTTCCTGCACAGTTTTTTCGGATTGGCCGTGGACGAGGCGGTGGTGCGCGCGGCGCTGAAGCGGGCGGCGGGGGGCCCGAAGCTCGGCGCCCACGCCCCGGGAGGCGCGGGCACGCACCCGGCGGCCGCCTCCGTGCCGCGGTCCAAGCTGCTCGCCTACCGGTTCCTGGGCCTGCTGGAGCCGTTCGTGGAGGGGCTGGAGGTCCCGTGGAGGGTCCTCGGGTTGGGCAATGGGTTCTTCATTAGGGGCCGCAAGGGCTGACGGCGGGGGAAGGGCTCAGAACCTCCAGCCCTTGAGACGGGGATCCACGGTGATCGTCCGGGCGCGCTCGGCGCCGACGCTGACCAGGGCGACCTTGGCGCCGGACTCCCGCTCGATGAAGCGCAGGTAGTCGCGGGCCGCCTTGGGCAGCTCCGCCTGGGTGCGGGCCCCGGTGGTGGCCCGGGCCCAGCCCTTCAGGCGCACGGTGACCGGCTTGGCGCGGGCCAGTTCGGCGGTCGTCGGTGGGAAATGGCGCAGCGTCCGGGACCCGACACGGTAGGCGACGCAGGCCTCGATCTCGGGGAAGCTGTCGAGCACGTCGAGCTTGGTCACCGCGAGGCCGTCGAGGCCGTTGACCTGCACGGCGTAGCGCAGGGCCACCAGGTCGATCCAACCGCAGCGACGGGCCCGCCCGGTGGTGCGGCCGTACTCACCGCCGAGTTCGCGCAGGGCCTGGTTGCGCCGCGGGTCCAGCTCGCTGGGGAAGGGCCCCTCGCCCACGCGGGTGGCGTAGGCCTTGCACACCCCCAGGACGTAGCCGATGCGGGTCGGCCCGAGCCCGGTGCCGGTGGCGGCCCCGCCGGCCGTGGCGTTGCTCGCCGTGACGTAAGGGTAGGTTCCGAAGTCGATGTCCAGGAGGCTGCCCTGGGCCCCCTCCAACAGGACGCGCTTGCCCGAGGACCAGGCGGCGTTGAGCATGCCTTCGGTGTCGGCCATGTACGGCAGCAGGTCGTGGGCCGCCCGGGCGATCTCCTTCCACAGGGTGCGGGCCGTCAGCGTCTTGGCCCCGTAGAGGTGGCGGAAGAGGACGTTCTTCTCCTGCAGGCTGGTCTTGAGCTGGGACAGGCAGTAGTCGGGATCGGCGACGTCGGCCAGGCGCAGGCCCACCCGGCCCGCCTTGTCCATGTAGGTGGGGCTGATGCCGCGCTTCGTGGATCCGATCGTCTTCTGACCCTTGCTCCCCTCCCGCGCCGCGTCGAGGGCCTTGTGCAGGGGCAGCGTGAGATGGGCGCGCGGGCTGATGAACAGGCGGCCCTTCACCTTGACCCCCCGGGCCGTGAGCTCGCCCACCTCCTTGAGGAAGCTATCCGGATCCAGGACCACGCCGTTGCCGACGATGTTGAGGGTGCGGGGATGCAGGATGCCGCTGGGCACCAGGTGCAGGACGTAGTTCTGCCCGCCCACGACCACCTCATGGCCGGCGTTGGCCCCGCCCTGGAAGCGCACGACATAATCGGCCTGCTCGGCGAGCAGGTCGACGATCTTGCCCTTGCCCTCGTCGCCCCATTGGGCTCCGACCACGGTGAGAACCGGCATGGAATCCCCTCCAGAAACGGCCCAGGTCGCGCCTGGACGAAACCGTACCCCCGGGGTCGACCCGGGCCTCAGGCCCCCGGGCCGTCCCCGCGCAGGCCGACCAAAGGAGGCACATTGGCCGCGTGGGCGATGCTCCGCCCCCGCAGCGCGTCCACCACCCGACGCGCGACGATCTCGGCCACGTTGCCCTGGGCCTCCTCCGTGCTGGCGCCGAGGTGGGGGGTGACCACCACCCTATCGAGCTCAAGCAGCGGGCTCCCCACCGGGGGTTCCTCGACGAAGACGTCCACGGCGGCCCCCGCCACACGGCCCTCCCGGACGGCCCGGGCCAGGGCCGCCTCGTCGATGATGCCGCCGCGCGCCGCGTTGACGAAACGGACGCCGGGCCGGCACAGGGCCAACTGGGCCTCGCCGATGAGGTTCTCGGTGTCCCGGGTCTTGGGGACGTGCACCGTCACCAGGTCACAGGTGCGCAGCAATTCCTCCAGACCCACGAGCTCGGCCCCCGCCGCGAGCGCACGCGCGGGCGGGCAGCCCGGGTCGTGGGCCAAAACCCTCATGCCGAAGGCGCCCAGGCGCCGCGCGACCTCGAATCCGATGCGCCCCAGGCCCACCACTCCCAGGGTTTTCCCGTAGAGCTCGACGCCGGTGAAGCGCGCTCGCTCCCAGCGCTTTTCCTTCAGCGAAACGTAGGCCTGGGGGATGTTGCGGACCAGGCTCAAGGCCAGGGCCACCGTGTGTTCGGCCGCCGCGATGGTGTTCCCGTCGGGCGCGCTCAGGACGACCACCCCCAGGCGCGTGGCCGCCTCGACATCGACGTTGTCCAGCCCCGTGCCCGCGCGGGCGACCACCTTCAGGCGCGGGGCGGCCTCCAGGATCTCACGGGTGAGGACGGTCGAGGAACGCAGGACCACGGCGTCATAGCCGCCCAGGACCTTGAGCAGTTCCCCGGGGCCGAGGGTGGGATGGACGTCCACCCCGAAATCCGGCTCGCGCCGGAACACCGCCACCCCACGTTCGTCGAGCTTGTCGGTGATGAAGACCTTGAACACGGCCTTCTCCCAAGGTATAACGTGAGGTCCGCCGCCACTTTGTGAAGTTTTTCACAAACTTAAGCGCGCGAGTTTAGCCCAGCTCCCATTCCGGGGCAAGAACATTCCGGAGGCCCCCCATGCGCCGCATCCTCAACTTCTCCTCGGGACCCGCCACCCTGCCGCCGTCCGTGCTCGAGGAAGCCTCCCGGGGCGTGCTCGAGATCGCGGGTTCGGGGATGTCCATCCTCGAGGTCAGCCACCGGGGGGGGGTCTATGAGGACATCCACCGCCGGGCCCGGGCGGGCTGCCTGAAGGCCATGGGGCTCAGCCCCGAGGCCTACACCGTGCTCTTCCTCGGAGGCGGCGCCAGCCAGCAGTTCGCCATGGTGCCGATGAACTTCCTGCGTCCCGGCGCCTCGGCCGACTACGTCGACGGGGGGGAGTGGGGCGCCCGGGCCGCCAAGGAGGCCCGCCTCTTCGGGGGGGTGCGCATCGCCGCCTCCAGCGAGGCCGCGCGCCACGCGGAACTGCCCCGCGACTTCCGCTGGGACCCCGGCGCGGCCTACGCCCACGTCACCACCAACAACACCATCGAGGGCACCCAGATGCGCTTCCTGCCGGAGGCCCCGACCCCCCTGGTGGTGGACGCCAGTTCCGACTTCCTCGGGCACACGATGGACTGGGGCCGGGCCTCGCTGGTCTACGCCGGGGCCCAGAAGAACGCCGGCCCCGCCGGGGTCACCATCGTGGTGGCGCGCAAATCCTTCCTGGAGCGGGCCCGCACGGACGTCCCGACCATGCTCTCCTACGCCGTCCACGCGCAGGCCGATTCCCTCTACAACACGCCCCCCGTGTTCCCCGTGTACGTGCTCTCGCTCGTCCTGGAATGGGTCGAGGCCCAGGGCGGGACGGCCGCGCTGGGCGCCCGCAACGAACGCAAGGCGGCCCTCGTCTACGCGGCCCTGGACGCCCACCCCGACGTCTACGAGCCCGCGGTGGCCCGCCCCGCGGACCGCAGCTGGATGAACATCACCTGGCGCCTGCGCGATCCGCGGCGCGAGGAGGCCTTTCTCAAGGGGGCGGCCGCGCGGGGCATGCAGGGCCTCAAGGGGCACCGCTCGGTGGGGGGCCTGCGCGCCAGCGTGTACAACGCCTTCCCCGAGGAGGGCTGCGCCGCCCTGGCGCAATACCTGGCCGAATTCGCCCGGGGGGTATGAACCTTCGGGCGCCGCGGGAGCCGGTTCAGCCCCAAAACCGCCGCAAGGCCCGGGCCGATTCGCGCAGCAGCCCGGGGGCCCGGCGGCGGGCATAGCGCAGCGCAAGGCGCGGCGAGAAGGGCGCCCGGATCCCCAAGGCGCGCAGCA
>DAIDJD010000006.1 GCA_027451505.1 candidate division FCPU426 bacterium
ATTCGCGGCCCTTTGGAAGCGGATGCCGAAATACGTGTACAGCCGAACCTGGCAGGACACCTCCTGGAACAGCGTCCCGGTCCGCGCCGTGGTTCCGGCGGAGGTCCGGGCCCTGAAGGCCCTGCCGGGCGGCGACATGACCGTGGGAGGGGCCGAATTGGACGCGGAATTTATGAGGCTCGGCCTTATCGACGAGTTCCGGATCTACGTACATCCCGTCGTGGTGGGCCAAGGCAAGCCGCTGTTTCCGGAGGGGACCCGGATGCAGGAACTGCGGCTTTTGGAGACGAAGGCCTTTGGGAACGGCGTGGTCATGATGAGATATGAGAAAAGCGGGGCATCCGAGGTTTGAAGGCGCTGGCCCGCGTCGAGTCCCATGTTATTCGGTCGGCGGAACCCGTCATCTTATGTTTAGGCATGGATATGATTTCATAATGCGAAATGTAAGGCTTGGTTTCGAGGGACGCTATCTCCCATTTCCCTGGGTTCAACCTGTAACTTTCGTGTCAGAATACTCATGCTAGGCCCGGAGAGCTCCACGCCGAGGCACCCCGACCTGTAGGCCCGACGAAGCTCGGGCTTGTGAGGAGCCGTCCCATGAAAGTGATGATCGCCTATCCGCCCATCCCGTCGGACAAAGGCGTCCCACTGATCTCCCAGAACCGGCAATTCCAATGGTTCAACCGGCCGACCTTCATCTATCCGGTGGTGCCGGCGTACGCGGCCAGCCTGCTGAAGGCGAGGGGCTACGACGTGGTCTGGGGCGATGGGGTCGCCGCGCTGATGAAGCCCGACGAGTTCAAGGAATTCTTCGACCGGGAGGCCCCCGATGTGGTGGCCATCGAGGCCAAGACCCCGGTCATCAAGCCCTACTGGAAGTGGACCGACGAACTCAAGAAGATCCGCCCCGGCGTCAAGGTCGTGCTCATCGGAGACCACGTCACGGCCTTCCCTGAGGAGGCCTTCGACCACTGCTCCGTCGACTACTGCCTCGCCGGGGGCGACTTCGACTGGGCCCTGCTCAACCTCTGCAACCACCTCACCCGGGGCGAGGCCCTCGAGGGGGGCGTGTACTGGCGCGACCCCTCCGACGGCAAGGTCCACAACAGCGGGTCCTTCAAGCTGGAGCACGACCTCAAACTCAACCCCTTCATCGACCGCGACCTGACGCGCTGGGACCTCTACGCCGTCGAGAACGGCAACTTCAAGTACACCCCTGGCACCTACCAGATGGCCGGGCGCGACTGCTGGTGGGGCAAGTGCACCTTCTGCTCCTGGACCACCACCTTCAACAACTTCCGCAGCGTGACCCCGGAGCGCCACCTCGACGAGGTCGAGATCCTGGTGAAAAAGTACGGGGTTCGCGAGATCTTCGACGACACCGGAACCTTCCCGGCGGGCCTGTGGCTCAAGAAGTTCTGCCAGGGCCTCATCGACCGGGGCCTGCACAAGAAGGTCGTCTACGGCTGCAACATGAAGCCCGGGGTGCTCAAGCAGGAGCAGTGGGACCTCATGGGCAAGGCCAACTTCCGCTTCGTGCTCTTCGGGGTGGAATCGGCCAACCAGGCCACCACCGACCGGCTCCTCAAGGGCGGCAAGGTCGAGGACATCCCCAAGACCATGCGCATGTGCTCCAAGGCCGGCATGGAGCCCCACGTCACCTGCATGGTGGGCTACCCCTGGGAGACCTACCAGGAGGCCAAGAACACCATCGACCTGTGCAAGGGCCTCTTCAACGAGGGGGCCATCAGCACCCTCCAGGCCACCATCGTCATTCCCTATCCCGGCACGCCCCTGCACCGCGAGGCCCGCGAGAAGGGCTGGCTGCTGACCGAGGACTACGACCGCTACGACATGCGCGAGCCGGTCATGACGCTGATGGAGGGGGTGCGCCACGAGGACATCCTCGAGCTCACCCAGGGCATCTACAAGTCCTTCCTCACCCCCCGCTTCATCCTGCGCAAGATCCTCTCGGTGCGCACCCTGGCCGACGTCAAGTTCCTCTACATGGCCGGCACCCGCGTCCTGGGGCACCTGGCCGACTTCAGCAAGAAGCAGCCCGCCCGCGAGACCACGGCGGTCATGAAGATCTGAGATCGGGCCCATCCGGGATCCAGGGCCCGCGGTCCGATTTTGGCGTACCCTTACCCCTGCGAAGGCCACCGGGGAGTTGCCGACGCCAGGGGGTTGGTGGCGAGCCCTCGCGGGGGCGAGGATGCGGCCCGGACCATTTTGTCGTCTGACCGCATCCGGGGAGACGAAAAATTAGTGGTGGGCTTAAGGTGTTCGAAAGCGCCTTTTCGAATTTGTGCGGGAATGACATCATTCCGTTAAACAGAGTTAACATTTAAGTGCGAAAATATGTGTACGCAAACGTAGAACAAACATAAAATATACAAAACTTGATCCTGGAGAAAGCGGATTTAAAGCCCAAGGCATCGTTGTGTTGCCTTATAGAAAAAACGTTAGAACGGCATATGCGCCCTAACCCGAGCGTTTTTGACCGTCCAGGGGCGGGTACCCCGCGCAAAGCCCGACCGCACGCGGTGAGCCGCGTCCCGCGCAAAACGCATGGGCTTGCGCCATGGGACGCAGGCCCACTGAGGAGGAGCTCCCGTCATGGCCCCAGTGACATCCCCCATCCCTTCCCGCGGGCGCCGGGAACTATCCTACCGCGAACATTGCCGTCCCAAGTTGGCCGAACTCCTCGACAGCTTGAAGATGGCGCGCTGTTACGTCCGGGCCTCCGGCCACGTCCTCGAGGATGATGAGGGCCGTCAAGTCGTGGATTTCATCGGCGGCTTCGGCGCGGCATTGCTCGGCCACAATCCCCCGCAACTAAAAGCGGCTTTGGCTTCGGCCCTGGACCGCGACGTCCCCTGCCATGCCCAGGTTTCCATCCGCGCGGCTTCCGGGGAATTGGCGGCGCAGCTCAACGAACTGGTGCCCTCGCCGCACGGGTACCGGGTCGCCTTCACCAACAGCGGCGCCGAAAGCGTCGAGGCCGCGCTCAAGCACGCCTACAAGGTCCACTTCGACCGGGTGCGGCGCGAGTACGAGCGCCTGTGCCGGGTCCTCAACGACTTTTATGGGGAGGCCGAGGACTTGGGCGCCGCGTTGGCCCTTCCCGGCGGGAAGAAACTCATCGACTTCAGGGACGACCTGGACGAGTACAACCTCGGCCAGTTCGAGTCCTTCCAGGACCACCCGGTCGTGGTCGCCTTCAAGGGTTCCTTCCACGGGAAGACCTCCGCGGCCTTGAAGGTCACGTTCAACAAATCCTATCGTGAGGGCTTCCAGGGGCTTTCCGCGATCCAGACGGTCTTCGTGGATCCCGACAGGCCCGGGCTGATTGACGAGGCCGTCCAGGACCACCACTGCAAGTTCCTCTACCCGGTGCTGGACCGCGGCGTGGCGACGCTCCGGTCGGTCCGGGTCACCAAGGTCATCGGATTGATCCTCGAACCCGTGCTGGGGGAAGGCGGCATGCTGCCCCTGCCCCCGGCCACCCTTGAGCACCTCGCGCGCCGCAAGTCCGCCCTTGGAATCCCCTACATCATCGACGAGATCCAGACCGGCTGCTGGCGCACCGGCACCTTCTGCGCCTTCGAGCAGACGCCCTTGGCCGGCTGTGACCCGGAGTATGTCGTCCTCAGCAAGGCCCTCGGGGGCGGGCTCGTCAAGATCGGGGCGGCGCTCATCCGGGGGGACCTCTACGATCCCGACTTCGGCATCCTGCACACCTCCACCTTCGGGGAGGATGAACTCTCCTCGACCGTGGCCTCGGCCTTTCTCGGCTGCATGCGACGCGATCAGGGGGCCTTGGCCCGGCGGGTGGTCGAGCGTGGCGCGGCGCTCCGGGAGGCCCTTGAGGGGCTCCAGGCGGAATTCCCGGACCTGATCCGGGAGGTGCGCGGACGGGGTTTGATGCTGGCCGTCGAGTTCACGGATTTGGCCGGCCGGTCCCCCTTCTTCCGCCTGACCGGCAAGCAGGGCATCCTTTCGCTCCTGGTCGCCAGCTACCTGCTCGAATACCACGCCATCCGTCTGCTCGCCCCTTTGACCACCATGCTCAAGGGCAATCCCGGCAAAAAGCGCCTGTCCATCCTGCGCATCCAGCCGCCGTTGACGGTGGGCGACGCCGAAATCCGGGCCCTCCAGGAGGGCCTTCGGGAGGTCCTGCGCGTCATCGACGCCAACGACGAGTACTGCCTCGTGGCGCACCTGATGGGGCATCCCGCCCCCGCGGAGGTTCGCCGCGCGCCCACCCGGCATCCCAACGCCTGGCCGGTGTCGTCCCAAACCGCGCCGCTGGACTCGCGCATCGGCTTCCTGGTCCATCCGACCGACCTGACCCACTTGGTCGAATACCTCTTCCCGTCCTTCGCGGGGCGAGCCGTGGACCCCGCGGACCTGAAGGCTTGGTGGGACTCCATCTGCCGTTTCGTGGAGCCCGCCCATGTGCGCAGCGACTATGTCGCCTCGAATGATTACGTCCTGGAAAGCAACCTCGTCCTGGTCCCCTACCTTCCGGATTACGTGACCCGGGACCATCCCGCCCCGTTGGCCCAGGAAATCCGCGACAAGATCCAGGACGCGGTGACGGTGGCCAAGGAACTGGGCGACGAGAACATCCCGTTGGCGATGGTGGGCCTGGGCGCCTACACCTCCATCGCCACCCGGGACGGGCTCACCCTCAACGACTACGAAATGCCCGTCACCACCGGCAACGCCTTCACCGTGGCCCTGACCTACCTCGGCCTGCGCAAGGCGGCCCAGAGCCGGGGCCTGGATCTGGAACGGAGCCGCGTCGCCGTGGTGGGGGCCGGCGGGAACATCGGCCGGTGCCTGGCGCAAATCCTCGCGCCCGTGGTCGGCCGGCTGGATCTCATCGGCAGCCCCCGGCCGAACAGCCTGGCCCGTCTCGAGGATACCCGGCGCCTCTGCCTCGAGGCGGCGGCGGCCCGACCGGCCGGCCCGGAGGGGGACTTTCCCCGCGGAGGGATGGCCGCGGCGTTGGCCGACGGCATCGCGGGGGCGGGCGACCTCATCACCGTGTCCACGGGTGTCGCAGCCCTCGCGGGGGCCGACCTCGTCGTGGTGGCCACCAATTCGGCCGACCGCCGCCTGATCCGGCCGGACATGGTTCGCCCGGGGGCCGTGGTCTGCTGCGCGTCGGTGCCCTCCAACCTCGATCCGGCCTTCGCCGGAGACCGCCGGTGTCTGGCTTTTGACGGCGGCTTGGCGCTGCTGCCGAAGGGGTCGAACATCAGCTTCGTCGGCATGCCCGAGGGAGGCATGACCTTCGGCTGCATGGCCGAGACCCTGCTTTTGGGCTTCGAAGGGCGCAACCGTTCCTTCGCCCGGGGGCCGCTGCGACCCTCCCAGGTCGAAGCCAGCCTGCGGTGGGCCCGTACGCACGGCTTCGGCCTGGGTCCCCTCAGGTTTTTGGGGCGAACGGTGCTGGACTAGACCGGTCGGGGACCGGACCACCTCAGCGGAGGGAAGCATGCTCGGACTCGGGACGTCCACGCCCCCCCAGGGGGCCTTCAAGGCGCACAACAGGATCGCCGGCGTCGGCGACCTGGTCGGTCACCAGCTCGAATCCTACGGCGACAGGCCCGCCATACGCATGGATGTGGGGGACCGCTACGCCACCGTATCCTTCTCGGACTACCGCCGGCGCGTCCTGTCCATGGTCGGGTACTTCCAGCGGGCCGGCGCCGTCCAAAAGGTCGTGGCGACCCTGTGCAAGAACCGCCTGGAATGGGACATGACCGCGCTGGCGGCGTTCCACACCGCCAACATCCTTTTCCCCCTCGACACCAAGTTCAACGACGCCGAATTCGAGCACCTCATGCGGCTCAGTCCGCCCGACTACGCGCTCGTCTCGCGGGCCCAGTTGCCCCGCTTCCGGGAGTTGAGGGGCCGCCTGGGCCTCGCCACCGTGGTCCTGGTGGCGGATCTGGTCGAGGTCTTCGAGGATCTCGGGGTCGGGCCGCTCGCCCTCGGTCCGGGCGAGGTTTCGGTGGAGGGGATCTGCCGCGGGGGCCGGGAAGGGGATGCGGCGGCGCACCCCTTGCTGCTCGAATCCGGCACCATCCTCGGCCATTACGCGACCTCGGGCACCGTGAGCCTCCCCAAAATCGTGCGCATCTCCCACGGCAACATCGTCGCCGAGGTCAACTGCGCCATGGACGTCATCAACCTCCGGCCCAACGAGGATGTCCTCAACATCGGTCCCTACACCCACATCGCGACCCTGGTCGAGTTCCTGGTCTCCAAGACGCGCGGGTACACCGTCACCTACTTCACCCGGGAGCCCGACGACGACGACGTCCTCGAGGACGAGATCGCCAAGCTCAAGCGGCAGGACGTCCGGGTCAAGGTGCTGATGGCCGTCCCGAAGTTCTGGATCTACCTGGTCAAGGAGGTGCTCGAGGAGATGAAGAACAAGCCGGTCATGCGGCGGCTGTACCGGCACCTGACGGCGATCGAGAAGAACGAGTCCATCCAGGATCTGGGCACCCTCGAGATGGCCAAGCTGACCGCCATGCGCATTTTGCTGAGGAACAAGTTGGGCGGCTACTTCAGCTACGGCATCTCCTCCTCGACCAAATTGGACGGCGCCTTGGTGCGCATCCTGGGCAAACTGGGCATCACGGTCATCGACATCTACGGGGCCACCGAATGCTGCGGCATCATCTCCCGGAACCGGCTGGACGACGTTCAGCCCGGGAGCTGCGGGAAGCTCATCCCCGAGTTGGCCTACGAGGTCTCCGGGCCCCGCCAGGTGGCGGGGCTCGACCAGGAGATCGGCGTCCTGAGGGTGAAGGGCCCGACCGTGGCCCCCTACACCATCACGGCGGACGGCGGGCAGGTCCCGTTGCCCGACGCCGCCGACGGCTTCTACACCACGGGCGACCTTTGTTGGGTCGGGCCCGACCGCCAGGTGCATCTGGTGGGCCGCGAGCGCGAATTGGTGGCCTGGGAGGACGGCTCGCTGATCGACCCGCAGCACGTGTCCAATTTGCTGGTCCGCAGCATCTTCGTGAAGGACGCGATGGTGGCCCGGCGCGACCCCGGGGATCCCTTTTTGAGCGTATACATCTATCCCGATTGGAAGCGCCTCGAGAAGGATCCCGACTACCGCGGCGAGATCGCCGCCGGGGTCAGCCCCGCGGCCGCGCTCAAGAGCCGCTGCGTCGAGGCCATCCGTTACGCCGAATCGGTGGCGCCCATGTCCGCGGAGCTCGCCAAGGACCGGATTTACCTGTTGCCCCGGAAGCTGGAGCGGACGCCGACGCACAAGATCAAGTTCGTGTTCGAGCTGGCCCACCTGGATCAGGCCCGCGAGCTATGAGGGCGCCGCGGCGCCTCGACGTCCGGGAGCGTCTCTTCCGGGCCTGCGAGGAGCATGACCTGATGAGCGCCCGGGAGGCCGAACGCCTTGCCGGGTTGGACCTCGTCGATTCGGGGGTGGTGGATTCGATGGGTCTGGTTTCGCTCCAGGCGGCGGTCGAAGGGGAATTCGGGGTCCGCATTCCCGAGGCCGTTTTCGTGGCGGAATTGCGCACCCTCGACGCCGTGGCGGCCCATTTGGCCGATCGGGCGCGGGCGGACGGTCGGTGAATCTTGTCGAGGCGCTGTCCGCGGCCGGACAGGGGGGCGGCGACGATCCCCTGTGGCGTTTCCCGGAGGAGGGGGTGTCCCTTCCGCTGTCCGCGCTGGCGGCCCGGGCGGTCGACGATGCCGTCCGCCTGGGGGGCCTGGGCGTCGGTCCCGGGGACCGGGTCGGGCTGCTCCTGGAAAACGCCTCGGCCTACGTGACGCTGCTGTTCGGGCTGTGGCGGTTGGGCGCTGTGGCCGTGCCCTTGCGGCCGCGCCCGGATCGAAGCCCGGAGTTCGACGGCTACCTGGAACGGGTGGACCGGCGCTGCGCCTTCAAGGCCCTGCTGTTCCCCGATTCGGTCGGAAGCGCGGCGTCGGAATGGGACCGGCCGAAGCGCCGGGTCTTGACCCTGGGGACCTTCGCGTCCCTCCCGGCCTCCGGGGGGGCGCCCGCCCCGCACCCCTCCGAACCTTCCGACCTCGCCGCGGTCCAGTTTTCCTCGGGCAGCACCGGCGAGCCCAAGGGGGTCCTGGTCACCCACGCCATGCTCGCCGCCCAGGTGGAGCAGTTGGACCTGACCTTCCGGGCCCATTGCCGGCCGGAGGGCCTGGGTTCCTCGGCCTCCTGGCTGCCCTTCAACCATGATTTGGGCCTGTTCATCGGCATCCTCCAGCCTTTGTTCAGGCGTTGCGCGAACCTGTTGGCGCCGCCGCGGCATTATCTGGCCCATCCGCGCCGTTGGTTCGCGTGGATGGCCGAGCATCGCGTCGAACTCAATTTCACGACCAACCTCGCCATGGCGGGCTCGGCCAGGGCCCTCGCCCGGCTCGAGCCGGGGCAGCTCGACCTCTCGGGTCTCTTCCTCTACTTCGGGGCCGAAAAGGTGTCTCCCGGCGTGCTCGCCCGGACCCGTGAATTGCTGGAGCGGCAGTCGATGTCCGAGCGCCAGATCCTGGTGGGTTATGGCATGGCCGAGAACGCCTTGGGCGCGGCCTCCACCGCGAGGGGCCGGATCCATTCCGTGTGGGTGGATGCCGCGAGGGCCCCCCATTTGCGGATCGCCGACCCGGGCGCCCCGGGGGGCCAGGAAGTGCTGGCGGTGGGGGAGCCCCACCCCCGGACCCGCATCACGGTGCGCGACGAATCAGGGGCGGAACTCCCGGAACTCGGGCTGGGCGAAATCTGCGTCGAGGGTCCTTGCGTCACACCCGGGTATCTCGAGGATCCCGAAGCCACCCGCCGGGCCCTGGGACGCGGGTACCTCAGGACCCGCGACCTCGGTTTCTGGCATCACGGGGAGCTCTATTTCTTCTCGCGGATGGACGACCTCCTGGTGGTCGGCGGACGCAACATCGTGCCCGACGACGTCGAGGCCTGCGCCGAGTCCGTGGCAACCGTTTCGCCGGGGGGGAGCGTGTTGATCGAGGCCGGCCGGCCCGGGGAAGGGGCGGGGGGCATGGTGCTGCTGGTGGAGCGGCCGGTCGTCCGTTCCACCCCCGGGACCGGGGCCCTCGGGCGGGACATACAGTCCGAGGTGTACCGAAGGCTGGGCGTCCTCGTGCCCAGGGTTTTGTTGTGCGCGAAGGGGACGGTGGAGAAGACGACCAGCGGCAAAAAGCGGCGTACGGCCATTCGGGAGCGCTTTTTGGCCGGGCGGTTGGAGATTTTCACCTCCCCACCGGCGGGCGGGGCATGAGGCTGCTGGAGTGGTGCCTGCGCCACCGCCGCACGGTGGTGCTGGGCTGGGCGCTCGTGGGGCTATCGGCGGTGGCCATCCTCCTGGGGCGCCTGGCCTGGGGCGGGGCGCTCGTGGACAATTCGGTGGGCATCTGGTTCCAGCGCGACGACCCGGCCCTGGCGGCCTACGAATCCTTCAACCGGGATTTCGGCGCCGAGGAGTGGAGCGTCCTCCTCCTGACGACCCGCTCCATCTACGCCCCGGCGTTCCTGGGGGACCTGCGCTCCCTGACGCGGGCCATCGGGCGGCTCAAGCACGTGCACAAGGCGGTCTCCTTGGCGACGGTCCGCGACAGCCGCTTGGACGGGTCCGGGTCCCTCGTGTACGGGGCCATCGACCCGGCCCCCGATGGGGCCGTCCCGGACGCCGCCCAAATCCGGGTGTTCCGGCGGCGCCTGGCCGCGAACCCGGCCTTCGACGGCGCGCTGTACCGGGCCGGCGACGTCCACCATGCGGTCGTCCTCGTCGAGAGCGACAATTTGGTTCGCGACCCGGGGCCCTACCGCCGACGCTTGGTCGACGCGGTGCGGGCCCTCGTCGCGCGGGTTCCGGGGATGCTCTCGGGCGATCTGGTCGGCACGACCGTCATCAACGCCGAACTCAATCGCGCGTCCCAACGCGATGTCGTGCTGTTCTATATCTTGGTGACGCTTTTCATCGGGGCCACCGGCCGGCTGCTCCTGGGAAACGGGCGCGATTTCTCCGTGCTCATGGCCGTCGTGTCCGTCAGCGCCATCGTGCCCATGGCGCTGATCGCCCTCTCGGGCGCGGCGTTCAACATGGTCACGGTCATGATCCCCCCGGTGCTGATCACGCTTTCCGTGTGCGACGTCATCCACGTGATCAACGCCTTCCACGCCGAGAGCCGCGGCGTCGACCCGGCGGCGGCGGTGGCCTCCGCGATTTCGAAGATCTGGACGCCCTGCCTTTGGACCAGCGTCATCACCGTCGCGGGCTTCCTGTCGTTGGTCCAGTCCACGGTGGTCCCGATCTGGCAATTGGGCGTCTATTGCGGGGTGGGCATCGCCGTGGCCTGGGCCATCACCATGACGCTGGCCCCGGTCCTGCTGGTGGCCTTCTGGAGCGGCCCGGAGGCCTCCGTCCCGGCGCGGCGCGGCGTGGGACGCCTTTCGGCGGGGGTCCTGCCCCTGGTGCGCGGAAGGCGGGCCTGGTTCTGGTTGGGCCTGCAGGCCCTGCTGCTGCTCAGCCTTCTGGGCATTCCCCGGCTCAAGGTGGACACGAATTACACGAAGTTTTTCGGCCCGCACACCCGGGTCACCGCCGCCTACGCCGCGGTGGGCGCCGCGGGCTTCGGACAGAGCCCGGTCTCGGTGGTGGTGCGTTATCCCCGCGGGACCCCTTTCTACGCGCGGCGGCGCCTCCGAGGTCTGCTGGCCTTCGAAGGGGCGCTGGCCCGAACCCCCCGGGTGATCAAGGTCCTGTCGGTGACGGACCTCCTGCGCCGCCTGAACGCGGCGTTCAACGGGGGCGCGGCGAAACCCCTAGGTGCCTGTTCCCCGGCCAAGGTGGGCCAATTGCTCTTCCTGGGCGAATTGGCGGGCAACCAGGACATCAAGGACTTCACCACGGACGCCCGCGATAGGGTCCGCATCATGGTCCTGACGAGCTACCTGAGTTCGACCCGGCTCGCGGAGTTCCGGGCCGCGGTCCAGCGCGCGGCGAAGGCCTGCCTGCCCGCCGGCGCCCGGGTCGAAGTCGACGGCACGGCGGTGCTGTGGGCCGACATGGACCGGCAGATCAGCCGCACGCAGATGGCCTCGATCCTCTTCATCGCCGCCGTGTTCCTGGTGCTCATGCCCCTGGTGTTCCGCTCGCTCACCTACGGCGTGATCGGAGTGCTGGTCAACGCCTTGCCCCTGGCCATGACCTTCGGCCTGATGGGCCTTCTGGGGATACGCCTGGACATGGCGACCTCCCTGATCGGCGGGGTGGCGATAGGGTCCACGGTCGACAGCACCATCTTCTTCATCAACCGCTTCCGTCTCGCCCAGGGCGCGGGGGCGTCCTGGGATAAGGCGGTGGATGAGGCCGTCCTCAACGTCGGCGACGGCGTCATCATGACCTCGTGGATCCTCGCCGGGGGCTTCCTTTGCTTGTCGGCCTCGGATTTCCTTCCCACGGCCCATTTCGGCGCGCTGGTGACGGCCTCGGTCCTGGCGGCGCTGTACTTGGACATCATCATCGACCCGATCCTGCTGCGCTGGGCCGGCCGGCTTGCGGCGCCCCGGCGCGCACCCCCAAAGGAGCAACCATGAATCCCTTGAACCTCGTGTTCCTTTCGGCCTTGGCGCTGGCGGGGGCGCCCCTGGCCGCGGCACCGGCGCACCCGGCCCCGTCGCGGGCCGGAAGGGCCGTCTTCGAACGGGTGAGTGCGGGCGACAAGGGCTTCGGGGACTACCAGGCCGACGTCACCATGCTCCTCAAAGGCGCTTCGGGCTCCACCCAAACCCGGCGCATGCGCGTGGCCGTGCTGGAGGATCCGGTCGGGGGGTTCCGGTCGCTGATCGTGTTCGACAGCCCTTTGGACGTGCAGGGCACCGAAATATTGACCCGCAGCACCGGCGCGGGGCGGGATGAGCAATGGATCTTCCTGCCCGCCTTCAACCGGGTGCGGCAGATCTCCGGTTCGGACCGCACCGCCGCGTTCATGGGCAGCCAGTTCAGCTACGAGGATGTCGATTCCCTCAACGTGGTCGTGGACCGCTACGCCTACGGCCCGCCGACGAGCGTGGCCTTGGACGGCCGTCCCTGCGAGGAGGTCGCGTGCGTCCCCCGCCATGCCGGTTCGGCGTATTCCCGGTTGGTCGCCTGGGTGGACGCGGTGGATCCGGTGGTGCGTCGCATCGACTACTACGGACCTTCCGGGGGCCTCCTGAAGACGTTGGCGCTCGACGGCTACGCGCGGCACGACGGCGGGCACTGGCGGGCCTCCCGCATGACCATGACCGACCGGACGGACGCCAAGGTGACGGTGATGGAATGGTCGCGGTTCCGCTTCGGCACCGGCCTGGGGCGGGCGGCCTTCGACCCGTCCACCCTGGCGAGGTAGCGGTGCGGCGGGCGACCGCGGCGGCGGCGTTGATCGGCATCCTCGCGCAGGCGCCCCTGCGGGCCGTTGAACCCGTTTTCAGCGGCCAGGTGGACGCCGAGACGCGCCTGTTTTGGGACCCGCCCCGTTACCCCGGCCAGTCCGGGTCGCTGGCCGACCCTTCGGTGGACGCCGACCTTAGCCTGGCGCCCCCCCGGGCCCTGGGTTCGAGCTTCGACTACGCCATCGAACCCTATCTGCGTTGGGACGCGGTGGACCCCCATCGCGACCTTTTGGACCTTCACCGCTGCGAGCTCACCTTCGACCGGAGGGGTGTGCGCCTGAAAGCCGGCTACGATGTGGTGGCCTGGGGTGTGCTCGATTTCGTCAATCCGGTGGATGTGCTCAACCAGGCGGACGTCCTGGACGATTTCCTGGGAAGGCGCCGGCTTGGCCAGCCCATGCTGGACCTCACCTGGACTTCGGGATTGGGCGCTTTGGACGCCATCGTGCTCGCCGGATTCCGCCCCATGGCCCTGCCCGGGGTGGAGGGGCGCTTGAGGCCCGGGTTGGCCGTTTCCAACGCCGCCGATTACCAGGGCGGCTGGGGATGGGCCCAGCCCGAGGCGGCCCTGCATTATTCCGAGACCCTGGGCGCGTTCTACCTGGGCCTGTCCTATTTCCGCGGCTACCGGCCCCAACCCGATTTCGGGCTGGCCTTCCAGGGGGGGATGCCGACCCTGCTGCCGCAATACGTCCTGGAACAGCAGGCCGGGTTCGAGGGGCAATGGACGCTGGAGAGCCTGACCTTGAAGACGGAGGATGTGGTCCGGCTCAACCTGGACGGCACGCGCGGGACGCGGGCTTGCGGGTTCGGGGCGCGTTACGACCAGGGCGCGCTGTTCGCCGGAGGCCCCGGGCTCGCGCTGCTGGCGGAATTCGACGCCGATGAGCTGCCCCAGACCCTGGTGGTCCCTTTCACGAACGATGTCTTCGCCGGTTTTCGCCTCTCCTTCAACGACGCCTCCTCCACCGATCTGACCGCCTGGATGGTTTGGGACCGGAACCTGTGCCGACCGGTGGCGGCGATCGCGGATCTGCACCGGCGCGTGGGGGACTGGGTGGGTCTCGATCTGGGCTACCGGGGCATTTTGGCCGGGGGCGTCGGCCCCTTCGCCGACCTCTCCGCGGACAGCCATGCCCTGGCCAAGGTGGACGTGTATTTTTGAGGGCCCGCATCCCATCCCGGCCACATAAAAAGGGGGCTGGGGTGATCCGAAGCTCGCTTTTCAACGGCCCTGGGGAAGGTCGAAACGCCCCCGGGTAATTTTAGGCGGCGTTTGAAGCTCGGCGGCAACGGTGGTCCATCTGCAAGCGCCGGAAGATCTCCCGAACGTCCTCCACCGTCTTCTTCCTTTCCACCATGCCGACGCTTCAAGGTCCAAAGCTCGAGGACGCCAGACGATGGAACGATGGCGAGCGGGTCACGATGGGTGACCGCGAAACTCGCAAATGGGGCACTTTGGGGTGGGGGCGACTTGGGGGCCCGGCCGAAATAGCCTTGAATTTTGGCCGTTTTCATCAAGTCGGCCCCAGGAGAATAGGAAAAGCCATTGTAAACAAAGCCGTTTCTTCCGCCCTGCCCCTGGGCATGGTAAATTATCTTTGACAGGATTGGCCCCCAAGGGAAGAATCACGCTCTTGGTCAAGCGCTTGTTCCATGTGGACCGTAAGGGTTATAGGTGTTCATCGCACGCGGCCTTGTGCCGAAAAGTCATCCGAGGGATGGCAGACATCCGCCCCCACCGGGGGTGTGCGCCGGATGGAGGAGAATCGTGAATCAATATCCCATGGTGTTCAGGTACAAAAACTGGATTCAAGGCACCGGCTTCGCCGCCGGCATTGAGCTGGAAGGGCGCGTCCTGCTGAGCAAGGAGGATGACGAATGGTGGATCAGCGGTGTGACACCTGGCGGCATGTCCGAGGCGGGCGCCGATCCCAAGGACGCCTACACCAAGTTCCGCACCTTCTTCACCGGCATCCTGACCGATTTGGCCCACCAGGCCGGAAACTTCGGGGATTTCGAGGCTCAGCTGAGGAAGTTCATGGCGCAGACCAACGTGGTCGACGCCAAGCGCTGGGATGACGCCCGTGCCTACGTCAAGGCCGGGGGCGAAGTAGACCCCCTGCTGGGCGGCTTCATCAAGCTGACCGACCCGGTTCCTCCGCGGCTGATCCAGTGCGTGCAGCTGCTCCAGAAGACGGTCGAGATCATCGAGCCCGAGGATCTGGCCAACTACGTTTTCGCGCAAGCGGCCTAGGCTTTGTCGGCCCCGCGCTTTTTCAGCTTCAGCGAAGTTCGGGATATGTTAAGTCACTGCGCACCGGAGTCCAGGATTGTCCTGGCGACCCACTGCTACCTGGTGCACTACAATTCCCTGACGGCGCAGCTGCAGCGGGGTTCCAGGAGCGAGCGGGACTCCACGTTGAAGGCGGGTCATATCCGGACCATGGTCCGCCACCTAGGGATAGACCCCCATTGTGCCAGTGGGCAACTTCAGGGATTCGGTCTCGACTAGATCCCGGCTAATGGATCAAAGAAAAGCCCGCCTCAAAAAGGCGGGTTTTTCTTGCTTTTGGCACCCTGGCTTCAATAAAAAAGGGACCCCGCAGATGATGCGGAGTCCCCGGGTTTGTTGGGGATGAGAGGGGGCCTAGGCCGCCTTGAACCCGTCCTTCTTGTGGCTTCCGTCGCAGAAGGGCTTGTTCGCCGACTTGCCGCACCTGCACAGGTGGGCGGTTTCCTTGGTCTCCACCTTGCTGCCGTCGGCCTTCACCACGGTGAAGTCGCCCTGGACCTGCAGCGGGCCGTCGGGCAGAAGGGTGATCTTGGTGGGCATGCTTCCTCCATCGCATAGGGGATAAACGCGGGGTACTTTTTATACGCCCCGGCCACCCAAAAAGTTCATGACGGACAATGTTTTTGGGGATTACGGGGCCCCTTTCCGGGACCGTCCCAGCCGGTTTTTTTGATTTCTTGACGGATTAAACAATCCGTTTTATTATACGTTTCGTTTAAAAAAATAGGAGGCAGGGTGGCGCGTCCCGCAGGCGATGCCGAAGAAAGGCTGCTGAAGGCCGGAAAAGAGCTGCTTGAAGAAGCTGGCTTCCATAGCCTTTCGGTGCGCGCGGTGGCGCAGCGGGCCGGAGTCAATATAGGCCTAGTAAATTACCACTTTGGAAATAAGGAAAAATTTGTGCAGCAGGTGGCGACTGAGGTCTACGAAGAGTTTTTTCGGGACTTCAGCCTCCAGGTGGAAGGGGAAGCGGATCCCTTCCTGGCCTTGCGCAAGGGGCTGCTGCGCTTGTCGCGTTTTGTCCGGGACCACCGCAAATTGGTCCTGGGGCTCCTCCAGGACCTCGCCCGGGGCGAGGTGGAGGCCGCGAAGTTCGTGCGCACAAACCTGCCCCGCCACGGGATCATTCTGGCGGGCCTGGTGATGCGCTGTCAGCAGGAGGGTCGTCTGATGCCGCTGCCCCTGGGGGTGGTCATGACGTCGATGATGGGGATGGTCCTTTTCCCCACGCTGGTGGCCGAGCCCTTCATCGGAGCCCGGTTCGAGTTCCGGCCCATGGCCGACCCGGACACGTTCCGGGAGATTCTTCTTTCGGACCAGGGCTTGGAGGTCCGGGTGGACTTGGCGCTGAAGGCCCTGCGAACGGATGGGGGCCCCGCGGCCGCCGCTCTCAAGGGAGGCAAGTAGCCCCATGAAACCCGCATCCCGTCGCGTCCTGCTCACCGGCCTGGGGCTGGCGGCGCTCCTTTCCGGCGGGCCGCTGGGGGCCGAGGAACTGCGCCTGTCCTTGGACTCCTGCGTCCGCTCGGCCATGGAAACCTCGCCCAGGCTCAAGGCCGCGGCCTATGACCTCGCCGCCGCCCGGGCCGCGGAGTCCGGGGGCAAGGCGGCCCTGCTGCCGACCCTGAGCCTGACCGGGTACTACGACTACCTGGCCAACGTCCTGCCGCCCATCAACCTGCCCCCGCAGATGGCCGCCTCCTTCGGCACCAGCTCCCTGGACTTCGGGTTCCACAACATGTGGAGCCTGGGCGTTTCCGCGAATTGGGACATCTTCGGGATGTTCCGGAACTGGCGCCAGGTCCAGGCCGAGGCCCGGGCGCGGGCCGCGGCCCGCGAGGCCTACGTCGACGCCCGCCAGAACCTCCTGCTGGGCGTTCGGCTGGCGTACTTCCGCACCCAACTGGCGGCCACCCAGGTGCGCCTGTACGTGCAGGCGCTCAAGCTCGCCCAGAGCCAGCTCCACGACCTGGACGAGCGCCTGAAGGCCGGGACCAGCAGCCGCATCGACTGGCTCACCGCCAGCAACGACGAGCTGGACCAGCGCGCCGGGCTGCGCATGGCCCAGGTGACGCTGGCCGGGGCCCTGCGGGACCTCTTCGCCCTGACCGGGCAGGACGAAGGCGCCGATCTGTCCCTGCCCGTGGACGCGCAGGACGCCGGGGACCTCCCGGCCAGGGTCGCCGCGGCGACCGTGGCTGTGGGGCTGGACGCCACGCCGGACCTGCTCTCCGAGCTCGCGCCGGCCGCGCGGGCCCCCTTCCGGCCCCAGGACTTGGCGCGCCTGCGGGCGCTGGACGAGCAGGTGGCCGAGGCCCGCGCCCAGGTGGAGGTGGCCTTCGCCGGGCACATGCCCACCGGAACGGTGGGCTTCCTGGCCAGCGAGGAGTACCCCGAGCAGCCCCTGCCCCAGCAGGTCTTCCAGCAGACCACCAGCTTCCAGGGCAGCCTGCCGCTGTTCGCCTTCGGGCGCGTGCACGACCAGGTCCTGCAGGCCCGGGCCGCCGCAGACTCCCGGGCCCAGGCCGCCGCCGACGCGCTCATCCAGGCCCGCACCGACTGGCTGGAGAGCCGGGACCGCCTGGAGGGCCTCTCCGACCAGCGCGCCCTGCAGGACCGCGAGGCGGCGCAGGCCCGGGCGCTGCGCGAGGCCGTCTACCGCTCCTACAAGATCGGGGGCTCCACCTTCCTGCAGGTGCAGACGACCACGCTCGAGGAACTGCAGGCCGGCCTGGCTCTCGCCCAGACCGAAACCAACATGCTGATCGAACTGGCGAACCTCGCCGCCCTCACCGCCAACGACCGTTAAGAGGCACCGATGAAGAAGCGCATCCTCCCCATCCTGGCGGTCGTCGCCGCGGCGGCCGCGTACTACTTCTGGGTCTACCTGCCGGCCCACCCCTCCTTCACCTACGCCGGCGAGATCCAGGTCGACGAGGTCGACATCCAGCCCGGCGTGCCCTCGCCCATAGGCAGCCTGGAGGTCAACGAGGGCGACACCGTGCGCCCCGGCGAGCTCCTGGCGACCCTGACCTGCCCCGACGTCAAGGTCGCGGCGGGCCTGGCCTCCAGCGACTTCCGGCGCGACGCCCAGCTCTACAAGGCCGGTTCGCTTTCCTACAGCTCCTTCGACCACAGCCTCTTCGCCGAACAGAACGCCGCGGTGAACCTGGACTGGTGCACCGTGCTGGCGCCCATCTCCGGGACCGTGCTGACGATCTACCGCCACGTCGGGGAATGGGC
>DAIDJD010000007.1 GCA_027451505.1 candidate division FCPU426 bacterium
TGGCCGTGGCGGCGGCGGTGGCCTCCTCGCTGCGGGGGCGGCCCCTGCCCCCGGGATGGGTCCTGGCCGCCGAGATCGGCCTGGGCGGGGAGCTGCGGCCGGTCCCGGGCGCCGAGGACCGCCTCAAGGAGGCCTCCCGCCTCGGGTTCCGGAAGGCCCTTCTGGCCAAGGAGGACCCCGCCTCCATGCGCCGCCTGGGCCTCGCCGGGATGGAGGTGGGCTTCGCAGCGGACATCGAGGAGGCCTTCCGCCTCCTGTGGGAGGGATGAGCGTGGCCGGACGGGAGACGCGCGCGGCGGGGCCCTGGGCGGGGGCCGTGGTTCTGGCGGCCGGCTTGGGCAGCCGCCTGGGGCGCGGACGCAAGGGCGTGCTGCCCCTGGGGGGGCGGCCCCTGTACGCCTGGTCGGTGGCCGCGTTCCTGGCCCAGGACATCGTCGGCCAGGTGGTCCTGGTCGTGCACGCCGCCGATTTGGCCGGGGTGGCCCGTTCTGCGGCCCGGCGCTTCCGGGAGGCCCGCCTGAGGGTGGTCCCCGGCGGGGCCGAGCGCCAGGATTCGGTGGCCCGCGGGCTGGACGCCCTGGACCCGGGGCTGGAGGTGGTCCTGGTCCACGACGCGGCGCGGCCCTTCCTCAAGGCCTCCCTGATCGCCGCCTGCGCCCGCTCGGCGCGCCACCTGGGCGGGGCGGTGGCCTGCGTGCCGGTGAAGGACAGCATCAAGACCGTGGACCACGGCATGCTCTCGGGCTTACCTAGGGAGCGCCTCCTGGCCGCCCAGACGCCCCAGGCCTTCCGCGGGGAGCTGCTGCGGGCGGCGCACGCGCGGGCGCGGGCCGCGGGCGCCGTCTACACCGACGAGGCCGGTCTGTGCGAGGCCGACGGGATCCCCGCGGCGGCCGTGCCGTCCTACGGCGAAAACTTCAAGATCACCACCCCGGAGGACCTGCTGCTGGCGCGGCGCATCGTCCGGGACTTCGACTTCAACGCCTGAGGGGCCCTGAGGGGTCCGCGCGTCCTTGAAAGGGGAACCATGAAGGTCCGCACCGGCATCGGCCAGGACAGCCACCGCTTCGAGCCCGCGCCCACGGGCCGGGTCCTGCGTTTGGCGGGCGTGCCCTTCGAGGGGCAGCCCGCCCTGGAGGGCAACAGCGACGCCGACGTGGTGCTGCACGCGCTGGTCAACGCCCTCACCGGGGTGCACGGGACCGTGGTCCTGGGCCCGGTCACGGACCGCATGTGCCGCGACGGCGTCGTCGACAGCGCGGCCTACGTCCGCGAGGCCATGCGCCACCTGGGCGAGTTCCGGCCCAGCCACCTTTCGGTGAGCCTGGAGTGCCGGCGGCCGGTCCTGGGGCCGCGCATCCCGGAGATGCGGGCCTCCCTGGCGGCCCTTCTGGGGCTGGAGCCGGGGGATGTGGCCGTCACCGCGCACAGCGGCGAGGGCCTGACGGGCTTCGGCCGCGGCGAAGGGGTGGCCGCCACGGCGGTGCTCACCGCGGTGGCCCCGTGAGCGTCCGGGTCCGTTTCGCCCCCTCGCCCTCGGGGGACCTGCACGTCGGCAACGCCCGCACGGCGCTGTTCAACTGGCTCTTCGCCCGCTCGCGCGGCGGGACCTACATCCTCAGGATCGAGGACTCCGACGCGGACCGCTCCGACGAGGCGGCGGTGGCGGCGATCGTCGCGAGCCTGGCTTGGTTGGGGCTGGCCGCCGACGAGGGCTGGGGGCAGGGCGGCCCGCACGAGCCCTACCGCCAGAGCCTGGCCGCGGACCTCTACCGCGCCGCCGCCAAACCCCTTCTGGAGGCCGGGCGGGCCTACTGGTGCTTCGACCCGCCCCGCGGCGCCGGGGGGATCCGCGAGGACCCCGGCCCCAAACGCCCGCACCCGGACTTGGGGTTCGCGCCCGCCGAGGTGGAGCGGCGGCGGGCCGCGGGCGGCTCGCCCAGCCTGCGCTTCAACGCCTTCGGCCTGGAGGGCGCGGCGGCCTGGGACGATTTGGTCCGCGGCAGGGTCGAGGTGGACCTCGACGAGATCCGCGACTTCACCCTGATGAAGGGGGACGGCACGCCGGTGTATAATTGGGCGTGCGTGGTCGACGACCACCGAATGGGCGTCACCGATGTGCTGCGGGGCGAGGACGGAATCTCCAACACCCCCCGCCAGCTCCTGCTCTACCGCTTCCTGGGGTGGGAGCCCCCGCGCTTCGGGCACCTGTCCTTCATCCTCGGCCCCGATGGCGCCAAGCTCAGCAAGCGGCACGGCGACACCGGGGTGGGGAGCCTGCGCAAGCGCGGCTACCTCCCCGAGGCCCTTCTGAACTACCTGGCCCTTTTGGGCCTGGGAGGGGAAGGGGAGGGCTCCGAGGTCTTCACCCGGGAGGAATTGAAGGCGCGCTTCGACCCGGCCCGGCTGGTGTCCAAGCCCGCGGTCTTCGACCTGGGCAAGCTGGACTTCCTCAATGCCCATTGGCTGCGCGCGGTCTCCCCGGCGCGGCTCAGGGAACTGGCCGAGCCCTTCCTCGATCGGGAGACCCTGGAGCAGGCCTGGTCCGCCAGTGGATGGGGCGCGAACGGGAACGAGACAAAGGACGAGGACGGGTTAGGGAACCGGGGCGGGGATGGGAGAGGGGACGGGGGAAAGGTTTTCGAAGCCTGGTTGGACCGTGCCTTGCAGGTGTGCAAGGGCAATGCCGGGAATTTGAAAGAGCTGGGAAAGGCCGTGACGGAACTTCTTTCTCCGGCAAGCGTCCTCCCGGAAGCCCTCCCGGCGGCCCTCCAGGAGGCCCAGGCCTTTCCCCGGGGCCTGGAACCTGCCCGGGCCCTGCTCAAGGCCCTGGGAGAAGAAGGGACTTGGCAATCATTCGTTACGTCCAATTGGCCTTCCTCGTACGAAAATCATGGGGGAGGCTCGATGGCGTCCGCCACCCCGCCTTCTGGCGCGGCCTCCCGGCCGTCCGCGGCGGTCGAGGGCCCCTTCGCGGACCAGGAGCGGGTTTGGAAGGGCCTGCTGAAGAAGGCGCAGGAGTCGGCTGGCCTGCGCGGACGGGACTACTTCTTTCCGCTGCGCCTGGCCTTAACCGGCACGGGGCATGGGCCTGAACTGCCGGCGCTGTTGGCGCTGCTGGGCCCGGAGCGCGTGCAAAAGAATCTGGAGGCCTTTCTGGATGCCGCGAAAGCCTCCGGGCGGGAGGGCTAGCCGTGGCGCGGTACGTGTGGGGCCGCAACGCCGTGGAGGCCTGCCTGGAGCGCGGCGGGCTCAAGGCCACCCGGCTGTATGTCCTGGGTTCGGGCGGACGGGAGCGGAGATCCCCCCTCGGCGCCCCTGGGCCCGGCGGCGAAGCCGAGGAAAAGGCCCGGGCCTTGGGGCTGAGGGTGGAGGCCCGCGACCGGGCCTGGTTCTCCCAACTGTGCAAGAACAGCCCGCACCAGGGCCTGGTGCTGGAGCTCCCGGACTACGTCTACGCCGACTTGGCGGCCCTGCTGAAGTCCGCCGGGGAGCGGGCCGTGCTTCTGGCCCTGGACCAGGTCGAGGATCCCCACAACCTGGGGGCCCTGGCCCGCAGCGCCGAGGCCGCCGGGGCTTCGGGGTTGGTGGTGCCCCAGGACCGCGGGGCGGCCGTGACTCCCGCCGCGGAAAAGGCGGCCTCCGGAGCCCTGGCCCGCCTGCCCGTGGCCCGGGTGGTCAACCTGGGACGGGCCCTGGAGGAGGCCAAGCGGGCCGGCTTCTGGGTCTACGGCCTCTCCGCGGAGTCGCCCCACGCCCTCTTTGAGGAGCGCCTGGAGGGCCGGGTTTGCCTGGTGTTGGGGGCCGAAGGCAAGGGCTTGCGCCCGGGGGTGGCCTCCCATTGCGACAAGCTGTTGTCCATCCCCATGGCTGGGGGGGCGGGCAGCCTGAACGTGTCCGTGGCCGGGGGCATCGCCCTCTTCGAGATCCTGCGCCAAACCCGGCGCGCGGACCCCGAAGGGGCGGGCCCCATGACTCGAGGTGGACGATGAACGCATGGATGAGGACCGTGGGGGCCGGGGCGCTCCTCGTGGCGGTCGCCGCGGCCCTTCCGGCTGAGGGGCTCTACGTGCTCGGCGGCCTCGGCATCAAGGGCGTCTCGGGCCAGGACGTCTCCGACTACTACGGGCCGGGAGGCACCCTCCTCTCCGGGCCGGCCTACTACGGCGGCGGCGCCACGCTGGGCGAGGGAGCCCTGTCCCTGGGCTGGCGTTTCGGCGGCCTCATGGCCCTCGAGGCCTCGGTGAGCATCGACAGCGGGCAGGTCAATTCGGCGGACGTGTCCTACTATGATCCCAACGCCCCGGGGCCGGGCTACGACACCAGCACCCTGACCTACGGCCCCATGACCACGGTGGGCTTGGGTCCGGTGTTCTGCTTCGGCCCGCAGAACTGGCCGGGCTGGCGCTGGCAGTTGGGCGTGAAGCCCGAGTTCTCCGAGATCACGGGTTCGGAAACCCTCACCGACGGGGTCAACAACACCACGGGGTCCCAGAACTTCAGCTCCTCGGCCTTCGGCGGCGGGGTGTTCCTGCGCGGGATCTACGTCTTCCCCAGCGGCTTCAGCCTGGGCTTCGAGACCGGGGCGGACTTCAACTACTTCTCCCAGCTCAACCTCTCCGGGACCAAGGGCGACTTCGCCGGGAACAACGGCCAGGCCCTCAACCAGTACGGGGGCGGCAACGCCTACATCGACAACTCCGGCGGCTACCTGCGCCTGATCATCGGCTGGTCGGACGTGCCCAACCGGCCGCGCCCCAGGCGCTCCCGGGTGTTCTGGGACAACGGCATGGGCCCCGGGATCGCCCCGGGGGAGGCCGGGGACGGCCAGCCCGGGGACACCGTGCCCAGCATGCCCGAAGCCCAGCCGGGTCTCGGGCAGCAGGTCCCGTACCAGCAGCAGCCCCAGGGCCCCTACCAACAGCCCCAGGGCCAGTACCAGCAACAGCAGCAACCCCAGTATCCCTACCAGCAGCAGCCCCAGTACCCCTACCAGCCCCAGGGGCAGCCGCAGGGGGGCCAGCCGGCCGGGGGGGGCTACCCCTACAGCCAGAACTACGGCAATTGACGGACCCCCTGCCCGGCCCCGCGGATGCGGGCGCCTGGATCCGGGAACTGGAAGGTGAACTGGAGGAGGCCCGTTCCGCGGGCCTCCTCCGTTCGTTGAAGGTGCGCGCGCCGGGGCGGGGGACCTCCCTGGCGCTGGACGGCCGGACCCTGGTCCACTTCGGCGGCAACGACTACCTGGGCCTCGGCGCGCATCCCCGAGTGGTCGAGGCGGCGGGCCGGGCCCTGGAGGCCTATGGCTCCGGGGCCGGGGCCTCGCGCCTGGTCGGCGGCGGAACCCTAGAGGTCCACCTCCGTTTGGAGGAGGCCTTGGCCCGCCTCAAGGGCATGCCCGCGGCCCTGGTCTTCGCCGCCGGGTCCCTGGCCAACCTCGGCCTGCTCCCTGCCCTGTGCGGGGAGGGCGACCTCATCGTCCTGGACAAGGCCTGCCACGCCACCCTCTACGACGGGGCCCGCCTCTCCGGAGCGCGCTGGCTGCGCTTCCCCCACCAGGACGTGGCGCGCCTGGAGGCCCTGCTCGCGCGCGAGGCTCCCTCCGCGCGCCGGAGTGTGGTCTGCGTCGAGGGCGTCTACTCCATGGACGGGGACATCGCGCCCCTGCCCCGCCTCAAGGAGGCCTGCCGGCGCCACGGCGCGTTGCTGGTCGTGGACGAGGCCCACTCCACCGGGGTCCTGGGCCCGGGCGGGGGCGGGGCCCTGGAGCATTTCGGCCTTAAGCCCTGGGACGGGCTCGTCCTCACCGGCACCCTCAGCAAGGCCCTGGGCTCCCTGGGCGGATACGTGGCCGGCCCCGCGGTGTTGAGGGACTGGCTCCTCAACCGCAGCCGCGCCTTCATCTACGCCACGGCCCTGCCCGCCTCCTGCGCCGCCGCGGCCCTCGAGGCCCTGGCCGTGCTGCGCGAGGAGCCGGGCCTGCGGGCGCGCCTCTGGTCCAACCGCGAGGCCCTGGCCCGGGGGCTCGCCGGGCTGGGCCATCCCATAGGTTCCTCGGAAAGCCCCATCCTGCCCGTGGTCGTGGGCGCGCCCGCGCGGGCGACGGACCTGGAGCGGCGGCTGCTCGAGGCCGGCTACCACGTCCCGGCCATGCGCCCGCCCACGGTCCCGGCTGGGGCCTGCCGTCTGCGCTTCAGCGTCTCGGCCGCCCACGAACCCGGCCAGATCGCGGGCGTCCTGCGGGCCCTGGGGCCGCGGGAATCGGGGGCCGCGTGAGCGCGCGGCCGCGGGGGAACGGGCTGGCCGGGCTCGTCCGCGGCCGCGGCTATTTCGTCACCGGCACGGGCACCGGCGTGGGCAAGACCTGGGTGGCCTGCGCCCTGGCGGCCCTGGCCCGCGCCCGGGGCCTGAGGGTGGGCGTGCTCAAGCCCGCCGAGAGCGGCGGGGGCGGGGATGCCGCGGCGCTCAAGCGCGCCTCGGGTTGCCCCCTGCCACTGGCCGCCATCCGGCCCTACGCCTTCCGCGCGCCCCTGGCCCCGGCCGTCGACGCGGCCTTGGAGGGCCGCGTTGTGTCCTGGCCGCGGCTGCGGCGGGCCTATGCCGCGGTGGCCGAGGCCTCGGACTTCATCCTGGTGGAGGGCGCCGGCGGCCTGCTCGTGCCCTACGCCCCCGGGCTCGACGCCGCCGGCCTGGCGCGGCGCCTGGGGCTGCCCTTGATCGTGGCCGCGGCGCGCGGGCTGGGGACCGTCAACCACAGCCTGCTGACCCTGGAGGCGGCCCGCGCCCGCGGCCTGGAGGTCGCCGCCGTGGTCCTCAGCGCGCCCGCGGTCCCCGGCGACCCCTCGGTACGGGACAACGCGCGTCTCATCGCGCGCCTGGGCCGGGTGCGGGTCGTGGACCTGGGCGCCCGGCGGGCGCGGGGTTAGGGCGCGCCATGGGGGAGGCCTTCCTTTCGGGATTCGAAGGCGATTGGGTGGCGCGCTTCGCGCCGGAGTGGGGGCCCCGCCCCGCCGGGCACGGGGAGGTCGTGGACGATCCCGGCGCGCCGGGCGGGAAGGCCTTGGAGGTGCGCTACCCCAAGGGGGGCATAGGCGGTCCCAGCGGCTACCAGTTCCTGTGCCGCTTCCCGGCCTTGGGGCTGCGGCCCTGCTCCGGGGCGCGCCTCTCCTACCGCGTGCGCTTCGACGCCGGCTTCGATTTCGTCAAAGGGGGCAAGCTGCCGGGCCTGGGGGGCGGCGCCAACAACACCGGGGGCAGTCCGCCCAACGGCCGCGACGGCTGGAGCGCGCGGTTGATGTGGCGCCCGGGCGGGCGGGTGGTGCACTACCTCTACCACCCCGGCCAGGCCGGGGTGTACGGGGACGACCTGGAATGGACCCGGGGCGGGGAGCCGGTGCGCTTCACCCCGGGGCGCTGGGCCCGGGTGGAGTCCCGGGTGCGCCTGAACACGCCGGGGCGTTCCGACGGCGAGGTGGAGGGATATTTCGACGGGGTTCGGGTCCTGGCCGCGGGCGGGCTGCGCTTCCGCGACGTGCCGGACCTGGCCCTGGACGTGTTCTATTTTTCCACGTTCTTCGGCGGCGCCGAGCCGGATTGGGCCCCATCCAAGGACGAGGCCGCGCGCTTCGCCGACTTCCGCATAGACACGGACTGAAGGGCCCCTGCCCGGCGTCTTAGGGGAGGGGCCCTTCAGTGGAGGCGTCCTAGGGTAGGGGGCTTTCAGCGGAAGAAGGCGTACAGAACCGGGCACAAAGCGATGCGGTACCAGCCGAAGGGCTTGAAGCTGATCTTCCCGAGCAGGCGCATGAACAGGCTCACGGAAAGCAGCGCCAGGGCGAAGGCTACCCCGAAGGCCAGGGCGAAGTCGGCGGGGTGGCCCGGGATCCCGGCGGACTTGTGCAGCTCCAGCCCGGCCGCGGCCAGGAAGACCGGCGCGCCGGTGAGGAAGGACAGTTCGGCGGCCACCTTGCGGTCCAGGCCCAAAAGCAGGCCCCCCACGATGGTCGCGCCCGAGCGGGAGACCCCCGGCCACAGCGCCAGGCACTGGAACAGGCCCACGCCCAGGGCCTGGCGCCAGGTCACCGCGCCCAGGTCGGCCACGGGTCCGGGGCGGCGGTGGGCCTCGGCCCAAAGCATGGCCGCCCCTCCCAGACCCAGCCCGACCACCGAGGGCCAGGGCGAGAGCATGAGACCGTAGAAGTACCGCTTGAAGAGGAAGCCGCAGACCAGCACCGGAAGGGTCACCAGGGTCATGATGGCCCAGGCGTGGGCCCCTCGGAAGCGGCCCTGGGCCCGGCCCGGGCGCAGAAGGGCGTCGAAACGCCTCCAGTACAGCAGCGCCACGGCCAGGGCCGGGGCGCTTTGCAGGGCCACGCCGAAGCTGCGCACGACCTCGGGACGGTCGTGGAGCAGGTGTCCCAGGATGAGCACGTGGGCGTTGGCGCTCACCGGCAGGAAATCGGTGGCGCCTTCCATGAGTCCGTAGAGAACGGCGTGCAGCGGGTTCAAGGGGACCTCCGGGTGGCGGAAGGCGCCAGAGTACCCGATGCCTCCAGGAAAAGGAAGGCTTCCGGCCCCGGTCCTGTCCTTAAGGTCTTGGGGCGACCGGAACCGAACCCGGCCTGCCGGTGGCGGGCTCCCCGATTCGCGTCAGGAACATGGGGCCCTGCGCTCCGATTTGGAACGCCATTTTTGGGGATGAGGGCTCAGGCAGGGAAGCGGGTTGCCTGCGGATTTAGGGACTTTCATAGCGGTCTATTCGAAAAAGGTTTTTTGTAGTTTTGTTTAAGGAAATCCTGGTTCACTCAGCGGATTTGTGCCCGAATGATCCGAATAAGTATTGTAAAATAAATATAATAAGCGTCGACTTTCAAATTTCGAGATAGATTTTCGGAAACCTAATCGTCCTATGCGAGTCTAAACTGGCATGAAGCTTACACGTTCAATTCTTCTGTGCGCTGCGGGCATGCTCCTGGGTCTGGGAGCGGCCGGACCCCTGGCGGCCATGCCCCTGGCTTTGCACGTTTCCGGAAGCCAGTTGGTCAATTCCGCGGGCTGCACGGTGCGCTTGGTGGGCGTGGATGTCGATTCCTTGGAATGGAACGCGGCGGGCAACGGGCCCTGGTCCAACCAGGAGGGCATCACGGTCACGGTCCAGGAGGCCCTCAACTATTGGCACGTCAACTGCATCCGCCTGCCCCTGAGCCAGGACTACTGGAACGGGACCTCCAACAGCAAGTCCACGGTCACCTCGGCCGCGGCCTACCAAAGCCTGGTCGACACCATCGTCTCCATGTGCAACGCGGCCAATGTGTACGTCGACGTCGACCTGCATTGGTCCGGCACCGGCACCTACGGCACGGCCACCCAGCAGTACTCCATGCCCGACGACAACAGCCCGGCCTTCTGGGAGAGCGTGGCGGCGCGCTACGCCAACAATCCCTCGGTGCTCTTCGACCTCTACAACGAGCCCTACCCCAACACCTGGTCGGTGTGGCGCTGGGGCGGCACCTCCAACGAGGGCTTCGCCACGCCCGGACTCCAAGCCCTGCTCGGGGACATCCGCGCCACGGCCTACAGCCCCAGCTCCGCCCTGGCCTTCCCCGGCCCCAACGGCAATGCCGACAACGTCTGCGTCGCCGGGGGCCTGGGATACTCCTACATGTTCGCCGACGACCAGAGCTGCGCGCCCTTCCCCGGCCTCACCGACACCGCCCAGGGCGCCGGGGTGGTCTACGCCGCCCACATCTACAACAACAAGGGCCTCAACCAGGCCACGCCTTCCACGGTCTCCAACCCCTGTGGGGGCTCCTGGAGCGCCGGGGGCGGCTGGAGCTCGGCCTCCACCGCCGGGGGCTGGGAGTATTTCATAGATCCGGCCGCGGCCAAGGGGCCGGTCCTGGTCGAGGAATTCGGGGACACCAATTCCGGGGATTCGGCCACCAACAGCTTCTGCATCCCGGTGGTCCAGTACATAAACTCCAACGGATACAGCGGTATGTCCTGGGACCTCAACACCTCCTCCGGGCCCGAGCTCATCAGCGGCTGGTCCCCGACCGTGGGCACGCCCTGCCCCGGATGCGCCTGGAATCTGACGGCCTACGAGGGCCAGACCGTCTACGCTTGGCTCACCAGCACCACCCAAGCCTCCTGCGCCACCACGCCCACGGATACGCCGACATATTCGCCCAGTCCCACAGCCACGCCGTCGGACAGCCCCAGCGCCACCCCGAGCCGTACCGCCACGTCCACATCGACTTCCACCTCCACGGATAGCCCCACCGCGACGGCGACGGCAACCCCCACGGACAGCGCGACCTCGACGGCGACGGCAACCGGCACGGCGACGGCGACGCCCGTGGACAGCGCGACCTCGACGGCGACGGCGACGCCCGTGGATAGCGCGACGGCGACAGCGACGGCGACCGGCACGGCGACGGCGAC
>DAIDJD010000008.1 GCA_027451505.1 candidate division FCPU426 bacterium
GCAGCCCTCGGCGCCGAAGCGCAGGGCCCGGCGCGACTGCTCCGGGTGCAGGATGCGGGGCCGCCCGCCCTCCAGGCGGTTCCAGTCCCAGAGGCGGTAGGTGTGGTCGCTGTTCTGCTGGACCTCGGCCACCAGGCATCCCGCCCCCAGCGCGTGCACCCGCCCCGCCGGCACCTCGATCAAGTCCCCCACCCGGGCCTCGCGGGCGTTGAGCAGGGCGTCGACGGTCCCCCGCTCCAGGGCGCGCTCGACGTCCTTCCATTGGGTCCCGGGCCGGAACCCATTGTACAGCCGCGCCCCGGGGGCGGCCTCCAACACGACCCAGGCCTCGCTCTTCCCGCGGGCCGCCGGCCCGTGGAGTTCGCGGGCCAAGGCGTCGTCGGGGTGCACCTGCACGCTGAGGTTCTCCCGGGCGTCCAAAAGCTTGACCATCAGAGGGAAGGTCCCTCCCCCCGCGGACCCGGTTCCGGCCAGGGCCGGCCCCCAGGCGCGCGCCAAATCCGCCAAGTAGCGCTCCGCGGCGGGGCCCGCGGCCACCCGCGAGGAGCCCTCGGCGTCGTCGTAGATCTCCCAACTCTCCCCAACCCGCCCCTGGGGCGGAAGGGGCTTGCCCCAGGATTCCAGACGCCGGCCCCCCCAGGGTTTGGCCAGGAGCCGGGGCTCCAAGGGCAGGGGACAGGGACCCGGCCTCACGCCCATCCCTCCGCCAGATCCTCCGCCGTGGGAGGGCTGCCCCGCTCCACGAAACGGGCCGCGACCCGGCTTCCCCGCCGCGCCGCGGCCTCCGGCCCTCGTCCCTCCAGCCAGGCGCTGCAAAACCCGGCGTTGAAGTGGTCCCCACCCCCCGTGCTGACGACGGGGTGCTCGATGCAGGGCCCGTCCACGGCCGCGGAGCCTCCGGGCCAAGCCACCGCCGCGCCGCGCCGCGGATGGACCACGACCAGGTCCAGATCCAGGGCGCCACGCAGGGCGCCCGCCAGCGCGGCCAGCTCACGGGCGTCCCCGCGGGCCGCCGGGACCGGGAGCCCCCAAGCTTGGGCCAGGCGCAGCGCCTCGTTCTCGTTGAGCCCCAGGGCCACGGGCCCCACCCCGCGATAGCGGCGCAGGACCCCGACCCATTCCTCGAATTGGCCGCGCCCGGCCCGGCTGACGTCGGCCAGGTCGGCGAAGCACTTCAAGCCTTGGATCCGCTCCGGAAGGAGGACCTCCTCCAGGAAGCCCGACCACAGCCCCGCGGCGTGGGTCAGGTTCGACCAGCCCGCCAGAACCAGGAGGTCGCGACCGCGCGCGAGTCCCCGCAGGCGCTCCAGCCCCAGGCGCCCGCGCAGGGCCCCGAAGTCGAACCGATCGAAGACGCCCAGGTCGCTGAACATGAGCTTGCCGTCGTCGAACTCCAGGGCCGTGGTGCTCCCCGGATCGCCGCAGGCCACCAGGTCGCAGCCCGCCTCCGCCAGGGGCGCGAAGGCCGCGGCGGGTCCGGCGAGGCCCAGGGCGCCGACGCAGCAGGCCTCCACCCCCAGGGCCGCCAGGGCCCCGGCCGTCAGCGGGGCGTTGCCCCCGGGCCGGCGCGCCACGAACTCCAGCTCGAAGCCACCGCTGCGGCCCGCCCGCGCGGTGACCTCGGCGCCGAACTCGGGGATGGAGCGGTAGGCCCGGGGGGCGCCGTCCCGGCGCTCGCGCACGACCCGGTGGAGCGTGTCCACGAAGCCGTCGAAGCCCAGCAGGGCCCGGCTCCTGCGGACGGGCGAGACGGCGGTATCCCCGTTCACGCGGCCCCCATCGCCCCGTCGGCGAGGGAATCCAGGGCCCTGAGGTCGGGGAAGACGGCCGCCGCCGCGGCCACCACCCCCACGGCCGCGCACCCCCCCAGCAGCACGGAGCCCACCGGCCCCAAAAGCGCGGCCGTCACCCCGCTCTCGAATTCGCCGAGTTGGTTGGAGGAGCCGATGAAAAGGAAGTTCACCGCCTGGACCCGCCCCAACAGCTCCGGGGGGGTGCGCAGTTGCACCATGGTCTGGCGCACATAGACGCTGACTTGGTCGAGCACCCCCGCGCCCACCAGGGCCAACAGCGACAGCGGCAGGCTGCGCGAAAGCCCGAAGGCCAGGGTGCACAGGCCGAAGCCGGCCACCGCCAGCAGCATGGCCCGGCCCGGCCGGCGCAGCCGGGGGCGGTGCGCCAGGGTGAAGCTCATGGCCAGGGCCCCGGCGAAAGGCGCGGCCATGAGGGCCCCCTGGCCCAGAGGGCCGCACCGGAGGATGTCCTGGGCGAACATGGGCATGATGCCGTCCACCCCGCCGAAGAGGACCGCCACGAAATCCACGCTGAGCGCACCAAGGATGGGTTTGGCCGCCCACACGAAACGAAAGCCGCCCAGGAGGCGGTCCCGGAACCGCTCCCGCGCGGCGGCCGCGGCCGGGGATTCCCGCAGGATCCGCAGACCGGGCAGGAGCGCCAGGAACACGAGGGGCCCGGCGGCGGCGAAGGCAAGGCTCCCGGCGACGCCCAGGAAACGGTAGAAAACCCCGCCCAGGAGCAGGCCGGCCACCGTGGAGATCTGGAAGTTCGAGCTGTTCCAGCTCACGGCCCGCGGCACTTCGCCGGGCGCCACGAGCTGGGGATACAGCGAGACGCGCGCCGGGTCCAGGAGGGCCCCGCCGCCGCCGCAGACCAGCAGCAGGGGGTACCACCCCCAGGCGGGCCCGCCCAGGCCCACCAGGAGCAGCAGCCCCAGGGCGCCCAAGGCCTGCAGCGACAGGGCCGCTGCCAGGACCCGCTTGCGGGGGAAACGGTCCGCGGCCCAGCCCCCGGGCAGGCTCAGGAGCAGGATGGGGAGGTAGCTGGTCAGCCCCACCAAGGCCAGCGCCCAGGCCGAACGCGTGGCGGCGTACAGGTAGTAGCCGGCCGCCACCTTCAGCCCACGGTCCGAAAGGTTGGAGGACAGGGACCCCAGAAGGTAGCGGCGGAAGGCCGGGCGCCGCAGGGGCGCGTAGGCCCCCCCCCCGTCGCCGAAAGACCCGGTCCCCGGGCCGGATGCGGGCACCTCAGTCCGCCCGGGGCGCCCGGGGCGCCGCCAAGGCGCGCACGGCGTCCATGAGCTCCATGGGCACGGCCAGGACGACGGTGTTGGACGCGGAGGGCCCCAGTCCGTCGATGGTCTGGAGCGTGCGCAACTGCATGGCCCCGGGGCTCTGGAGCATGGTACCGGCGGCGGCGGCCAGATTCTCGGCGGCGGCCCGGTCCCCCTCGGCCTTGGTGATGGAGGCCCGCTTCTCGCGCTCGGCCGAGGCCTGGCGCGACATCATCTTCTTGAGGTCCTCGGGCATGTCGATGTCCTGGATGTTGATCCCCGTGACCTCCAACCCCCACCCCTGGGTGTCGTCGACCACGACCTTGCGGATCATGCGCCCGATCTGGTCGCGTTCGCTCAGCAGCTGGTCCAGGCTCATCTGGCCGATGACATCCCGCAGCGCGGTCTGGGCGTACTGGGAGATGGCGTAGCGGTAGTCCTGGACCTTGATGATGGCGTCCTCGACCCGTTCGACGCGGAAAAAAATCACGCCGTTGATCTTGACCGGGACGTTGTCGCGGGTGATGACCTGCTGGGCCGGGATGTCCATGGCCCGGATGCGCGTGTCCACGAGCACCACCGTGTCCACCACCGGGACGATGAGGAAAAGGCCCGGGCCGCGGGTGCCGGCGTAGCGCCCCAGCCGGAAGACCACGCCCCGCTCCCATTGGCGCGCCAGGCGCACCCCGTTGGCCAGGATGACCGACGCCACCAGCCAGGCGGCCCCCGCGAGGAACCCGGCGAGGGGATGGGCCTGGCCCAAGGCGAGGGCCACGGCCGCGCCCGCCAGCAGCAGGACGACCAGGACCACGTTGGACAGGGCGTTGTTCACGGCGGACCTCCTGGGATCGGGCGCGGAAGTATAGCAGGAGCCCCGGGCTAGCGCACCGGGATGCTCTCCTGCTCGTCGTTGAGCAGCGCGTTGAAGGCGGCCTCGAGGGCCGCGAAACCCTTGCCTCGGCGGACGAAGGCCGCCCTATCCCCAAGCAGGCGGGCGTAGCGCGACCCGTCGTCGGGCAGGCCGGGGCCTGTCCACAACCCGTCCGGGGTGCGGGCCGAGGCCCGGATGTCCCGGGAGAGCAACCGGGCCTTCCGGGCCAGCTCCCCGCTGCGGAACAGGTAGGCCTCCATGCGCTCCAACGCGGCGCGCTGCCCGGCCAGGAGGGCCGGATCCTCGCCGCTGTTCTCCCTCAGCCCGAAGGCCGTGCGGGCCCGGGCCACCCGGTCCTCCATGGCCGCGAGGCCGGAGTCCATGGAGGCGTCGATGCCGTCCAAGGTCGGTCCCAGGGCCTGGGGCCCGAGGTGGTAGGCCCCTCCGGCGCGGGCCAGGGCGTCGAAGGCCCGGGTGTCCCGGCCCATCGCGTCCAGGTCCCGCCGCAGGCGCCCCTCCAGGGCCCGGGCCCCGGCCTCCAGGTCCAGGTAGCCGGACCAATACCGGGAGCGGGCGGTGAGCACCGCGGGGCGGCCCTTGACGAAGGTCCTGAAGCGGGCCTCCCACGCCGCCGCCCGGCCCAGGTCGGCCCGCACGCGGAGGTGGTCCGCGCCGATCCGACGCTGGGCCGCGACCCAGGCGGGATAGGGGGCCGCGTAGGGGTCGCGGGTGCGCGCCAAAAGGCCCGCCAAAAAGGCGGCGCGGTCGTCCGAACCGGCCTCGACGGCGCGGTCCCGGGCGAAGACCGCGGCCCACCCTTGGTCCACCGTCTCCAAGCGCGCGGTGGCGACGCATCCCGCCAGCGTCCCGGCCCAGGCCGCCAGGATCCAGGCCGCGGCCCTGCGTCCCCGCGAAGGGCGTCCCGTCCCGGGCCTCACGGAGTCCCCGCTCCGGGGGCGCGGTCCCCCGCCCCGCGGAAGGCCCGCGGGGGTAGGCGCCGGCCTATGCCCGGGCAAAGCATCCAGACCCGGGCGAAACGCGGCAAACCCAGCCCGGCGCGCGCGGCCAGCTCATGGACCATGGAATTGCAGTTGTAGCCCGGGCCGCTGATTCGGCTCAAGGAGGAGAAGGTCAGGCCCTGGCCGTAAGCCGCGGCCGCCTCGAGCAGGGCCGCGATGGCGCCGTCCTCCCCCCCCGGGCCCTCGGTCCCGGCGCGCTCCTCGAACCCCACCGGATCCGCGAGATCGAAACCGCGGTTGAACTCGAGGAAGAGCCGGCCCGCGACGGGCCCGGCGCCCAGGGTGCAGTAGGGTCGCCCCCCATCGTCGAGCCGGGCGAACAGGTCCGGCCGCCGCTGGACCCAGGCGGGATCAGCCGGTGTCAGGCGCAGGAAAAGGTGCTGGAAGGGAAACCTGCGGTCGGCGCGGTGGGCCATGAACCAGATGCCCGGCCTGGAGGGCGGGCGCACGGGCAGGGGGACCAAGGGCGCCTCCAGGGCGCGCAGGCACAGGAGGAGGCCCCCGACGAGCAGGCCCACGGCGAAGGCGGCGAACGCGGCGGCGAACATGGCCCATCCTAACCAATGGCCGCGCCCGGCACCAGGGGAACGGCGCCGTCACGGGGGGCGCCGGGTGGGGGCCGACGTGTTCGCCTCCGAGGAGGGCTCCCGCATCCTGGCCCGACTCAAGGGCTGACCCGGCCCTGGGCCGCCTCGCCCGCGCGCCGGCCCCCCTCAAAAAAGCGGACGGGCCCCGGAGGAAGCGCCTTGCCGGACGCCCGCACCGAAACCCGCCCACCTTGCCGCACCGAAGCCTTCCTAGTGCCGGCTATTCGGCCAGTACGAAGGAGTAGGCGACCGTGACGGCGTCCGCGACCTTGATGGTCCCGAACATCATCACCGGGGGCTTGACGCCGTAGTCCGTCATGCGCAGGGGCGCGCTTCCGGAAACCTCCAGCGCCGCGCCCACCCGCTTGAGGGTCCCGGCCAGCTCCACCGGGCGGGACACCCCGTGGATGGACAGGGTCCCGTCGGCGAGCACCTGGCCGCCCTTGATCCGGTAATCCTTGAGTTGGAACGTGATCCTGGGGTATTGGTCGGCCCCCAAATCCTTGTGCATGTTCCGGTCCATGCCCGCGGTCTCGGTGGACTTCAGGGAATCCACCGCGACCTCCAGGTCCAGGGCCTTGAGCCCGCCCCCGGCTAAGTCCCGCTCCAGGCCCTTGCCGCTTTCCTCAACGCGCGCGGTCAAGGTGGCGGAGAGGGCCGTGGCCTTCCACGGATGCAGGGTGGAACTGCCCTCCAGCGTGACCTTGAGGCCCGTCGCGGTGAGGTCCGCCCCCCTCCCCCCCGCCCGCGCGGCGGAGGGGGGGAGGGCCGCGGCGGCGGCCAGGACGGCGGTGAGGGCGTACGCGCGGAGGCGGGTGTTCATGACGCTTCCTTTCGTTCTAGAAGGCCAGGACGAAGCCCATGCGGGCCGCGACCACGAAGGGGTTGTGCACGGTCCCGTTGGTGGGGAAGATCGCCGAGGACTCGAAGGGCATCTCCGTGAGGTTGTAGACCCCATCATCCCCCGAAACCTGCGGATCGTTGAACCAGAACATCGTCTCGGCGGTGAGCTTGGCGTAGTTGTTGATGCGGTAGGTGATGGAAGGGAAGGCCAGCTCGAAGATGGGCTTGTCCCCGGTGATCTGGTTGGGCTGATAGGACGGCAGCTTGGTCTGGTTGGCGGCCGTGGGTCCGGAGGAGGTGACCGAGGAATTGTAGATCAGGTAGTTGCTCGGCAGCACCGTGTCCAGACGCGCGGCCAGGCCCCAGGTGTCGCTGACCAGGCCCGCCACGAACTCGCCGCCCTGGATGTTGATGGTGGCGGTGTCCAGGTAGTCCGTGGACGCCGTGGCCAGCATGGAATTGTTCACGAACTCGGCGAAGCTCCACTGCGCCGTGGCGATGAACGTGGAGTTTGCGCTCAGGGGCTTGCGGTACTGCGCGTCCACGCTGGTGTTCCAGTACTGCTCGTCGACGTTGGAGGTGCCCATGCCCGTGGAGGTCTTGCCCAGGAACGGGTTCCAGTTGCTCCACAGCAGGGCGTTGCCGAAGATCGTGGTGGAGTTCACCGTGGAGGCGTCGGAGTTCTGCAGCGCGATCTGGTCGGAGTGCCCGGCGTTCGAATCGCGGATGTACTCGCCGTTGAGGTGCACGCCCCACTGGGTCTGCTTCAGGTGGTTGATGGCCTGGACCTGCTGGTAGGCGTCGTCGGAGATGTTGCCGACGCCGAAGCGGGTGTAGAGCATGGGCGGGAAGTTGAACAGCTCAGGCAGGTAGCGCTGGGGCAGGTCCGGGGCCCCTGAGATGGTGCCCAGGGTCGCGTCCCAGCCCTTGCCGTGGTCCTGGAGGCCCACGCCGTTGTCGTAGCCCTGGTTGAAGAACTCGCTGAACAGCGGCGAGGTCTCGGTGAACATCAGGCTGCGGATATCCTCGGCGCTGGAGAGGTTGCTGGGGACCTTGAACTGCCCCACCACCACGCTCAGGTCGGGCAGCACCGGCACCGGCACGTCGGCGTACATCTGGTAGAGGTTGACTTGGTTGTTGGAGGTGCTGACGGCCTCGCCGCCGAGGGCCTCCTCGATGTAGAACTTGGTGCCCTCGAGGTCGCCGTTGAGGAGCAGGCGGTCCTCGGTCTGGAACAGGTAGACGCGGGTGTTGTCGCGCGGGACGCCCGGCCTGGTCATGTTCCCGCCGGAAACGTAGTACGGCGCGTTCTGGTTGTTGGAGCTGGATTCCAGCTCGCCCATGTCCTCGAAACTTCCGCCGAGGTTGAGCGTCAAGTCTTTGTTGCTGATGAGTTGGACGGGATAGGCCGCCCCGGGGAGCAGCGCGGCCCCCAAGGCCACCCCCGCGATCTTCCGAGAAGTGCCGTTCATGGTTCCCTCCTTGAGGTTCGTGGACCCGGGCCGTTCGCAGCGCGCCCGGGGACCCATTGCAACAGATTGCAAGCCGTGTGCCATGCCCGGGCGCCGGATTTCCGCGCCTTTTTCGGGCCCGCCTGGGGCGGTCGCGCGCCAGATGTGGCGCGGATGCCCCAGACCTTTTTCCATCCTCCGCCTTGCGGGGGCGGACGCGGCGGTCGGCTGGGGATCGTCCGCGCCACCTGGGGCGGATCCACCATGCCCGGGCCGAGGAAAGGCCCGCTCCGGCGCAAGCCGAAGGACGGACCTTCCTCGACGAACTTACCTGGGCTCCCGCCCGGACGGAAATGACGGCGGTCATAGCCGCCAAGCGGCGGCGCACA
>DAIDJD010000009.1 GCA_027451505.1 candidate division FCPU426 bacterium
CCTCCAGGCGGCGGACCTCGGTCCGGGCCCAGACGTCGCCGTCGGGGTGGACGCTCGGGGCCATGGTCCGGATCCGGTAGTGGCCCAGGGGGTGGTCCCGGCGCAGGTCGCGGTCCAGGCCGCAGGCCCGGGCGGCCGGGCCGACCATCCCCAGGGCCCGGGCCTCCCCGGACTCCAGGCGGCCCGGGCCCCGGAAGCGGGCCTGCACCGAGGCCGAGCCGCGCAGGAGGGCCAGCGCGCCGGCCAGGTCGCGTTCCGCGGCGTCCAGCCGCAGGCCGAGTTCCCTGAGCCTGGCGGCGTCCGCGTCGGCGGTCGTGCCCCCCGGGCGCACCCAGCCCCGGCCGAAGCGGTTTCCGCACAGGAGCGCGGTCATGTTGAGGAAATCGCCCCGCAGCCGCCCGCAGTACGCCGCGGTGGGCAGGAAGCCGGCGTCGCCGGAGAGGGCGCCCAAGTCGCCCACATGGTTGGCGAGGCGCTCCAGTTCCAGGGCCAGCGCCCCCAGGGCCATGCCGCGGGCCGGGGGCCGCGCCCCGGCCAAGGCCTCGAGCGCCGCGGAGTAGGCGAGCGCGTGGCCGATGGTGGTGTCCCCGGCCAGCGTCTCGGCGATGTGCGGGCTCCGCGGACCGGGGCCGCCCGCCAGGGCCCGTTCCACGCCGCGGTGCTGGTAGCCAAGGAAGATCCCCAGGTGGAGCACGGTCTCGCCGTCGCACTGGAAGCGGAAGCGCCCCGGCTCGATCACCCCCGCGTGGATCGGGCCCACGGCCACCTCGTGCACGCCCTCCCCCTCCACGCGGTACGGTCTGCCCTCCGGGGCCGGTCCAGCGCCGGGGCCGGCGGTCCCGCGCACGGGCCCGGGGTCGGGATGGCCGACCGGATCGAGCCCGCATTGTTCGCGGATCTCCAGTTCGAAGCGCTCCAATTGGGGGAATTCCGCCGCCAGGGAGGGGAAGGCGCCTCGGACGTGCGTCCGTCCCGCCCAGACCAGTCCCCGGGCGTCGTCGGCCAGGAGCGCCACCAAGGCGCCGCCGGAGCGCCCGCTTCCGGCGCAGAAGTAGGCGCTCGCCCGGCAACCCGCGGCCAGGCGTCCCCTCAGTTCCTCGGCGAACGCGCCCCAAGGGCGCCGGGGGACGGAGTCCCAGGCCACCGAGGCGCCGTTGCGCAGGGGCGTGTAGGCTCCCGCGGCCTTCACGGCCGGCCCGCCAAGAGGGCGGCCCCGCCCTGGGCCAGCCCCCTCAGGGCGGGGGGCATCCACAGGCCCAGGCCGGCGGCCACGGCCAGCAGGGCCAGGGGCGGCAGGGTCGTCCAGGCCCCCTCATGGACGCGGCGCATCCCCGCGGGGGGGCTGTCGAGCACGGCCGCAAGGACGGCCCGGCCCAGGCCGAGGAACGCGAGCATCGAGAAGGCCAGCAGCAGCCCGGCGACCCATGGCCGACCGGCGCGCAGCGCCGCAGAGAGGAGGGTGAACTCGCTGACGAAGGGCGCGAACGGCGGGGAGCCGGTGACGGCGAAGAAGCCGGCCGTCAGCATGCCCCCGGACCAGGGCAGCAGACGCCACGCGCCCCTCACTTCGTCCAGGTGCTTGCTCCCGTACACCCGCTGGATGTTGCCGGCGCACAGGAACATCGCCCCCTCCGCGACGGCCGCGAAGACCATGTGGAGGCACGCGGCGAAGACGCCCGCGCCGCCCAGCCCTAGGCCAACGGCGAGGACTCCCATGTTCTCGACGCTGGAGTAGGCCAGCAGGCGTTTCAGGTCGCGCTGGCCCACGATGAAGACGCCGGCGACGGCCATTGAGGCCAGCCCGAGGACCACCAAGGGGGTGCCGGAACCCGCGCCCGGGCCCGCGGCGACGCAGACCTGGCGCACCCGCAACAGCGCGAGGAAGGCCGTCGAAGTGAGGACCCCCGCCAGAAGCGTCCCGGCCACCCCGGGCGCCTCTCCGTAGGCGTCCGGCTTCCAGGTGTGCAGGGGGGCCAGGCCCATCTTGGTCCCGTAGCCCACGAGCAGGAAGGCGTAGGCGAGGCGCAGCCAAGTCCGGGAGAGGCCCGGCGCCGAATGGATCAGGGCGTCCAGACCCAGGCCGCCGCCCCCCGGATTCCCCAGGCCGGCGTAGGCGAGGAAGAAGGTCCCCAACAGCGCCAGGGACGCCCCCGCGCCGCAGACCATGAGGTACTTCCAGGTGGCCTCGACCGAGGCCGGCCGCCGGCCGAAGTGGACCAGGGGCGCGCCCAGAAGGGTGGCCGACTCCACCGCGACCCACAGGAGGCCCAGGTGCCGCGCCAGCGCGGCGAGGCTCGCCGCCCCCAGGAACCCGAGCATGCAAGCGACGAACACCCGGTCGTCGCGGTCGGGACGTTCCCTGAGGTAGCCCAAGGCGTACACGGAACAGGCCAGGAACAGGCCGTCGGTGAGCACGAGCACCAGGGTCCCGGCCGGGTCCAGGCCCAGCAACGCCCCGGGCGCCGGGGCCGGAGCCGGTAGGGCGGCCAGGGTGAGCGCCAAGTGGGCCGCCGCGCCCGCCGGGAGGAGGGCCAAGCGCATCCCCCGACGGGGGAGCAGGAACGCGGCGGCCCCCAGGATCGGGCCGATGAGCACAAGCGCGACGAACACGGTTCAGTCCTTCAGCAGGTTCAGCCTGCGGGTGTCCAGGGAGGCGAAGGTCGCCTGGATTCGGTGGATGACGATACCGGCGACGAAGGCCGCCGCGAAAAGGTCCAACAGGACCCCCATCTCCACGATCAGGGGGGTCGATTCCGCCAGGAGAAGCCCGAACAGGAAGACGCCGTTCTCCAAGACGAGGTATCCCAGCACCTGGCCGATGGCCTTGGAGCGCGTGCCCATCAGCAGGAATCCGGAGGCGATGGTGGCGAAGGAGGCCGGAAGGATCAGCGAGCCCCGTTGGGCGGCGAGGACGGGGAGGCGGGGGGCGAAGCGCAGGGCGGCCGCGGTGGCCGCCGCGCCCAGGAGCACCCCGTAGGGGACCCCGCTCCTCGGTCGCTCCTCGTCCGGGGAGGCGGCCCCGCGCAGCGCGCCGCGGAGCATCCTGGGCACCAGATAGCCCTTCACCAGGACCGTGCCCGAGGCCAGCAGCAGGAGGGAGGCCCGGGGATGGGCCGCCAGGAGGGCGGGGACGCAGCCCAGTAGGGCCCCCTGTTGCGCGACGCTGCGGATCCCGTCCCGGGCCCGGAGGCGTCCCAACGCCGCAAGGTTGAGCGCCATGGCCGCCGCCACGAGGAGCTCCACGGCCCCGGAGGCGGCGTTCACGCCAGCGCCAAAAGCAGGGAGAACCCGGCCAACAGGCAGGCCCAGAGGAGCAGGACGGGAACGCGTCTCAGGCTCCAGCGTGCCAGGGCCGACTCGAGGACACCGACGGCGAGGGCCACGCCGGCCACGCCCGCCGCCAGGGCGACGCGGGGGCCCGCCGGGGGGCAGGGTCCCGGAAGGAGCATCCGGGCCAGCAGCGCCGCGAACAGGGTCAGCCTCAGCGCGGAGGCGTAGAGCGCCAGCGCCAACAGGGGGCCGCCGTGGTCCAGCAGCATGGCCTCGTGGACCATGGTCAATTCCAGGTGCGTCTGGGGGTCGTCCACGGGCAGGCGGCAGTTCTCCGCCAGGAGCACCACGAAGAGGGCCCCCGCGGCCAGCGCCAGGGCCGCACCGCCCCCCGCCGCGCGGGTCCCGGCCTCGAGCAGGCCGCCCAGCCGCGGCGACCCCGAAATCCGCGCCAGGGCCAGAAGGGAAAGCAGGAGCGCGGGTTCGGCGAGGCTGGAGAGGGTCAGTTCGCGGGCCGCTCCCATCCCGCCGAAGGCCGAACCCGTGTCCAGCGCCGTCAAGGTGGTGAAAAAGCGCCCCACCGCGATCAGGGCGGCGAAGGCCACGAAGTCGCCGGCGAAGCCCGCCGGGCCGGGGCGCGGCCCCAGGGGAAGCAGCAGCGCGGCCGCCAAGGTGGCGGCCAAGCCCAGGGCCGGCCCCAACTGGAAGACCCAGGTGGTCGTCGAGCCGACCACGGCGTCCTTGCGCCAGAGCTTGGCCAGGTCGTGGTAGAGCTGGAACGCGCCGGGGCCGCGCCGCCCGGCGAAGAAGGCCTTGACCCGGTTGATGAGGCCGGGCGTCAGGGGGGCGGCGACGAGGAGCGCGGCGGTGTCCGCGATGGGCAAGGGGGCCATGGGCTCTAGGCGAGGAGCAGGACGGCAAGGGTCAGCGCCGCCGCGGCCAGGTAGGCCTGTACGCGGCTGCGCTGGAACGAGCGCAGGTGGCCGAGGATCCGGTTGAGCCTCCGCCAGAGCGGGGCCATCCCGTGCTCGAGGACGATGTCCGGGGCCACGGACTCGATCCGGGAGGGCCCCGGCCAGAGGCGGCGCCCGGGGGGCTCACCCTCCATCCGCACCCTCAGCACCCCGCCGAAGAGTTCCACCAAGGACCGGGAGAGCGCGGTGGCCGTGGTCTGCGCCCTGGCGCCGCCCCCCGCGTACCCGCAGGCCCAGGTGTCCCCGCGACGCAGGCCGCGGCGGCGCAGCCAAGCGGAGGAGCCCAGGGCCAGGGCCGTGCCCAGCAGGACCAGCGCCGCCGCGGCTGGGGAGGTCCAGGCCAGCGCGGTCCCCAGAAGGGGCTCCGCGACCAACCCGGGCCTCCAGGTCTCCGCCACCCGCGCCAGGGGCCCCGCCAGGGGCGCGGCGGAACCCAGGGCCACGCAGCCTCCGGCGGCCAGGGCCATGGGAAGGAGCAGGCCCGCCGGCGCCTCGGTGGCCCGCCCGGCGTCTTGGGTCCGGGCCCGGCCCAGGAAGACCGCGGCTTGGATGCGGACGGCGCCGGCCAGGGCCAGGGCCCCGGTGAAGGCCAGCGCCGCCAGGGCCAGGGGCACGGCCAGGGGCATCGTCGGGGATCCGGTGAGGGCGCGGGTCCCGCCCAGGTACAGCAGCCACTCCCCCACGAAGCCGTTGAGCGGGGGCAGGGCCGCGGCGGCGCCCGCGCCCACGGCCATCGCCAGGGCCGTGGCCGGCATGCGCCCCGCCAGGCCGCCCAGGCGGTCCAGGCTGCGGGTGCCCGTGGCGCGCTGGACCGCGCCCGCTCCGAAGAACATCAGGGGCTTGAACAGGCTGTGGTTCCAGCAGTGCAGCACGGCCGCCGCCACGCCCAGCGCCACCCAGCCCGGATGCCCGGTCGCGGCACCCAGCAGGGCCAGCCCGGCGGCCATGGCGGCCACGCCCATGTGCTCCATGCTGCTGTAGGCCAGGCTGCGCTTCAGGTCGGACTGGGCCAGACCGAAGAGCGCGCCCCCGGCGGCCGAGGCCGCCCCGAGCGCCAGGAGGCACTGGCCCCACCAGGGTTGCGGAGCCGGGAGCAGCGCCGTGAGGCGCAGGATCCCGTAGAGCCCGACGTTGAGCATCGCCCCGGAAAGGACGGCGGAGGCGTGGCTCGGAGCGCCGGCGTGGGCCCCGGGCAGCCAGAAGTGCAGCGGGAACAGTCCGGCCTTCAGGCCGAAACCCGCCAGGGCGAGCAGGAAGGCGGCCGCCGCCGCCGTCGCGGGCAGCGCGGAGAAGGCGGTGCGGGACAGGGCGGTTGTGCCCGTGTGGGCCAGAAGCAGCGCGAACAGGGCGGCCAGGCAAAGGCTGCTGAGGTGGGCCGCCACCAGGTAGACCCAGCCGGCCCGGCGTATCCCCGGGTCGCCGTGTTCGCCCGCGGCGACGAAATAGCCGGAGACCTCCATGGCCTCCCAGGCCAGCAGGAAGGGCGCCGCGCCGCGCGAGAGAACCACAAGCCCCATGGAGGCGGCCAAAGCCGCCATCCAGGAGTCCAGGATGCGCCCCCGCGGGTGGTCCGCCCGGGCGTGGTAGCCCAGGCCGAACACGGCGCTGAGGCCGGGCACCGCGAAGATCGGCAGCAGGAAGGCCCAACTCAAGGGGTCCGCGCCCAGGCGCAGCGCGCCGATGGGCAGCCGCCCGGAAAGGGTCAGCGTCCCGGACAGCCCCCGGATGAGTCCGTCGATGGAGCAAAACAGGCCCAGGACGGCCCCGGAGAGCGTGAGGGCGCAGGCCAGGCGCTGGGCGCCCCCGGCGCGGCGGCGGTCCAACCACACGGCCGCCCCGGCCAAGGCCTGCAGGCCCAGCGCCAGAAGCGCTCCGGCCAAGTCCCCGGCCGAGGTCACGCCACCCCTTTGGGATCCGGCCGCCGCGCGCGGCCGGGTCGCGCGGCGGGCTCCCCCAGGCGCGCCAGCAGGCGTTGGCTTTCCCGCATGCGCTTGCGCAGGATGGCGGAGACCGGGCGCAGCACGCGGAACACGTCCGGGTCCCGGATGCCGTAGTGGATGGTGGTGCCCTCGTGGCGGGTCTTCACCAGCCCCTCCTGGCGCAGGATGGCCAGGTGCTTGGAGACGCTGGGCTGGGGCATGTCCATGCGCGCGCACAGCCGCCCGACCGGCAGCTCCCCGGCCCGGAGCAGCTCGATCAGGCGCAGCCGGGCCGGGTGCGCGAGCGCGCCCAGGAAGTCCGCTTTGACCTTGAAGACGAATTCCTCCGACGGCACGGCGCCTCCTATATGAAAATATAGGAATATTATAATCTTTGGAGGCGCGTTGTCAAATCACGGCGTCGGGCGGGTCAAATCCGCGCGGACGCCGGGCCGTCGAGGACCTTGTAGAGGTCCGCGTCCACGAGCTGGGGCGCGTTCGCCCAGCACGGGCAGTCGGGCACGTCCCGTTTGCCGTCCCGGTTGAGGCGGATCGCCTCCTCCAGGAGCGCGACCCGCCGCTCGGGCGGGGCCGACGAGTCCAGGCTGGCGTAGAGCTGGGAGTCCAGCTTTTGGGTCTCGGAGAGCCAGCAGGTGCAGTACGGCACGAGGCTCTTCTCCTCCCGGTGGTGGAGGATGGCCCGCTCCAATTCCTCGAGGCGTGCCGGAACGGCTGGGGGGGCGTCCATGGTGCATCTCCTTCCGGGGAGGGTACGGTGCGCCGCGCTCCGGTCGGGGAGCCGGTCGAAGCGCGGGCCGCGCCGGCTACCGTGAGCAGGCTCCGGGAGCGCGGGACGCCCATGGTACGGAGCAAATTCCGTGCCGCGCTTCCTTGGGCGTGCGGCGCGCATCGGGGCCGGCCCTTGGGCGGCTGCGGTCTGGGGCCTTCACGGCCATGGTCCGGGCGTTTTGGGGTTGGGGTGCCGCGACCCCAATTGGGGTGTTCCCGCCAGGGCGGCTTTTCCCGCCCGCCGCCGGGTTTGGGACCAAGGTCACAGAGCGCGCCCCGCCCGCGTGGGAAGATGGTCTTGTCCCGGGAAACCGCCGGGGGTTTAGGGGGTGGCATGGAACGTCCGAAAGGTGATCCGCCCATGGGAACGGGTGCGGCCCGAAGGTTCCGGGTTCCTGGCGAACATGGGGCTTGGTGGGCCTTCGGCACGACTTGGGCGGGCGCCTTCGCGCTGGCCTGGATTCGGCACGCCGACCGCGGGGCGTGCTTGGGGGCCGCGGCGGCCCTGGCGGCCGGGTTTCTGGCCCAGGATTGGGTTCTGGGGCTGGTCGCCGGGGCCCTGGGCCGGGGCGCGCCCGGCGCGTGGGGGGCCTCCACGGGTTGGCTTCTCGTGGCAGTGGCCGCGGCCGGGGCCGCCCTGACCGGCGTCCGCGCCGGGGCTCCGCTGGGCTGGAGCGCGCTTTGGTGCGCGCTCGCGCTGGGCGCCTTGGGAGGGCTGGCCCTGCGGGCGGTCGTCCCGGGCCGGGGAAGGCGTTCCCTCGCCGCCACCGCGGCGCTCCTGTCGGCCCCCGCCCTGGTTTTCGGTTGCCTGGCCTTCGGATTCACCCCGCGGGCGCTCGAGGCCTGGGCCTGGGGCTTGGTTTTCTACCCGGCCGCGACGCTCGCGGCCCAGGCCTTTGTCCGGGGCTTCCCGGAGCGGGCGCGCTGGGCCGGTCCGGCCCTGGTGGCGTCCCTCGGCTTGGCCGCCGCCGCGCTGAGGGCGCCCTTGGCGGCCCTGCTCCTTTCGGCCGATGCGGCCTTCCTTTGGGTCTCCATACGGCGGCGCTGGAGGCGGAGGCCCCAGGGCCTGCCCGAGCCCGCCGCGGTGCGCCGCTTCGGGTGGTACCAGGCGGGCTTCAGCGTGGCGCTCACGGCCGTTTGGGTGATGGTTTTCGGCGGGGTCCGGGTTCCCGGGACCTGAGTCACAGCCCGCGGCGGCCCGGCGTGGCACACTGGAACAGCCACGAACCCCTTCTCTTGGAGACCCCATGGAATCCGAAGCGCCCTTTCCCCCGGCGCCGGGCGCGCGTGCGCTGGATGTCCGTCCCATCCTGGAGCGCGGCGGCGAACCCTTCGCCGAGATCATGGGCGCGGTGGCCGCGCTGGCTCCCGGGCAGGCCCTGTCCTTGCGCGCGCCCTTCGAGCCCAAGCCGCTCTACGCCGTACTGGAGGGCAAGGGCTTCGCCCACCGCACCCGCAGGCTCGGCGACGCGGATTGGGTCGTCGAGTTCAGGCCGGCAGGGGCGGGGGCCGGGGAGGCGGCCCCCGAGATCGACGTCCGCGGCCTGGAGCCGCCCGAACCCATGGTGCGCATCCTGGAGCGGTGCCGGAGCCTGGCCGAAGGGGGCACGCTTAGGGTGGTGCACGACCACCGGCCCGAGCTCCTGTATCCGCGCCTGGAGGCCCTCGGGCTCGCCCACGCCACGACCGAGACCCCGGACGGCCTGATCCACCTGGAGATCACCCGACCCCCCCGGGGAGCGTGAGCATGCCCCGCGAGGCGCTTCCCACGCGCCTGTTCTGGGGCGCCCTGGCGGCGGGTTTGGGGGCCGGGCTGGCGGCCCAGGTCCTGGTGGCCGTGCGTCCCGGGGATTTCACGCTGCATTGGTTCCGGGAGCCGGTGCAACTGGCCGCCCTGCACCTCACCACCCTGGGCTTCGTGGGCCTGCTCATCCTGGGCGTGCTCACCCAGTTCCTGCCCATGCTGCTGGGCCGGGGCCTGGGGTCGATCGCCCTTTCCGGCGCCGCACTGGGGCTTTTCGGCGCGGGATTGGCCGCGCTGGTGGCCGTCTTCCTGGGGTGGCGCTTCCCGGGGCCGGCCTGGGCCGCTGGGGCGGGTCTGCTCGGCGGGGCCCTGGTGATCCTGGCCCTGTCCGGGCCCGCCCTGCTCCGCGGCGGGGGCCGGCACGCGCTCACGCGGGCCACCCTGGCCTCGTCGTTGGCCTACTTGGTGGGCACGGCGCTCCTGGGCACCCTGATGGCCCAGGGTCTGGTGGGGTTCCCCAGGGTCTCGACCGGTCCCCTTGAGCTCATCCGGCTGCACGCCCACCTGGGGTTGGCGGGCTTCGGGACGCTGATGGTGTTCGGGGTCTCCTACGCCCTGCTGCCCATGTTCAACCTCTCCAAGGGTTGGTCCCCGTGGCCGGGCTGGGCGGCGCTGGCGGCCTTCCACCTGGGCCTGGGCGCGACCGCCCTGGCCGCCCTGGCGGGCGTCCGCGCCGTCGGGCGTTGGGCCGACCCCCTTCTGGCCCTGGGAACGGTTTTTTACCTCTACCAGGTCCGCCTGATCCGGGCCAAGGCCGTGCGCCCCGCGGCCGACGCCAGCGTCCAGGCCTACACCTGGGCTTGCGCCTGTCTGGTGGGCGCGGCGCTGTGGTCCTGCGCGCTCCAGTCCCGCCCGGCTGAGCCGGGCGCCGACGCCGGGGTCGTCTACCTGCTGCTGTTCGGGTTCCTCGGCGGCGCCATCGCCAGCCAGCTCCTCAAGATCGTGCCGCTGCTCGCCTGGGTGGACCGGTTCTCCGGACTGGTCGGCCGGGCCGCCACGCCCTCGGCCGGCGACCTGCTGGACCCCCTGCTGGCGCGCCTGGTCCTGCCGCTGCACGCCGCGGCCGTGGCGGTCGGTTGCTGGGGCCTGGCCTCCCATGGGACGGGATGGCTGCGCCTGTCGGGATGCCTGGGGACGGCGTTGTTCCTGGACCTGGGAGGGATCGCGGTGGCGGCCCGGTTGAGGGGCGCCGCGCGGGTCGAGCCGGCGGCCCCCCAGGGCGCGCCGGCTTAAGGGAGGCGGACATGGATTCGAACATCGACGGCGCGGAGGCCGGGCGGACCGGCCCCATCCCGGCGGAGGCCTATGGCGCGTTGCGCCAAGTGGTGGATCCCGAGCTGGGCCTGAACGTTGTGGACCTGGGCCTGGTCCTTTCCTTGGAACGCCGCGGCGGGGTTCTGGAACTGGACTACCAGCTCACCGCCGAGGGGTGCCCGGTCGCCTCCATCATCGAGGAGAGCATGCGTGCGGTCCTCGAGGCCCTGCCCGGGGTGGCCGAGGTGCGCATGCGGCGGATCGCCGACCCGCCTTGGGGCCCGGAACGCATCACGCCCGAAGGCCGCGCGGCCCTCGGGCTCGCCTGAGGGGGCCGTATGCGGTCCGAGGGCAAGGCGGTGGTGTACGGCTGCTCCGGGTGTTCCGGCGCGGGGCAGATGGCCAATGCCTTGGCGGTGCGCCTGGACCGCGAGGGCCGGGCCGAGATGTCGTGCATCGCCGGGGTGGGCGGCGGCGTGGAATCCCTTGTGCGTAAGGCGCGGTCCGCGGCCCGGGTCGTGGCCATCGACGGATGCCCCCTGCACTGCGCCCTAAACAGCCTGCGCCTGAGGGGCGTGGAGCCGGCGCTGCACGTCGACCTTGCGGCCTTGGGGGTGCTCAAGCGGCCCCATGGTGATTTCGATCCGGCGCAGGCCGGCGAAATCTACGGACGCCTGGCCCAGGCCCTGGCCGGGGAGCCCGCCCTTGCGGGCTCCCCGGACTGACGGCACACTGGGTCCTTCCGCCGCCATTGGAGATGCGTCCATGCCGAACCAACGCCCGCCCAACGGTGTCCGCAAGGACCCGCCAGCGCCCACGACCCGGGACCTGGCCGGGTGCGAGCTGTTCGGCGAATTCGACGAGGCCGGCAGGGAGGAACTCCTCGCCGGTTCCTCCCTGCGGAGGCTGGCCTCCGGGGAGCGGTTGTTCGTCGAGGGCGAACCCTGCGCGGCCCTGCACCTGCTGCTGGACGGCGAGGTCAAGATGCATAAGCTGTCGGCCCAGGGCAAGGAGCAGGTGGTCCGGCGCCTCAAGCCGGGGCAGATCTTCGGGGCGGCACCGCTGTTCACACCGGGAGGGACCTTCCCCGCGACCGCCGTGGCCCTGGCCCCTTCCCGGGTCCTGAGCGTGCCCAAGGCCCGGCTTTTGGCCTTCCTGGAGCGCCGGCCCGGGCGTTTCCTGCGCGTGCTGTCCTTTGTCTCCCAGCACCTCGAGCAGATGATGCGCCTCGCCGAGAGGGTGTCCCTGGAGAGCGTGCCGCGGCGCCTGGCGGGGCGGCTGCTGGAATTGGGCCGGGAACAGGGCGGCCCGAAGCCCGGGCAGGTCGTGCGCCTGGGGCGGTCCCAATCCGAATTGGCGGCCGATCTGGGCACCGTGCGGGAGGTCCTGGGACGCACCCTGCGCCGCTTCCGGGAACGGGGCCTGCTGCGCATGTCCGGGCGCAACGTCGTCCTTCTGGATCCCGAGGGCCTGGCTTCGGTCGTGGAGTGAGTGCGGCAAGGCCCGCGACGCGGCCCGGGACGGCGTCCTTCATGGGCCCCCAGGGTCGGCTGTGCTGAACCCCCAGCCTGAACAGATCCTTCCCCGGGCCTTCTGGCCCTTCCTGGCGGTCGCGCTGTTGAGCGCGGCCGCCTCCCAAGCGCTCCTGGCCCTGGCGCCGGGGGCCTACACCCTGCCGTACCTCCGCAATCCCTGGATGCTGGCCTCCGTCCACCTGGCCGGGCTGGGCTGGCTGGGCACGCTGTTCTTGGCGGTGTCGGTCCAGGCCGGGCCCGTGCTCGCCCACCGGGACCGGGGCCGGACCTGGGCGGCCTGGGCCGGGCCGGGCCTGTTCCACGCCGGGGCCCTGGGTTTGGTGGCCTTCATGGCCGGCCTGCGCGGCTGGGTCTGGCTCGGCGCGGCGCTGGCCGGCCTGTTCTTGGGGTACGCCGCGGAGGCGGGCCGCCTCGCGGGCTTGGCGTTCGGCGGCGCCCCGCGCACGCGCGCCTGGTCCGGGCTCGCCGCGGCCCACGCCTATCTCGCCGCGCTCATGGCCCTGGGCTCGCTCATGGCCGTCGGCCTCCTGCGGCCCCTCCTGCCCCAGGCCCCCGAAGTGAACCTGGAGTTCCACCTCCACCTGGCCCTGGTCGGCTTCGCCGGGATGGCGGTCCTGGGAATGCTTCCCAAGCTCCTGCGCCTATTCCTCGGCGCGACCCGCTATCCGACGTGGCCGGGTGTCTGGGCCGGGCGGGCGGTGCACGCCGCGCTGTCCCTGGAGTTCCTGGCTTGGCTGGGGGCGGGCCGGGCTTTTTCGGTCGCCGCCGCGTTGGCCGTCCTGGCCGCCGCCCTGGGCCTCGCCCTACAGGTCCTGCTGCAGTGCCGCGCCGCCTCAAAGCCGTTGGTGAGCAGTTCCTTCGCCCTCCAGGCCCTCGCGTTGGTGTGGATGCTGGCCGCCGCGGGCCTGGACGTGGCGCGGGCCGTCCGCGGCCTGTCCTACGCCGGGGACGCTTCGCTGGCGTACCTGGCGCTGTTCGGCTTCGTGGGGGGCGTCCTCCTGGGCACGATCCAGCGCATCGTGGCGGTGCTGGCGTGGATGCGGCGCTTCTGGGCCGTTTCCTCGGAACGGGAGGTGCCCACGGCCTGGGGCCTCATCCCGAAGGGGCCGGCCTGGGCCGCGGCCCTGCTGCACGCAGCGGCCGTGCCCTGTGGGGTGCTGGGCCTGGTGTGGCGGAGCCCGGGGCTCATCCGCCTGGCCGGCGCCGCGGGCTGCCTGGGCGTGCTCCTCACCTTGGCCCTCATCCCCTGGGCCCTGCTCCACGGCCGGGCGGGGCGGCTCCTCCCTAAGGAACCCGAGACCGTTTGATTTCGACGCGGAAAGAGGTGCCCGCGGCCCTCATCCCCCGGCCTGGGGCCTCCGCGCCCCGCTCAGCGGGCGAATTCCGCCGCCGCGGGCCCGGCGCCTTCCCCCGGCCGACCGGCCAGCAGCGCCGCGCGCAGTCGGGTCCTCGCGCGGGCGAGGCGCGACATGACCGTCCCCATGGGTATCCCCAGGGCGGCGCCGATGGCGGCGTAGCGCAGCCCTTGGACGTCCCTGAGTTCGATGATCCTGCGGCCATCCGGGCTCAGGCCGCCCTTCAGCGTCTCCAGAAGGGCGAGCCGGGCGAGCCGCTGGACGTCCGCCTCGCCGTCGGAAACCCGACGCAGCGCGGCCGCGTGGAGGTACACCTCGAGGTCCCCCTCCCGGCTCACCAGGACGCGCCGCCGCGCGCGCAGGCGCGCGTAGCATAGGCGCAGGCAGATCTGGCGCAGCCAAGCGTAAATCGGCGCGCGGAACACGTATTCCCCCAACCTCCGGAACGCGATGATGTAGGTCTCCTGGACGATGTCCTCGGCGTCGGAATCCTGCCCGCCCAAAAAAAACCGGCTGGCCCGCAGCAGGCGGGGCCGGTACCTCTCGAAAAATTCCCTTTCAGCGTCCGGACTCCCCGCCAGCACGCGCCGGACCAGTTCCTGCTCTTCCACCATGGACCACCCGACACGGCACTGGGTCTGCCGGAATCAGCGGGTTTCGCTGTCCATTCATTGTCCCCCCAATCCCGGCGCAACGTTGGGAATTGCGGGTCCACCCCCGGAAGCGCCCGGGTTCCGGTCCTCCGGGGGGCCCAGCACGACCAGCAGCGCATGGGATTCCCCGTCCAGGAGCAGCGGAACGCGCGGGGACGGGCCCACCGGGAACTCCCGGCCGTCCAGTTCGAGGCGGGCCACGCCCCGGCACACCGAGCGCGGGTTCGTCACCCGGATCTCCCAACGCGTGCCGCCCCGCTCGAAGCGGATTTCGAAGCCCGGCCATTCGGGAGGGATGCAGGGTTCGATCCGCATCGAGTCCGCGTCCAGGGTCAGCCCCAGGATGGATTCGATCCCCACCCGGTGCATCCAGGCGGCGGATCCCGTGTACCAACTCCAGCCGCCCCGGCCCACATGGGGCGGCATCGAGAGCACGTCACCGGCCATCACGTAGGGCTCGATCCGGTATCGGAGCATGCCGGCCCTGGTCGAGGCGACCCTGGCGGGGTTGAGGGCGGCGAAGAGTTCGTGGGCCTTCGCGCCTTCCCCCAGGCCGGCGAACGCGGCCACCGCCCAGGCCGCGGCGTGGTTGTACTGCCCTCCGTTTTCGCGGATCCCCGGGGGATACCCGGCGATGTATCCAGGATCAAGGCCCGCGCCGGTGAATGGCGGTTCCAGCAGGACCTGTTGGCCGCCTCCCTTCCTCCACAGGTGTTCCTCCAGCGCCGCCATGGCCCGCGCCGCCCGCGCCGGATCGGCGGCCCCCGAAAGGACCGCCCACGACTGGGCGATGGAATCGATGCGGCATTCCGACAGGGCCGCCGACCCCAGGGCGGTTCCGTCGTCGGAGAACGCGCGCCGGTACCAGTCCCCGTCCCAGCCCCGGCTTTCGACCGCGGCGACGACGTCCGCCGCCGCCGCGCTCCAGCGGGCCTCCCGGGGGCGCTCGCCCCGCGTCCGGGCCAGGACCGCGAAGCGCCTCAGGTTGTCCACCAGGAACCAGGCCAGCCAGACGCTCTCGCCCCTGCCCGCCCGGCCCACCCGGTTCATGCCGTCGTTCCAGTCGCCGCCGCCCATCAGCGGCAGCCCGTGGCGTCCGGTCGCGAGGCTGCGGTCGAGGGCCAGGGCGCAATGCTCGTACAGCGTGGCCGTGTCGCGCGTCGCGGTGGGGGTGAAATAGAGGTCGTCGGTCCCTTCGGCGAGCGGGGGGCCCTCGACGAAGGCGACCTCCTCCTCCAGGACGGCCCGGTCCCCGCTGGAGTCGACGTAGCGGGCCACCGCGTAGGGAAGCCAAAGGCGGTCGTCGGTGATGCGCGTGCGCACGCCCGCTCCGTGGGGCGGGTGCCACCAGTGCAGCACGTCGCCCTCCTTGAACTGCTTGCCCGCGGCGCGCAGGAGGTGGTCCCGGACCGCCGCGGGGTTGGAATGGGCCAAGGCCACCACGTCCTGGAGCTGGTCCCTGAAGCCGTAGGCGCCCCCGCACTGGTACAAGGCCGTGCGCGCCCACAACCTGCAGCTGAGGGTCTGGTACAGGAGCCAGCGGTTGAGCATGAGGTCCATCGACCGGTCGGGGGTGCGCACCGTGAGGGCGCCCAGCGTCCGGTCCCAGAAGGACCTCACCTCCGCCAGCAGCCGGTCGAGGTCGCGGGCGCGGTAGTCCTCGACCAGTGCGGCGAGCCTCTCGCGGTCGGGCGCCTGCCCCAGAAGGACCCGGAATTCCGCGCTGGCGCCGGGTTCCAGGTCGACGGCGCGGCGCAGGCAGGCGCAGGGGTCCAGCCCCGCGCCGGCCCTTCCCGAAAGCGCCGCCCCCGTGCGCAGCGCCCGCGGTCGCCGGAGCCCGCCGTGCCGCCCCAGGAATTCCCTGCGGTCGCAGGTGTAGGATACGGGCCCGTTTCCGGCGTCCAGGAAGGCCAGCGCCTCGGGATGCGTCGGGTGGAAGGGGTTCCTGGCCGTCAACAGGCCCAGGGCGGCGTCCCACCCGGTGACGAGGGTGTGGGCCGTGGCCTGGGGCTCGGTCCCCAGCACCCAGGGAACGTAGGCCGTAAGGCTCAGGCGGCGCGGGCGCGCGGACACGTTCTCCACGACCAACCTTGAGATCTTGATGGGGTCGGACAGGGGCACGAACTGCGTCAGGACCATGCGGATGCCCCGCGCCGTCGACTCGAAGCGGCTGTAGCCCTGGCCGTGGCTGGCCCGGTAGCGGCCTCCCCTCAGGCGTATGGGCTGCGCGGTGGGGCCGAACAGGGCGCCGTTGTCCTCGTCGCGGACGTAGAAGGCTTCGCCTGCGGGGTCGCTGACGGGATCGTTGCTCCAGGGACTCAGTTTGTTCTCGCGGGAATTGCCCGACCAGGTGGCGCCGGATCCCGACTCCGAGACCTGGAACCCGAACTGGGGATTCGCCACCACGTTGATCCAAGGGGCCGGGGTGTCCTTGCCCTCCTCGAGCGTCACCCGGTATTCCTGTCCGTCCTGCGCGAAGCCGCCCAGGCCGTTGGCCAATTCCAACGCGGACTCCGGGAGCGGGCCGCAGTCGGCCGCGTCCGCCGCGTCCAGCCAGGGCGGGGGGCTGGGGAGCGGCGCCACCCGCGCCAGTTGCTCGGAGAGGCTGCCGTGGCCGGCGTGCAGGACGGCCCGCGCCGCGCACAACAGGAGGTCCCGTTCCCGCCGCGGCAGCAGGCAGGCCTGGACGACGTGGATGGCCCCGCCCCGGTCTCCGGGGCCCGGAGCCCGATGCGCGCGCGCGAGGTCCTCGATCCACCGCTGGAACTCCGCGGCGTAGGACGCGGGCTCCTCGTTCAGGACCACGAAATCCACGGCCAGGTTCTTGAGCCGCCAATATTCCCACGCCAGGACGAGTTGCCTGAGGATTTCCCGGTCCGAGGCCTCGTCCATCCTCAACAGCAACAAGGGAAGGGCCCCCGAGATGCCGCGCGACCAAAGGACACCCGGCCCTAGGCGGTTGGCGGCCATCAGTTCCGCGGGGGGCCTCAGCCGGGGATCCGGGTACAGGAGGTGCCCCGCCAGGGATTGGAAGAGACGGGCCTCCTCCGGCTGGATCCCGCGGTAGCGGAGCTGCACCTGGGCGTGGATCCGGGCCTGGCCGAACAGCCGTTCGACGTTCGCGCCGTCCCCGACTTTGGCGGCCAGGGCCAGGACCTTGGCGCGGCTGGAGGCGGCCATGGTCGCGAAGGTGACGTGCGCCTGGCCCCCGGCCTGCACGGTGATGCCCCGCCTGATGCTGAAGATCGGGTCCAGCACCGCGCCGACGCCCCCGGTGAAAAGCGCTCCCGGGGCCCCCAGGGCCGGATCGAAAATGTCGCGGCCCCGGCCGAGGAAGCGTGCGCGGTCGGTCTCGTGGCGCGCGTCCTCGGGTCCGCCGAGGCAGAGGTGGGCCGCCCAGGCCTCCTCCTCCGGCGATCCGCGGGGGCGCCGATGGGCAAGCAGGGCGCCCAGTTCGGGGACGTAATCCGTCTCGACGAACAGCTTGGCGAAGGCCTGGTGGGCCAGGTCGGCGTCCTCTTCCGAAAGGGACACTTCGGCATAGGAGGTCGCCTCGAGGTCCACCGGCCTGGTTCCGTGGTTGATGAAGGTGAGCCGGCGGACCTCCACATCGTCCTCGGGGCTGACCGCCACCTCGAGTCGGGTTTCGACGCCGCCGTCCCGGCGGACGAACTCGGCCTTGTCCTCCCTGAAGGAGACCCGGTAGCTGTCGGGCTCGGCGCGGCTGGGCAGGTAGGTGGCGCTCCAATTCCGTCCGCTGTCGACGTCGCGGATGAGGATGAAGGTGCCCCAGGCCTCGACGGTGGGATCGGGCCGGAACCGCGTGACGCGGAGATGGTTCCAGCGGCTGAAGCCCCCTCCGGCGGACGTGAGCATGACGGAGTAGCTCCCGTTGCCCAGCAGGTGGGCCTGGGGAAGGGACTGGTGGGCGCCGTCATGGGAACGCTCTTGGGTCGGCGCCTCGTCGCGGAGGACCGCGACGTCCCCTTCATCCGCCTGGGCCGCGTGGGTGAGCACCACATTCCGCGGCGTGCGCTCCTGGAGCAGCAGCGAGGCCGACCGGAGCAAGGGATCGGCCAGGAACCTGGCCTGCATGGGCCCGTCCCGGAGGACATGCAGAAGCGCGATCAGGGTCATGCCCTGGTGGTGCGCCATATGGGTCCTCACGACGGCCCAGGCCCGGCCTTCGGGGAGGCGGTCCGGCCCGAAGTCCAGCGCGTCGAAGAAGCCATAGGTTCCCAGGGCGCCCATGGAGGCCAGGCGCTCCAGGTTTTCCGCGGCGACCGGCGGGTCCACCATCAGGGCGAGGGCCGTGGCATAGGGCGCCACGACCTGTTGACGCCCCAGCCCCTCCTTCATCCCCAGGCCGTCCACCCCGAAATCGGAGTACTGGTAGGTCATGTCGTTGTCGCGCAGGTTGTAGGCCGACTCCGACACGCCCCAGGGGACGCCATGGTCCTTCCCGAAGGCCCTTTGGCGGCGGACCACCGTGCGGTACGTGTCCGCCAGGAGGCTGCGCGGCGGCGACCGCATCACCAGCAGGGGCATCAGGTATTCGAACATGGATCCGGACCACGATAGCAGCGCGACGCCCTTCCCCGTGGCGGTGAACGGGCGCCCCAGGCGCGACCAATGCTCGGGGGCGACGTCCCCCCGGGCCACCGCCACGAAGCTCGCGAGCCGCGCCTCGGAAGCGAGGAGGCCGTAGCAGCCGGCGTCCAGGCAGCCGCCCGCGGGCCGGTATCCGACGGAAAGGAGGCGCTTGGAGGGGTCGTAAAGGAACCCGAAGTCCATGGCGGCGAAAAGGGCCTGGAGCCGCCCCGCCACCCGCCGCGCCCGGCCCGCGAGCCCGGCGGCGGCCCTCGCGGGGCCCTCGAGGCCCCTTCCCAGAAGGCCTTCGGAGGCCGAACCCAGCGGCGGGTTGAAGCCCGGCGGCAGGTCCATCATGGGCGATCCGGCCAGGGCCGCGAGGTCGTCGTGCTCGCGTTGGAGGACGCCGGCCCAGCGCGCGAGTTCGGTGGCCGCCGGTTGGTCGTGCTCCTGGAGGACGCTGGCCGCGATGTCGGCGAGCGTGTCGGCGGAGGCCTTGATTCGTCCCAACTGTTCGCGGAGCCCCGCGGCCCCCGCGGGTTCCTCGCGGACCGCCCCCGCGAGCCCCGCGAGCGCCGCCCGCAGGTCGAGGCGGTGCATGCCGGCCAGGCGCTCGAACGTCCCGGACAGGGCCGACTCCGCGGCGAGGTCCAGGCTGTCGGCCAGGCCCCGGCAGGCCCCCGCCGGGAACAGGGGCTGCTCCAGGAGTTCCAGCACGGATTGGCGGGCCACCAGGAGGTGCCCGGCCAGATTCCCGCTGTCCACGGTGGAGACGAACCGCGGCTCCAGGGGCCGGAGCGACTTCACGTCGTACCAATTCAGGAAATGGCCTCGGCACTTCTCCATCGCCTCCATGCTGTCGAGGGTGCGTTCGAGGCGGTCCAGGAACCGCGGGGCGGTCAGCCAGCCGAAGTCGCGAGCCGCCGAGCATGCGAGCAGGTACAGCCCCATGTTCGTGGGTGAGGTCCGTCCGGCCAGGGCCGGGCGGGGATCCTCCTGGTAGTTGTCCGGGGGCAGGTCGTGCGAGGACCCGTCCACGAAGGTCTCGAAATAATGCCAGGTGCGGCGCGCGGTGCGGCGCAGCAGGGCGACCCGCGCGGGGCCGAGCCGGCGGGCGGCGCGGCGGGGGCGCGGAAGGTCGAACCAGCGGCCCAGCGCGGGCGACGCCAGCCAAAGGGCCGCCAGGGCCAGGCCCAGGGGCCAGGCCGGGGGCCGGGCCAGGGCCAGCCCGGCCAGCATCGCGCAGCCCACGAGGGGCCCGGCCGCGAAGCGCCGGAGGGAGTCGCCCCGGCCCGGACTCCAGGGAACGGAGAAGCGCGCGGAGCTGGTCCATTCCAGCAGGCCGCGCCGGCTCACGAACAGGCGGAACAGCGCCCGGGCCACCGCGTCGGCGCTGCGGAGCGCATCGTAGGGGAGCAGGGCGGTCGAGAGCGCGAACTTCAGGATCCCGGCGCCCAGTTCCTCGGCCATGGAGCGCCAGTGGTTCCCCAGCGCGAAGTCCCGGCCCCTGGGGACCAATTCCGTGGCCAGGACCCCCAGCAGGGGGGGCAAGGCGAGGCCGGCGAGGGCGAAAGCCGACCACGCGGGCGCGTCGCCCGGGGGCAGGAACACCGCCGCGCACAGGAGCGCCAGGGACGCGGTGGGCAGCAGGCTGCGCCTCAGGTTGTCGGTCATCTTCCACCGGGCGACGATGCCCAGGCGGGCCGCGCGGCCGGCCCCGAAGCCCAGAATCCAGGGGAGCAGCTGCCAGTCCCCCCGCGTCCAGCGGTGTTCACGGGCGGCCGAAGCGCGGCCGTGCCCGGGTAGGCTCTCGAAAAGCTCGATGTCGCTCACCAGTCCCGCCCTGGCGAAGGAGCCTTCGAACAGGTCGTGGCTCAGCAGCGCGTTGTCCGGAACCCTGCCCGCGAGGCAAGCCTCGAAGGCGTCGACGTCGTAGATGCCCTTGCCCGCGTAGCTGCCCTCGCCGAAGAGGTCCTGGTACACCTCCGACACCGTGCCGACGTAGGGATCCGAACCGGCGCGGCCCGACCCCAGGCGGTTGAGCCAGGTGCTCTCCTCCTCAAAGGGGAGGATGGGGCTGATGCGGGGCTGGAGGATGCCGTAGCCGCGGATGACGCGGTCCCCGGAGGCGTTGAGGACCGGGCGGTTCAAAGGGTGCGCCATGGCCCCCACGAGCCTCCGGGCCGCTCCGCGCGGGAGGCGGGTGTCATGGTCCAGGGTGATGACGTAGCGCACCCCGGTCGGCGGCGCGGGCGCGTCCGCGCCGGAAACGGTGAAGCTGGTCCCGGGGGCGCCCCGCAGGAGCCGGTTGAACTCCATAAGCTTGCCGCGCTTGCGCTCCCAGCCCATCCAAACGCGGTCGCGCGCGTTGTAACGCCGGCGCCGGTGGTAGAGGCCGAACCGCGGGCCTCCGCCCGGGGCGGCCCCGTGGCGGCGGTTCAACTCCCCGATCCGCTCCCGCGCGTCCGCCAATAGGCGGTCCTCCCCCTCCAGCGTCTCGCCGGGGGCGTCGGCCCAATCCGTCAGCAGCGCGAAATGCAGATCCCCCTCCGGATTGGCGAAAAAATGCACCTCCAAGGATTCCATCAGCCCCTGGAAATCGCCATTGTCGGGCAGGATCACGGGCACGGCGACCACGGTGCGCAGGGACTCGGGGACGCCCCCTTTGAGGGATAGAGCCGGCAGGGCGTGGGGCCGCCACAGCGCCATCACCGCGTGGTTGACGAGAGCCACGGCGATTTCGGAGGCCGGCAGGAGGGCCAGAAGGGCCACTCCCAGCGTCAGCGCCCCGCCCCCGCCGGGCGTGGACGCCCCCAGGGGCCAAGCCAGGGCCCCCACGGTCGCGCACCCGAGCGAGCCCAGGTAAAAGGGTGCGCCGAAGGATGTGACGGCCCGGCCCAGCCTGAGTCGCAGGGAGGGCCCATAGCCGATTCGGCGTTCGAAGGCCTCGCGGGCGGGTCCGATGAGGCATTCCCCCACGTCGCAGGATGCGTCGCCCGGCGGAACCTCCCCGGCCCGGCCGGCGCGGGCGGCCAGGCGGGCCACTTCGACCTCGCCGTGGCGGCTCCCGCGCGCCAGGTCCTCGATCGCGTGGCGGTAGCGGTCCCGGGTGGCGAAATTGAGCCCCGCGAAATCGAAGGCCCCTTCGAACACCCCATCCACGAGGCTGAGGCGTTCGACGAAGGAGGGCCAGTCGTACAACGCGATGGCCCGCAGGCTGGCGATCACGTTCTCGCAGGTGGCGTTGCGGGTGGCTTGTTCCTGGTGATCGCGCCGGACCGCGGCTTCGGGGGTGGTCCCCTGGACCCCGAGCCTTTCCGACAGCCAAGCCAGCATCGGGCCGACCGATGCGTCCTGGTCCCCGAGCCGCCGCTGGAGGCGGGCGCTGAAGGCCAACGGCGGCATCCGGTCGCCCAGGCGCTCCCGCGCCAGGGCCGCGGACAGGACCGGGCCGGGCCCCAGGCCCAGGAGCAGGTCGGCGAGCCGGTCGGCTCGGCCGGTCGACCTGAGGTTGACGACGATGGCCCGGGCCTGACGCCGCAGGTTCTCCAGAAGCACCATGCGCAGGGTGATGGGCAGGGCCCAGAGTTCCCCGATCATCAACGGTTGGGCGCGCTGGTAGGCCGCGACGAAGCGCAGCAGGGTCTCCGCATCGAAGTGGCTGTCGCAGTGCGCGACCCAGTTCCAGGCCAACGCGTAGATCCTGGGGAATCCCCTCAGTCCGCCATGACCCAGCTTCGGAAGGCCCCGGTAGTAGGCGGAGGGGAGTTCCTCGCGGATGGCCGCGTCCAGGTCCGACACCAAATGGAAATTGCCGAGCAGCGCCCTCGCCGCCGGCGGTACCGGTCGACCCAGCGCCGCGGCCTCCGCCAACTCCCGCTGGCAACGGGCGAGCACGCGGCCGTTCTCCCGAACCCTGGGCGCGAGGCTGCGCCCGAAACGCACACGCGGCGTCCCCAGGTGGTCCGCGGCCAGGGCCTGGGCGAGCCCCTCCAGGCGCTCCACCGAGAAGATCTCCTCGCGGATGGCGTTTTCGGGGGGGTCCTCGAAAGGCGCGTCCCAGCGCTCCGCCGCGACCGCCATCTCAGCGGCCCGGGGCCGGCGGCGCCGGGTGGGGATGCTTCGGGTTTGCCATCATGTCCCCCGCCACGGTCGCGTGGCTCCTTCGGCGCGGAACGCCCCGGCTACCCCACCGGGGGAAGGCGGCTTTGTTCCTCCAGGACGCGCTTCAACCGTCCGAGGTCCGGCGGCCAGTCGAGGAAGTCGACGGCGCCCATCTTGACGGCGGCCACCACCTCCGCGAGCCTTGGCGTCGCGGCCGCCAGGACCACCGCCGCGCGGCCATGTTCCATAAGGAGGTCCGCCAGAAGGTCGACGCCTTCGGCGGCGCAGCAAACCACGATGACGTCGGGCAGGGATCGGCGCGTTCTCGCGACGGCCTCCCCGAGCGACGACACCGGGGGCACCCTGTACCCTTGCCGTTTGAGGAAGCCGTTGAGCTTCCCGGTCCGGACTCCGGGGGCCGCCACGATCAGGGCCGTTCGCGGCGGATCCCCTCCGCGGGGGGTTGGCCTGGATGTTTCCGCCATGATTCCACCCGCCTGGGCACTGGGTTTGCCGGTTGGATCGTTCCTGCCGTCTGGGAATGCCCCGGCCGCGCCTTTTATTCCCCCTTTGGCGACGGAATAAAGGCCCCCCGCCGGGACATGGACTCTCGCCCAACGCCCGCGCATCCGCGCCGACCGGAGGGCCCCTAAGGGAGCTTCGATGAACGCGATCCAAATCCTCGAAAAGGACCACAAGTCCGCCAAAAGCGCCATCCAGGAGATCGGAAGGAGCAAGGGCCAGAAAAAGAAGAGCCTGTTCGAGGACTTCAAGGAGGAACTCGAGAGGCACGACCGCGTCGAGGAGCAGGTCTTCTATCCCGCGGTCCAGGCGCACTCCCTGGCGGGGGACGTTCCGGCGATGGACCGGCAGGCCCACGAGGCCGTCGGGACCGCGCTCGGCCTCTTGGAAAAGATGCCCATTTTCGACCCGAGGTGGGATCCCACCTTCCGGGACATGCGCATCCAGCTCCTCAGGCATTTCGCCGACGAGGAAGGCAGGATCTTCCTCGCCGTGAAAAAGGCGATGAAACCCCAGGAGTTGGAGGACCTCGGCGGCAAGATGCGGACCTTCAAGGCGGGCCGCCCGCAGCCGGCCTGAGGAACGTGGCCTCCCCCGACGCCCGTCGTCCGTATCAGCGACCCTGGCGTCGGCGGTCGAGGCGGCCCTCCCCCGGGGCCCCCAAGGCGCTGGGGGTCAGTCTCTGCCTTCCCCGAAGGAGTCCAGGATCAGCGCCGCCATGGCGTCCATGCACCGCCGGGCATCGTGGCCCTCGATCCGCAGTCGTATCCTCCCGCCGCGGGGTACGCAGGCCAGCATCATGGAAACGATGCTCTTGCCGTCCGCCACTTGGCCGTTCCCGTGGACCTCAATCGCGCTGGAGAAGGACCGGGCTATCTGGACGATCTTCGCCACCGGCCTGAGGTGCATGCCGTGTATATGGGTGATCTCGAATTCGCGTTCGTGGACCGGGGGCCCGGGATACGGCCCGCCGAGCCCCCCGGCGGGAGCGTTCACCGGCGGCCTTGGGGTGATGCCCATGCGTGTCCTTTCAACGGCTTCGCTGTCAGGCCCGGCCCGTCAAACGGGGCGCAGGGCGGAGCTTTTCCCGCGGGTGGTCCGGGGTCCCGAGGGCCTAGGCGCAGGCTCCCTCAGCGAATGCCCGCGCGGGGCCCGTTATTCCCTGTTCCGGGACGCTCCGCGGTCTCTTGGGGGTCTTGGCCGCCGGGCCGCTGGGGCGCCGCCGCCTGGCCCCGGACCGAACGCGTGGATCCGGACGGATCGGGTAGGGACGTCGAAAATTAGGTGTGGACTTGAATGACGGCGCGCTATCATGAACCTTATGCCTAACAAAGCCGTTCCGCTGGGTTCCGTATTCCAGGCGCTGGTGGATCCCACCCGGCGCGCCGTGATCGCCCGCCTGGCCCGGGGCCCGGCCTCCACCCTGGAGCTGGCCCGACCCTTCGCGATGTCGCTGCCCGCGTTCACGCAGCATATGGACGTGCTCGAACGCACCGCCCTGGTGCGTTCGAGCAAAGAAGGCCGGGTCCGCACCTACACGATCGAGTCCGCGACCCTGAAGGCGGCCGAGGATTGGCTGGCGGGCCAACGGCGGGTCCGGGAGGCCGGTGGCGGCCGCCCGGAACGCCGCCCCAAGCCGCGCCCAGCCGGGAAACGGCGGTGAGCGCGGACGGCGCGCCGGGGCGGGCTATGGGAAGGGCTTGGGCGCGGCCTAGCTGAGGCTCAGTCCCAGGGCTTGGCAGAGCAGGAGCGCGCCGACGGCGACCAGCCCGACATAGACCCAACGCACGAAGGCCTCCACCCGCATCCGGCGGTTCAGGAGCCGGCCGATGAGGACGGCGGGCAGGGCCACGGGCAGCGCCCACAGGTACGTGCGCGTCACCTCCGGGGTCCAGACTCCGGTCGCGCGGTACCCCAGCAGGACCAGGGCGCTGGCCGGGAAGAAGTATCCCTGAAGGGTGGCCCGGAAGCGCCGGGCCGGCCAACGCCGCATCGCCCCATAGAGGGCCAGGGGCGGGCCGTTCATGCCGTAGGCGCCGCCCAGCACGCCGGCGCAGAATCCGCACAGCGACAGCCAGCCGACATGGTCCCGCTTCAGTTCGGGAGGCGCGCGGACGGCCAGCGAATAGAGCGAGAACGTTAGGATGAAGCCGGCCAGCGCGCCTTCCACCCCCCGGGGATGCCCGCACTTGAGCAGGAGCAGGCCCAGCGGCAGGCCCAGGGCCGTGGTGCCCAGGAGCCACGCCGCGCTGGGCAGGTGGACCTGGTCCCAGTCCTGCGCCAGGACCAGGCCGGCGACCGTCACCGACAAAAGGGCCGCCAGGGGCGCCGCGACCTGCAGCGGGATGAAGATCGCCAGCAACGGCACGGCGACCAGGGCCTCGCCGAACCCGAGCGTGGAACGGATCAAGGTGGCGGCGAAGACGATCGCGAGGACTTCGGGAGTGGCGGTGGCGATGGCGGGTAACCGGAGTTTGGAGGCTTGAGGTGGGGCCAAAGATAGACCATCCGGGATTGGCGGGACAGTCCCTTCTTGAAATGGGGCTATGGGCCTAGCGGCGCACGGAGGTGGCGGCATACGTGGGAATCTTGCCTTGAGAGGCCGGGCTCTGGTTTGGGTCCTGGTCCTGGGACTGTCCGCGTCCATCGGGGCCTTCCCGGCCGCGGCTTCGGCCGCGGGATCCGGTCCGGCCCATGGTCCAACCGGGGGTCCGGACGCGTCCGTCGCGGTCCGGGGCCTGGTCCACCGAATCGGCGCGCCGGACCCCATCCCGGGGGCCCGGATCCGCGCAACCGGGGGCGCAGGGGCGGCGGCCGACGCCGTCGCGGACGGCCGCGGCGCCTACCGGATGGGCCTGGCCCCCGGGCGCTGGAGCCTGGCGGCCTGCGCCGACGGATACGGCTGCGTGACGCGCACCGTGGTCTTGAAGGCGGGGCGGCCGCGGCGCCTGGATTTGGCCCTGGCGCCCGAGCCCATCCAGGGCCTGGCCGTGACCATCCTGGGGCACCGGGAGGCGCCCCAGCCCGTGGAGGCATCGGTCAGCCGGGCCGAAATCAAGGAGATCCCGGGCACCTTCGGCGACGCCTTGCGGGCGGTGCAGATCCTGCCGGGCGTGGCCGCGCCCAGCGACATCTCCGGCCAGTTGCTGATCCAAGGCGGCGGGCCCAACGACAACCTCTATTGGGTGGATTCGGTCCCCTGGCCCATCCCCTTCCACTTCGGGGGGCTGGACTCCACGGTGGACCCGGAGCTGCTCAGTTCCGTGGACCTCTATGGCGCGGGCTACGGGTCCCGCTGGGGAGGCGTGTTGGCCGCGGTCCTGGACGGACGGACCCAGGCCCCGCCCTCGGACCGGCTGCATGTCGAGGCGGACCTGAGCCTGCTGGAGGCCTCGGCCTCCCTGGCCGGTCCCCTGGGGCTCGGGAACGCCACCTTCGCCCTCACCGCCCGGCGCAGCTATTTCGACCTGGTCGGCCGACTGGTGGGCCAATCCGACCTGCCGGTCTATGACGATTCCCAGGCCGTGGTCGACTTCCATCTGGGGGCGAACAACCGCTTCCATATCCTGGCCATGGGTTCGGACGACGTTTTCAACGCGGTGCTGGGGGGTTCCGGTGGCGTGCAGGTGAAATCCGGTGGCGCCCCGGTCAGCGGCTCGCTGATGTACGGGAACGCCTTCGAAAGCGGCGGCCTGGGCTGGACCAACACCTCGATCCGGGGTCTGGTCTCCACCCTCACGCCCTACGTCTACCACACCGCGCAGGACCTGGGGATCACCCCCTTGGCCGACGACAACGCCCGCACCACCTTCGGGCTCAAGGAGGAGGCCGTCTATTCCGCCGGTTCCTGGCTCGGCCTGCGCCACGAGGTCAGCGCCGGCGGCGACGCGGAGTGGACCGCCTATTCCTTCAGCGGGATGCTGCCCCGGGTGACGAACACGGCCCAGGACAGCTTCGCGGACCTCACCTCCCTGCCCCAGGTCGCCTCGAACGTGTCCACCCGGGGCTGGGACGGCTACGCCTACATCCAGGACCGGGCGCGCCTGGACCGGTTCTGGGCCCTGACCCTGGGGCTGCACTACGACACGAGCACCCTGGTCGCGGACGGGGAGGTGGGCCCGCGCGCCGCGCTGGAATTCAAACCGACGCCCCGCGATACCTGGACCGCGGCCTGGGGCCTTTATGACCAAGCCCCCCTGCCCCTTCAGGTGAACCCGCAGTACGGGAATCCGGGCCTGGAACCGGAGTCCGCCCAGCACGCGGTCCTGAGCTATGAGCACGACTTCCTGGACTCGGTCATCCTCAAGGGCGACGCCTACTACAAGGCCCTCACCGACCTCGTGGTGGCAGTCCCTTCGAACCCCGCCATCTACGCCAACGCGGGCCAGGGCGACGTCAAGGGCATGGACCTGTCGCTCAGCCAGGACCTGGGCGCCCTGTTCTGGACGCTCTCCGGCTCCCTGTCCCAGTCCGACCGGCTCGATTTGGCGGGCGAGCCCTGGAGCCTGTACCAGTACGACCAGCCCCAGATCCTCAACGCCGTGGTCAGTTGGATGCCCGTCCCGCGCTGGACCTTGGGCGCGAAGCTGCGCTACAACTCCGGGGACCTTGTCCTGCCCGCCGGCGCCACCTGGTACACCCCCGCGGACCGTCTGCCCTACTACCTGCGGGTGGACCTGCGGGTGGAGCGGGCTTGGACCTTCCCGTACTGGTCCCTCAAGGCCTACTTCGAGATCCTCAACGTGCTGAACCGGCAAAACGGCGAGGCGGCGACCTCCTCCTCGGGCCAGAGCCAACAGGTGCCGGACCTGCCCAGGCTGCCGAACCTGGGCCTGGAGGTGGATTACTGACCCCGCCGCCCGGGCGCCTCCAGAAAAAGGTACCGGCGCGGGGCCTGGAGTGGTATCATGGGGTAGATACCCGCTCCATCTGGATTCTCGGATACGCGGTTGAAACGATGGGTGGTCCTTTTCGTCAAGCTTTCCCTGGTCCTGGCCCTCGGCTTTCAAGCTGGTGGGGTCGTTGGCTTTTGTTCGGCCACTTGCCCCTCAGGCGCGGCCCCGGACAACGCTTGCGCCCGGGCTTGCGCTCGGATGCGGATGGAACACCGGCTCCGCTACGGCTCCATCCCGGCCCTCTATGGGATGTCCTGCGGAGCGCGCGTGTCCCAGCCGGAGCCGCTCGCCCCGGCCGTGGAAAGCCCCTCTTTGGTTCCGGCCGTCTCCACGTTGGGCGCCGTGGACCTCACCCAACCCCGGGCCGCTTTCAGCCCGTACCTGCGTTCCATCCGCCACATCCCTGAACGAAGGGCGCCCGCCCGTTTCGCCGATTCAGGGCATTTGTCCGTCCCGGCCCCCAACGCCCCTCCGATCCTCGCGTAAGAACGGCGTTCCGCCGCCCTTCCCCCTTTCGGGGAATCCGGGCGCGCGCGGGCGTTCGCCTTTCGCTGTGTCGGAGGAGCGCGATGCGTTCCCACCTGTTTTTCCCGCTTTTCCTGGTATGTCCCTCGGTCCTATGGGCCGCCGCATCTGCGGTCGCGCCGGCCGGACCCGGTTTGAGCTTGGCCCAGGTCCTGGAATCGGTGCGGGCCCGCAATCCCGACTATGCCGCCGCCCGCGCGGACCTTGGGCGCGCCCGAGCCGAGGCCGGTGAAAGCTGGGCCCTGCCCGACCCGGAGGTGGGGGTGGAATATTGGAACGTGCCCCGCCCGGGACTGGATTTGGGCCAAGCCCAGCAGACCTGGATCGACTTTTCCCAGGATTTCCCCTCCCCCGCCAAACTCCTCGCCGCCGCGAGGGTGTACGCCCGCGCGCGGGACACGGCCGGGGCCCAAGCCGACGCCGTTTTGGCGGAAAAACTCGAGGCGGCCGCGGACGCCTATTGGGACCTCTACCAGGCCGCCGCGTCCCTGACGGCCCTGGCCCGGATCCGCGCGACCCTGGACCAATTGCTGGAAGCGGCCCGCCATCGGATCCGCTACGGCCCTTCGGACCGTATGGGCCAGTTCATGGTTCCCATGCTGCGCATGCAGCTCGCGGAGACGGACAACCAAGCCTTGTCCTTGACGCAGGACCGCACCGCGGCCGAGGCCAAGCTCGAGAGCCTGACGGGCTGGCCCGTGGGTGCGGCGCTCCCCAGGCCCCTCGGTGCCGCGCCGGATCCGCCTCCCGGGGATGAGGCCGGCTTCCTTGAGGCCGTGGCGTCCCGGGATCCCGCGGTCGCCGCGGCGCGGCGCGGCGTGCTCGATGCCGAGGCCCGCAAGAGCCTGCAGGACGCCGCTTGGCAACCCGACCTCATGCTCCAATACAGCACGATGAACGGGCCCGGCATGGCCCCGGCCGGTATGGCCATGGCCAAGGTCAACGTGCCGTTCCTGTACTTCTGGCGTCGGCGCGGGGAATCGGCCGCGGCCGAGAAAGGGGTGGAGCGGGCCCGGGACCTGCTGGCCGGCGCCCGGGCCGAGGCGCGGCGGCAGGGTGTCGCGGCTTGGTCGGCCTACCGGACGGCCCTGGCCCAATGGCGCCGTGGTCGCGACCTCATCGTGCCGGAGTCCCGGGAGGCCCTCGGCTTGGCCTTGGACGGCTTCGCCGGCGGGGACCTGGGCGCCTCCGAGGCGCTTCAGGCCGTGACCGCGTCCTGGATGGCCGAAAGCGGACAGATCCAGCTCCTTGCCCGTGTGGGGCGGGAGCGCGCCCTATTGGACCGCCTGGCCGGAGTCGGCCTGGGCGTCGGGAAGGAGGCCCGTCATGGGTACTAAGAGATTCGGGGCCACGGCCTTCGTGGCCCTGGCGGCGTTGGGGCTGCTGGCCTTCGGGGGCCGGCTGTGGGAGCGCGCATCCGCCCGCGACCAGGGGGCCCCGGTCCGACCGGTCCGGGAGCTTTGGCAGTGCCCCATGCATCCCCAGATCGTACGGGACCATCCCGGGTTCTGTCCCATCTGCCACATGCGCCTGGAACGGATGGCGGTCCCGGGGGATGCGGGGGGCGGGGCCGCGCCGGCCCGGACGCCGGAGGAGCCCTCCCCGCGCCGGGTGCTCAAGTACCGCAATCCGATGGATCCGACCGTCTTCTCCGACCATCCCATGAAGGACAGCATGGGCATGGACTACATCCCGGTGTATGCGCAACCGGATCGGGGACCCGGCGAAGCGGGCGGCGGAAGGGGCGGATCGGCCGGGGCCCCGGATCGGGCCGCGTTCACGCTCTCCCAAACGGGGGAGCGGCTCATCGGGGTGCGCACGGCGCGGGCCGGGATTGTGCCGCTGGTGCGCACGGTCGGCATGGCCGGCCGCGTCGTGGGCCCCCACGAGGTGTCCGCCGAACTCCTGGAGATCGACGCGGGCTCCCTTAAGGCCGGGACGCCCGCCGAAATCCAGGGGCCCGGCGGCGCGCCCCTGTGGGCGACGGTGGTCTCCGTGGGCCGGAGGGAGGACGACCTGACGCGGGCTTTCGGCGTGCGCCTGGAGGTCCGCGGAGCCGCCCCCTGGATGCTCCCCGGGGTCTTCGTGGAGGTCTCGGCCCGGTGCGCCCTGGGGAGGGCCCTGGCCGTCCCTTCCGAGGCTGTGCTGGACACCGGGACTAGGCGCCTGGTCTTCGTCACGGACGGCCGGGGCCGTTTCGATCCGCGCCCCGTGGTCGTGGGCCGGCGGGGGGACGGCTTCAGCGAAATCCTCAGCGGGGTGGCCCCCGGCGAGCGGGTGGTGACCTCGGCCCAATTCCTGGTCGACTCGGAGTCCCAGTTTCAGGCCGCTTTGGACGCGTACACCGCGGGCTCGGGGGCGCGGCCATGATGGACCGCCTGATCGAAGGCTGCGCCCGCCACCGCTGGGCGACCCTGGCCGTGGTGCTGCTCCTGTGCGGCTGGGCTTGGTGGTCCCTGGAGCGGACGCCCTTGGACGCCATCCCGGACTTGTCCGATACCCAGGTCATCGTGTATTCCCGCTGGGACCAGAGCCCGGACTTGGTCGAGGACCAGGTGACCGGGCCCATCGTCCGGGCCCTGATGGGGGCCCCCAAGGTCAAGGCCATACGGGGGCTCTCGGACTTCGGGTATTCCTACGTGTACGTCATCTTCGACAACGGGACCGACCCGTATTGGGCCCGCAGCCGGGTGCTGGAGTACCTGTCGAAGATCCAGGGGGAGCTCCCCGAGGGGGTCAAGACCGAGCTCGGGCCCGACGCCTCCAGCGTGGGTTGGGTCTACGAGTACGCGCTGGTGGACCCCACGGGCAGGCTCGACCTTGGGCAGTTGCGCTCCTTCCAGGACTGGACCCTCAAGTACGCGCTGCAGTCCCTGCCCGGGGTCGCCGAGGTGGCCACGGTGGGGGGGTTCACGCGCGAGATCCAGGTCCAGGTGGATCCCGCCAAGCTCCTGGCCGACGGCGTCCCCATCCGGCGGGTCGTCGACGCCGTCCGGGGGGCCAACCGCGAGACCGGCGCCGGCTTGATCGAGTCCGCGGGCCGCGAATACATGGTCCGCGGCCGGGGCTACGCCACCACGCCCTCCGACTTCGGGAGCGCGCCGGTGCGGTGGGATGCCCGGACCGGGACCGCCCTGCGGGTTCGGGACGTGGCCCGGGTGGTTTGGGGCCCGGACCGCCGCCGGGGGATCGCCGAGTTGGACGGCACGGGCGGCGTGGTCGGGGGCATCGTGGTGATGCGCCAGGGGGAAAATGCGCTGGCGGTCATCGATGCGGTGAAGCGTAGGCTGGAGGACCTCAAGGCCAGCCTGCCTCCCGGAGTCCGGATCGTGCCGGTCTACGACCGCTCGGACCTGATCCGGCGGGCCATGCACACGGTCCGCCACGAGTTGCTCCTGGAGATGGTCGTCGTCAGCCTGGTCATCCTGCTCTTCCTCTGGCACATCCCCAGCGCCCTCATCCCCATCCTCACCCTGCCCGTGGCGGTGCTGCTGGCCTTCATCCCCATGCGGCTCCTGGGCGTGTCGGCCAACATCATGTCCATGGCCGGGATCGCGGTGGCCATCGGCGCGATGGTGGACGCCTCCATCGTGGTGGTGGAGAACAGCCACAAGCGCCTGGAGGAGTGGCAGGCCCGGGGGCGCCCCGGCGACCACCGCGGGGTCCTGGTGCGGGCCATCCAGGAGGTGGCCCGCCCGAGCTTCTTCTCGCTGCTCGTCATCGCCGTCGCTTTCCTGCCGGTCTTCGCCCTCACGGGCCGCGAGGGGCGCCTGTTTAAGCCCCTCGCCTGGACCAAGAACCTGTCCATGCTGGTGGCCGCCGTGCTCGCCGTCACCCTGGATCCGGCCCTGCGGCTCACGCTCATCCGCCTCGAGGAGTTCAGCTTCCGGCCCCGCTGGCTGGCCAAGGCGGCCAACGCCGTGCTGGTGGGCCGCGTGCACAAGGAGGAGGAGAACCCGGTCAGCCGGCTCCTGTTCAGGCTCTACCATCCGGTCGTGGCGTGGGTCCTGGCCCACCCGCGGCGGACCATCGTCGCGGCCCTGCTTTTGCTGGCGGCGACGGTCCCGGTCTATCTCCGTTTGGGCTCGGAATTCATGCCGAACCTGGACGAGGGCACCCTCCTGTACATGCCCACGGCCCTTCCGGGCATGTCCGTGGCCGTCGCGGAGGGCCTCCTGGGGCGGCAGGACCGCATCCTGCGGGCCTTCCCCGAGGTGGAGCGGGTCTTCGGCAAGGCCGGCCGGGCCGACACCCCGACGGACGTGGCCCCCCTGTCCATGTTCGAGACCACGGTGACGTTGAAGCCGCGGTCCCAATGGCCGGAGAAGCCCCGCTGGTATTCGGGATGGATGCCCGCGGGCCTCAAGCCCCTGGTCCGCTGGATCTGGGACGACCGCATGACCACCGACGAGCTCATCGAGCGCATGGACCGGAGCCTGCGCTTCGCCGGCATGCCCAACATCTGGACCCAGCCCATCATCAACCGCATCGACATGCTCGACACCGGCATCCGCACCCCGGTGGGGGTCAAGATCCTCGGGCCGGACTTGGGCGTCATCCAGGGGATAGGGGAGAAGGTGGAGCGCCTCCTGAAGGCGGTTCCAGGCACCCGTTCCGTGGTGGCCGAACGCAGCGCGGGGGGCTACTTCCTGGACGTGGATTGGGACCGGGAGGCGCTGGCCCGCTACGGCATCTCGGTGGCCGAGGCCCAGGACGACCTCGACGCGGCCGTGGGGGGTGCGGACGCGGGCACCGTGATCCTGGGCGCGCAACGCTACCCCGTGGTGGTGCGCTACCCGCAGGAGCTGCGCCAGGGCGGTTGGGCGCTGCGCCATGTCCTCCTGACCTCCCCCAACGGGGCCCCCGTGTCCCTCGGCGAGGTGGCCCGAATCCGGCGCGTGGAGGGTCCGGGCATGGTCCGGGACGAGGACGGGCAATTGGCCGGCTACGTCAGCGTCGACGTGGCCGGGCGCGACCTGGGCGGCTACGTCCGGGATGCCCGGGCCGCGTTGGCCAAGGGGCTCGCCCTGCCCCCCGGATACAGCATCCTGTGGAGCGGCCAGTACGAGGACATGCGCCACGCCAAGCGGAGCCTGGCCGTGGTCCTGCCCCTGACCCTGGTCCTGATCTGGGTGTTGCTCTACCTCAACACCGGTTCCGCGACCAAGACGGCCATCGTGCTCCTGGCGGTGCCCTTTTCGCTCATCGGGGCGGTCTGGCTGCTGTGGATCCTCGGCTACAACCTCTCCGTCGCGGTGGCCGTGGGCATGATCGCGCTGGCCGGGCTCGACGCCGAGACCGGCATCTTCATGCTGCTGTACCTGGACCTGGCCCACGACGCCGCCGCCGCGGAGGGCCGCATGCGCGACGAGGCCGACCTCAAGGCGGCCATCGTCCACGGGGCCGTCCAGCGCGTCCGCCCCAAGGTCATGACCGTGGCCACGGCCTTCTGCGGCCTTTTGCCGGTCATGTTCGCGGTGGGCACGGGCGCCGACGTGATGAAGCGCATCGCCGCGCCCATGGTGGGGGGCCTGTTCTCGTCCTTCGCGCTGGAGCTGGCCGTGTACCCGGCGGTGTATTACCTTTGGAAGGCCAAGGGCATGCGCCCCGGGGCCTGACGGGTGGACCGCCCCGGCCGCGGGGGCCGGGGCCCCTTGAGCTTGTGAGGAGGTGTCCCATGAGGAAGACCGTGTTCATCCTAACCCTGCTGGGCTTGGCCTTCGGCGTCGCGCCCCAAGGCCGCGCCGCGGGGGTCCCCGCGCCGTCGCCGACGGAGGGGGCCGGTGGCGGCGCCGTCCACGAGCCGGCGAGGCGGCCCCGAAGGGTCCCCCGGGCCGTCACCGTGGCCGTATCCGTCACCGAGGACGGGTTCGTCCCGTCCGAGATCCGGGCCCGCCGGGGCCGCCCGCTGAGGTTGGTCGTCACGCGCCGGACCGACGACACCTGCGCCCGCAGCATCGTGGTCCCGGAATACCATCTCAGCCGCGACCTGCCCCTGGGCAAGCCCGTGAGCCTGACGTTGATCCCGCGCAAGGCCGGGACCATCCACTTCGCCTGCGGCATGGGCATGGTCCAGGGGACGATCCAGGTGCGCTGACCCCCGGGCGGGGCGCCGGGCCGTGCCGCGGCATGGCCCAGGAGCGGTTCGCCCACTTTTGCGTCACAAACCCCCACCGACGGAGGCCCCATGCGCAAGGTCATCCTCTGGATGTCGATCTCCCTGGACGGATATTTCGAGGGTCCGGACCGGGATATAAGCTGGCACAAGGTGGACGCCGAGCTTCACGACCACATGAACCGCGAACTCGCCAAGATGTCGGCGTTCCTGACCGGGCGCAAGACCCATGAACTAATGGCCGGCTTCTGGCCCGCGGCGGAACAAACGCACCCGGGCGACAGGCAAATGGCCGAATTCGCGGCCCTTTGGAAGCGGATGCCGAAATACGTGTACAGCCGAACCTGGCAGGACACCTCCTGGAACAGCGTCCCGGTCCGCGCCGTGGTTCCGGCGGAGGTCCGGGCCCTGAAGGCCCTGCCGGGGGGCGACATGACCGTGGGAGGGGCCGAATTGGACGCGGAATTTATGAGGCTCGGCCTTATCGACGAGTTCCGGATCTACGTGCATCCCGTCGTGGTGGGCCAAGGCAAGCCGCTGTTTCCGGAGGGGACTCGAATGCAGGAACTGCGGCTTTTGGAGACGAAGGCCTTTGGGAACGGCGTGGTCATGATGAGATATGAGAAGAGCGCGAGCTTGGCACAGGGGGCGGGACAAAGCGGTAAGGCGGGCGTATGATTTCCGCACCGAAAGCGCCTCTTCCGGATGGATCGTGCCCCCCAAACGACGCTTCCTCGTCCTCGACGCCATGCGGGGAGTCGCCGCGATTTTCGTCGCCCAACGCCACACCCATGACCTCTGGGGGCACCACCTTTGCGGCGCGAGTTACCTCGCGGTGGACTTCTTCTTCGCTCTCAGCGGCTTGGTCCTAGCCGAGGCTTATGGCGCGGAGTTGGACGCGGGCTTGGGTTCGGGAAGGTTCCTGGCGATGCGGGTCGCCCGTCTTTATCCCCTTTATCTTCTCGGGGGCATCCTCGGCCTGGTCCCCATCATCCGGGAGGCGACGCGTTTGCCGCTCATGCGCGGCTACGCGATGGGGGTCGCGGTCTGCACCCTCGCCCTCCTTCCGCATGCCCCCTTCGGTCCCGCCTCCGGCCACCCTGCCCCACTGTATCCCGCGGACGTGGTCGCTTGGTCCATCGCCGCCGAGCTCCTGGTGAATTTCTTCTATGCGGCGCTGTGGACCCGGCTTAGGGGGCGGGTCCTGTTCCTTTGGCTTGGGCTCACCGCGATGGTCTTGGCGGT
>DAIDJD010000010.1 GCA_027451505.1 candidate division FCPU426 bacterium
GGCCCGGGCCGGCCGGGCTCTGCGCCAATCCCGCGCGAAGGACGCGCTGCCCGCGGAGGCCGGGATGGTCAGGGCCGCGGCCGAGGCGCCGTCCCAGCGGTACGCGCTCCCCCCGAGGATCAACAGGCGCCGGCCCGAGGCTAGGCCCGGGAGCCAGCGCACCCGCACCCCCGGAAGGCCCAGATCCAACAACCCGGTCCCCACGGAATGTGTCGACGGGTCCCCGGGGTCCAGGACCAGCCTCAGGGCCCGGCCGGAACGCGCCGCGCGCCGCAACGCCAGGGTCAAGGGACCCCCGTCCAGCAACCCGAGGCAGGCGCGCACGGTCCCGGAAGTGGAGTCGACTCCGGCCGCCAAGGACACGGCCAGCCCGGCCCCCTGGGACCGCAGCTCCGGGGACTCCACCGCGGCCGTGGCGGCCAAGCAGCGGGATGCGAGCGCGGCCGCCACGAACGCGGCCGCGGCGCTATTCCTGCGCACGGCGGATTCGGGCGCCCAGGGCCGTGAGCTTGTCCTCGAGGCGCTCGTAGCCCCGGTCGAGGTGGTAGATGCGGTGGACCTCGGTCGTCCCCTTGGCGGCCAGCCCGGCCAGCACCAGGGCGGCCGAGGCCCGCAGGTCCGAGGCCATGACCGGCGCGCCGGAAAGGCGCCCCACCCCGGTGACCACGGCGCTGTTGCCCTGGATCCTCACCGCCGCCCCCATGCGCTCCAGTTCGGAGACGTGCATGAAGCGGTTCTCCCAGATCGTCTCCGTCACCACCGAGGTGCCCGGGGTCAGGGCCATGAGGGCCATCCACTGGGCCTGCATGTCCGTGGGGAAGCCCGGGTGGGGCATTGTGGTCACGTGGACCGGCGCCTTCCGGCGCCCCATCGAGGCGCGCACGCCGCGCCCATTCTCCACGAGCTCCAGGCCGTGCTCCCGGAGCTTCTCGGCGACGATCCCGAGGTCCCCCAGGCGCCCGTGGCGCAGGCTCACCGAACCGCCGGTGATGGCCGCCGCGGCCAGGAGGGTTCCCGCCGCGATGCGGTCCGGGATGACCTCGTAGTCGCAGCCCGAAAGCGAGGCGACCCCCTCGATCTCGATGCAGTCCGTGCCCTCTCCGCTGACGCGCGCGCCCAGGCGCTTGAGGAAGCCCGCGAGGTCCACGATCTCGGGCTCCTGGGCCGGGTTGTGGAGGCTGGTGCGGCCCTTGGCCAGGACCGCCGCCATCATCACGTTGGCCGTGGCGCCCACCGAGGGCTTATCGAAAATGATGCGGGCCCCCTTGAGGGCCTTGGCGGTGGCCTCGATGTAACCGTGCTTGAGCTCGATGCGGGCCCCCAGGGCCTCGAAACCCTTGAGGTGCAAATCGATGGGCCGCTGGCCGATGGCGCATCCCCCCGGAAGCGAAACCCGGGCCCGGCCCAACCGCGCCAGAAGGGGCCCCATCACATAGATGCTGGCCCGCATCGTGCGCACCAAGTCGTAGGGGGCCTCATGCTTGGAAAGCCCCCTTGGGTCGACGTGGAGTTCCGAGCCCTCCTGGCCCGCCTGGGCGCCCAAGGTCTCGAGCACCCGCGCCATGGTGTCGACATCCTTGAGCCGGGGCACCCCCCGGATCCGGCTCGGCCCCTTGGCCAGCAGCGCCGCGACCATGACGGGCAGGGTCGCGTTCTTCGATCCGCCGATTTCGACCTCGCCCTTGAGGCGCCGGCCGCCTTCCACCACCATCTTGTCCATAGCCCGCCATTTTAGCAGGGCCCCGTACGGCTTTAAAGCGTCGCCAAAAAAAAAGCGCCGCCCCAGACGGGGCGGCGGGAAGCGGCGCGGGGCGACCCGTTCAGAACGCCAAGTCCAGCCCGAACCTCTGGGTGTCGCCGAGCCCCCCGTTGACGTCGTATTCGTAGGTGTAATCCACGGCCCAGCGATCGGCCTGGACCGTCGCGCCGCCGGTGAACACGCCGCCGTCGCCGTTGTAGATGATCTGGTAGTAGCCCGCGCGCAGGGCCACGTTGCGGACCACGCCCCAATGCAGATGCCTGCCGTCGAGCAGAAGGCGCTCGACGCCGGCGTGGTAGCTGGAGGCGCCGAATCCCGAGCCGACCTCCTGGCCGCGCGCCTCGGCCGCGATCACGGTGAAGGCGTCGGGGCGATAGGAGACGCCCAGCCGGGTGACCTCAGGGATGGTCTCCTGGGTGCCCGTTCCCCAAGTGAGGGTGCTGTAGAGGTCCTGGGCCATCAGGCCCACCGCGAACTGGTCGCCCAACTTCAGCAGGGCGCCCAGGCCGGTTCCCCAGCCGTTGGCGTTTCCGCCCGAGACCGAGGTGGTCAGGGTTGCCGGGCCGGTGGCGCCGTTGTCGATGCCCGTGGCGGAGGTGGCGTTGCCCAGGTCGGTGGCCACCCGCAGATACTTCAGCTGCCAGCCCACGGACAGCTTCACGAAATCGTCCTTGTGGAAGCCCCAGACCTGTTTGGCCCCGGAATACTGGAAGGCGTCCTCGTTCCAACTCCCCGGCTGCAGGTCGGCCGACAATTGGTTCCAGGAAAGCCCGATGGCGCCGTAGCCCTGGTCGCCCTGGGCGTAGGCCACATAGTCGCGGTTCAGGAAGCTCAACCCGTAAAGGTCGGAATGGGTGAAGGTGGCGTAGTGCTTGTCCGGAGCGAAAAAGGCCATGCCGGCCGGGTTCTCGTCGGCGGCGTTGGCGTCGTCGGCCACCGCGACGAAGGCATCGCCCATACCCAAGGGCCGGGCTCCCGCACCGATTTCGCTGAAGGCCCCGCCCAGGTCGGAGGAGCCCGCGGCGAAGGCCGCCGCCGGCGCCAAGGCGATCGCCGCGAGGATCAGGCCCAGGCGCTTCATTGGATTAGGGCCACGGGCTTGACCTGGGAGGAGTGGGAACCGTCCACCCCGTGGTAGGTCCAGCGGACCAGGTAGAGGCCGTTGCGCACCACCCCGCCGGCGTCGTTCTTGCCGTCCCACTCGAAGTAGTACATCACGTTGCTGGCGTAGAGCGGGTCCGTCGTGTAGTCGGAGGCGGTGATGCCGTCGCCCAGGGAAAGGGAGCGGACCCGGCGCCCGGCCGTGTCGTAGATCTCCACGTTCATGTCCTGGGGCGCGACCGAGGCGTAGTAGAAGCGCGCCCGCGGCGCCGTCGGGCTGGCCGGGTCGAAGGCCCGGGTGTCCGGGAAGCTCACCGGCGTCGCCACCACGGTGGGCGAACCCACCGACCCGGACCCGTTGCCGGCGGGATAGGCCAGGGCGTAGTAGGTGTAGGCCGGGCTGCCGTTGGGCAGGGGGATGGCGACCTGGATGGCGCTGGAGGCGGTGGGGCTGGCCGGCACCTGGGCGTCCGTGACCTGGTGCCAGGAGCCGTTGTACCCGAGAACTTGGAGGTTGGCGGGCGACACCGTCCCGCCCGGCGCCCCGGTGAGGTCGCCGGGGTTGTACCACAGCGACAACTGCAGGTTCGCGGCGTTGGCGTAGGTCCAAGTCAGCGGGGTGGCCTCGAGGCTGCCGTTGACGTAGAACTCGGCGGCGGTGTCGCTCGCGCTGGGGGTGAGGTCGTAGGAGGCGGACGCCGTGGGCAGCAGGGTGTAGCCCGGCGCCAGGGGCAGGTTGTTGGTGGCCACCTTGAGCACGCTCACGGAGCCCGTGGCCACGACGGCCCCGGTCTGGGTGGTCACGGTGAGGCTGGGAAGGGCGCTGGTGACCGCCAGGGTGGCGGAACTGGGGTTGTTGGCGTAGGGGAGCGCCAAGCAGCCCACGCAGATCTCCGTGGCGAACTCGGGATCGTTGACGCAGCCCGTGCCGGGGGCCTGGGGCGCCGGGCCGATGTGGAGCCCCCCGGAGGGATCCTGGCTCTCGGTCTGGGTGACCACCTGGTAGACGGCGTTGGACTGCAGAGGCGGGGAGATCTGGTAGACCAGGGTGGCCTGCGTTGAGGTCACGTTCTGGCTGGTCAACTGGGCCATGGCCACCGGCGCCACCTGGGTCGTCCCGGAGACCTGGTACAGCGAGACGCTGCACCCGGGCAGGTACAGGGTGTTCTTGGAGGTGCCGGGGATGGCGATGGTCACCTGCACCTGGTCCACGAACTCGTAGGGCCCGGCGGGCGTGGTCTGGCAAAGGGGCACATTGTAGGTCTGGGCCCCGATCTCTGTGCCCAGCATCACGCCGTTGTTGGCCACGATGGAGGGCGCCGTGGTGTCGACCACGGTGAAGGGAACGGTCTGCTGCACGCACAGCCCGTCGACGTTGCAGGTGTAGGCGTTCATGGTGTAGCTTCCGCCCACGGTCAGGGGGCTGTCGGGCTGGAAGTACAGCGTCAGGGTCCCGTTGGCGCCGCCGAGGTTGGTGCTCGACTGCCCCGCCACGTTGCCCTGCGGTCCCACGACGGTGATGTAGGAATAGCCCGAACCGGTCTCGAAATTCACCCCGGTGTCCTGGAACTCCACGGACAAGGGGTTGCTGGAGCTGTACACCCCCGGTTGGAGGATGGAGTTGGCCGTGGGATTGGAGGCCACGAACTGCGGCGGCGTGTTGTCGCTGGTGGGGTTCTGCGTCGCGTTGACGTTGAAGATCGCCGTGGCGTTCTCCACAGCGATCTGGTCGCCTTGGACGGGCCCGCCCCAGACGTGGTTCTGGTCCAAGGTATCGATCTGGTTCTGGGGCCAAAAGTGGCAGTTGTCGCCGACATACACCGGGCCCGCAGTGATGGAGCACGGATCCTCGACATTCGCGGAAGTCGCCACCGAGACCACATAGGCCAAGCCCGTGAGCTGGCTCTCGAGGTTGATGCGGTAGCTCCCTTGGGGGGGCGTGTTCCCCACCCAGTTCACGGAAACCGGTTCGCTGATGGTCACCGGCTGGAGGCTGGGGGTCCAGGCGACGCTGCCGTTTTGGGAGGCGTTGGTCCCGTTCATGGTCTGCATCGGAACCAGGCCCCTGGGCCACCAATCGTTCTGCGTAATCCCATCGCCGGTGACGACGAAGGTACCGTTGGGGTAGGGAGAGGCGCAGTTGTTGGCCCCCAAATTGGAGGCCGGCGGCTGGTCGACATCCGTGAACGCGCGGAAATACTGGAATAGGGACTGGGCCACGATCGTGTCCCAGTCGTTGGAGTCCAGACCCGGGGTGAAGGCCACGAAGGTGCCAGAGGGGGTGAGGTAGCCCTGGGTCTGCATGGTCCACACGGTGGACCCCGCGTCCTCAGGGGAATTGATGCCCGCGATCGCCGTGGTGGTGAGGGTCTGGCCGTCGTCCATGAAGAAGCTGGCCGAGGATTGGCCGGCGTCGCCCCACCCCAGCACCCCCAGGGA
>DAIDJD010000011.1 GCA_027451505.1 candidate division FCPU426 bacterium
CGGGCCGCCTCCACCGCCGCGGCCAACCCCAGGCGTTCGGCCTGGCCGGCCAGGACGCGCAGCCCCTCGACCACGCCCGAGATCCCTTCGGCGGCCCCGCCCAGGGCCTCCAGGGTCCCGGAGGCGGATCGCGCTCGCGCGCCGAGTTCCTCCACGCGCGCCGCGGTCCCGGCTCCGCGCGCCGCGGCCGACTCAAGCGCGCCGAGGGCGGCGCTGATCCCGCCGCCGATTTTCCCCGCGCCGCCGGGCTCCGCGCCCCGCTCCCGGGCCAGTCCGGCCGCGCGCTCCGCCGTGTCGGCGGCCCCCGCGGCCTCGCGTTCGATCGCGACCGCCTCGCCGGCGATGTCCCGGCCCAGCCGCTCCACCTCCGTCGAGGACGCCCGCAGGGCCTCGGAAAGCCCGCGCGCGGTCCCCAGAAGCCGCCGCAGCGCCGCCTCCACCCCCGCGGCCGCCCCGGGCAACCCCTCCGAGCGGCCCTGGGGCAGCGCGCCGCGGGCCAGAAGGTCCCCCAGGCGCGCCTCCAGGGCCCGCCAAGGGGCCTCGGCGGCCAAGCCCAAGGCCAGGCCCGCGGCGGCCCCGGCCAGGGACCCGATGAGGGCTAGCCAAAGGGCCGCGGCGTCCAGGCGGGCGGACACGGAATCGACCACTCCGGCGGGCGCGCCGGGCGCGGCCGTATCCAGCCAGGGCCGGCAGGCCTCCAGGCAGGCGCGGGAGGTCCAGGCCGCGGACCCATACGCCAGAAGGCCCCCCGCCACGCCAAGGCCCAGTACGGACAGGACCAGGGATCTTTGGCGGGAGGCGTTCATGAAACCAGGATAGGGCCTAAATGCCCGGGGTGTCAACGCGGGGACGGAGCCAGGGGCGCCGGAGGCGGGGTCAGGAGTCGGACTTAGGGAAGACGAACCCCATGGAGGTATGCACGTTTTTGGAGGCGAAGGTGTAGGTATGGCGCACGGGCACCAGGTGCAGGTTCCAGGTCTTGAGTTCGGCCAACAGAAGGTCCGGGAAGTCCTCGCCCATCTCCGCCAGGGCCCGGCCCACCGAGAAGCGGACCATCCCCGAGCCGTCGGCCTTCATCGAGGCGACGAAGGCGATGGCCACCCTGGGGCGCGCCTTGAAGTAGTCCCGCCGCGTCCAGATTCGGGGTGCCTCCACCACGGCGCGGCGCACCGAATCGTTGGGGTCCTTGGACCAGGACTCCAGGGTCACCAGGGCCTGGTCGTAGCCGCGGTTGAGGCAGTAGTGGTCCAGCCCGCGCGCCAGGCAGTCCTGGACCCGCACGTCCGGATGCCGGGCCACCTCGGTGCGCAGGAATTCCAGGGCCTGGGGAACCAGGTAGCTGACGTGCCCGGCCAGCAAGGCGGCGGCCATGGCGCCATGCAAGTCGGGGTTGGGCAGCAGGCGCCGCGCCAGTTCGAAGGATTGATCCGGGGCCAGGCTCCTGCTCGTTTCCGAACAAATAGCCCACATAGAATGGATGCTTTTTCCCCGGATCGCTTGAAGCACAGAGTCAACGCTTATCGCCATGGCTTCCTGCTGATTGTTACAGGATCTGGGCAAACCTCGTCTAACGCAAGAAATCCGTTAGACATAATAATAAGTATTTTAGCAAAAAAGTCAGGGCGAGTCAAAGCTTGCGGTCAACTTTTTTTATCCGTGCAACAGGGGTTCAGGCCGCAAGACGGCTCACCTGCACGCGGGGCGCTTGGGCCTGGACCAGGCGCGGGTCAAAAAACACGGCCCCAGGGACCATCAGGTTGGCCCAGGCCGCGGCCGTGGCCAGGCGCAGGCAATCCTCCAGGGAGCGGCCCCGGTCGAAGCCCAGGGCCAACGCGCCCAAGAAGCTGTCCCCGCAGCCCACGCTGGAGCGCAGGCCGCGGGGCGTGGGCAGGGGCGCGGCGTAGAGGACCTCGCGGTTGGTGACGCAGACCGCGCCGTGGGCCCCCAGGGTCACCACCACGCAACGCACCCCGTGGCGCAGCAGGGCCCGGGCGGCCCGCACCACCTGGCCCCGGTTCAGCACCGGGACCTGGAAGGCCTGGCCCAACTCCTCGGCGTTGGGCTTGACCAGGAAGGGCGCGCCCTCCACGCCGCGGACGAGCCCCTCCCCGGAGGAGTCCAGGAGGGCCACGCCGCCCTTGGCCGCCACCGCGGCGATGAGGCGGCGGTAGGTGTCCCCGCGCAGGCCCGCCGGGATGGAACCCGAGAACGTGACGATGTCCCCGGGGCGCAGGTCGCGCAGCAGCCCGGCCCGCAGGCGGGCCAGCGCGGCCGCGCCCAGCCGCAGCCGGGAGGCGCTGTTGACCACGGTCTCCTGGTTGCGGGCCCCGTCCAGCAAGATGACGCAGGGGCGGGCCTCGCCGGAGGCGGGCGTGAGCCGGACCTCGGCCCCGCGCTCCTTGAAGAAGCGCCGCATCCGCGCCGCG
>DAIDJD010000012.1 GCA_027451505.1 candidate division FCPU426 bacterium
TGGGGCGGGCGTCGAGGTAGGTGTCCATGACCAGGGGCATGGACAGCGCCGAGGCCCCCGGCGCCTGGTAGGCGGGCTCGTCGAAGTAGGCCTGCTGGTAGTACACGCCCCCTATGGACAGGGGATCCTTTTTCACCGTGCCGTTGGCGAAATCGTCGGGCCCCAGGGTGGCCAAGGACATGCCCGCCTGGTCCGTGTCCGCTCCCCGGGACGGGGCACCCATGGACGGGGCCGACGGAGCCGTGGACGCCGTGGGGGAAGCCGGCAGGGCCGCCTGCGCCGGGACCGCGCTGGGGACCGAAGCCGGGGCCCCGAAGAGCGCGTCCTCGCTGGGCCGGGCGTCGGAGTCGGCGCGGGCCGATCCGGAGAGGATCCCCAACGCCAGCGCCGCGCAGCAGGCCGGAAACAACCCCGGGATCCGCCTCATCGGCTCTTGGACTCCAGCCAGGCCTTGGTGAACATGTTCTCGGGCAGGGGGCTCAGGTCCACGCTCTTGACCACCACCACCGTGGAGTTGGCCTTGTCGATCTCGTCGTAGATGTTGATCTGCGCGCGGAACCAGACCCAGCCCTTCTTCTGCGGGGAGTACACCTTCTCCCATTTGGGCACGTATTCCGTGCGCATCAGGCGCCCCGAAAGGGCGAAGTCTTGGCGCTTGAGGTCGTTGCCCGTGGCCTCGTCGACCCAGAACTCCACCACGGGATAGTCCACGTCCACGCCCGGCTTCGCGGTCAGGCGCAGGTGCCAGACCTTGTACACGCCGAGGCGGGCCTCCCCGAGGTAGTGCGGATCGTACTGGTCGGCCAAGTCGGAGTGGTCGAAGTCCTCGCGCCGGGAGTCGGTGCCCGCGATGCGCTCACGGTCGGTGCGCCGCTCCCAGTGTCCGACCGTGGGGTCGTAGTACCAGAGGTTGTCGTCGATGCGCAGGTAGCCCTGGCCGGCGGTCTCCTTGGGTTCGGTGAAGAGGATCATGAGTTTGTCGTCGGCGTCGCGGCGGTAGACCAGGGCCTCCTGGGCGGTGTCGGGCTGGTCGCGCTCGCGCGATTCGAGGTACACCAGCGAGGTGAAATCGCCCACCGCGCGCACCCGTTGGTCGATGCCCTTGAGGATGGCGACCATCCGGGCGGTGTCCAGGGGCGCCCCGGCGCGCGCCGGAAGCGGCAGGGCTAGGCCTAAGGCCAGCGCCGCCCAGGCGGCCAAGCGGCGGGCGCGGACGGTCGGGAAGGGCTTAAGGTCCATGGCTCCTATCCTAGATGGCCCATGGCCTTCACCGGCGTCAGGGACGCGGCCTTGGCCGATGGGACGAGGGCGATGAGGGTGACGCACAGCGTGATGAGGCCCGCGTCGACGAGGATGCGCAGCGGATCGAAGGCGAAGCCTAAGGTGGACGACAGCAGGAAGATCTGCACCCCCTTGGGCACCCCCAGGTGGAGCGCGTTCAGCCCGGCGGCGGCCAGGGAGCCCAGCGCCGCCCCCAGGGAGGTGCCCAGGAGCCCAAGGAAAAAGGCCTCCACCAGGAAAAGGAGCGCCACCTTGCCCCGGCCCATGCCGATGGCGCGCAGGGTGCCGATCTCGCGGGTGCGTTCGCGGATGGCGATCCACAGGGTGTTCATGATGCCCACGGCGATGATCACCAGTAGCACCAGGGTCAGAAGGAAGGTGATCCCGTTGATCGCCCCCAGGGTCCAACTGACGAAGGTGATCTCGTCCTTCCAACTGGTCACGTCCAGGCGCTGGCCGGTCCAATCCTGGTCGTTGACCTCCTGGAACTTGAACCAAAAGGCCTTGGCCTCACGGTCCAAGAGGGTGTACCCGGCCTTGGCCAGGGCCGGGCGCAGCAGGGCGATGTCGGCCTCCACCCGGGCCGGGTCCTTGACGTAGATGAGGACGGCCCCGGTGCTGCCGGCGTTGAGCTGGTAGGCCGCGCGCAGCACGTCCTGGGACACGAAGACGCTGAAGGAGCTCAGCAGGCCCATGTCCCGGGCGATGGCGACCACCCGCAGGTCCACGGTGTTGTCCACCCCCCGGGCGGTCTGGGTGGAGAACACCAGGTCGTCGCCGACCTTGACCTTGAGGCGCTTGGCCTGCTCCTGGAACAGCAGCACCGACCCCGGCTTGGCGAGGTCGGCCAAGCGCCCGGCGACGATGGTGAGCACCTTGGGCAGGCCGGGCTCGCGGGCGATGTCCACGCCGTCGACCCCGGCGATGATGCTGCCTTGGTCGCTGACGAGGCGGCCCCAGCCGCGGCCCCGGGCCACCATGTAGTCGAGGTCCGGCAGGACTTTCGCGACGACGGCCTCGACGCGGGGGTAGTCCAGCACCAGGGGCGCGCTCTGGCCGGCCGTGACCTTGTAGAAGCCGCCGATGTTGATGTCCCCGGTGGTGACGGTGGTGGCCGAGGTGAACAGGGTCCGGGCCACGCCCACGGCCAGGCACGTCAGCAGCACCAGCAGGGCCGTGGCCGCGGCGATGGCGCCCCCCAGCATCAGGGTGCGGGAGCGGTGGGCCCACAAGTTGCGCCAGGCGATGAGCAGGATGCGTCCCACGTCAATCCTCCGAAGCCATGGCCCGCACGGGCGCGACCCGGGTGGCCATGAGGGCCGGGTAGAGGGCCGAGGCCCCGGTGACGCCGACCACCACCAGGAAGGCCCCCACCAGGCTGCCCAGCGAAAGGTCCGGGCGCAGGCGCGGGCCCGAGAAGAAGAAGTACAAGTAGGTGTTGGAGGCCGGCACCCCGACGCGGTGGAGGAGGCGCACCACGCCCGCCCCGGCGAGCATGCCGGCGGTCCCGCACAGCAGCCCTAGCGCCAGGGTTTCGACCAGCACCAGGGCCAGCACGAAGCCCTTCTGGGCCCCGATGGCGCGCAGCGTGCCGATCTCGCGCACGCGCTGCAGGGTGGCCATGACCACGGCGTTATTGAGGATGACCAGCGCCACCACGAAGATGATGGCCGTGGCCACGCCCAGGATCAGGTCGGCGGCCAGCACGAACTGCCCAATGGCCCCGGCGGCGGCGCGCCAGCCCTCCACCTTGAGCCCCAGCCCGGCACGATCCAGGACGCGCTGGAGCCGCGCCATGGCCGGGGTGAAGGCCACCCCGGGTTTGAACAGGACCGCGGCCTCCAGGCAGACCCCCGAGTCCATCTGGGCCGGGGTGAAGACCCGCCCGGGCCGGTCCCCGGAGGCGGCGCGCCGGGGCAGGGATTTCAGGGCCTGGGCCGCGTCGAGCCCGCGGGAACTCGGCGCGGAGTAGACGCCTCCCCCGCCGAAGAGGGCGGCCTCGGCGTCGGCGCGGGGCGGGGCGACCGCGCCGGCCTGGGCCTCGATGGATCGGGTTTCGGCCCGGTCCGCGGCCGAGGCGTAGCCGTAGAGCTCCCGGAAGGTGATGAGGTCCATCAGGCTCAGGGCCCCGGCCAGGTCGGACTTCTCCAGGCCCTTGAACTCATAGGTTCCGTAGACCTTGACGTTGACCTCCTTGCGGTAGCCCGACTTGGTGTAGGCGCCTATGGTCAAGGTGTCCCCGGGCCGGAGGCGGTACAGGCGCAGCAGCGGGGCCAGGTCCTTGTAGAAGACCCGGTAGCGGGCCGCGAAGTCCGCGTCGTCGGTGTCGAGGAACTCCGCCAGCAGGCCGGGGAGGTCCCTCCGGCTCGATCCCGTGGCCGCGCGGATCACGGCGGCCGCCTTGGCCGCGGAGAGGGGGTCGAGTTGGAGCAGGATCTCGCGGGTCTGGGTGCGGTTCTGGCGCACTAGGTCCTCGAGTTCGCCGTCGCCCTTGATGTGCCTTCCCTGCTCGGTCAGCGCCTCATGGATCTGGTCCAAGCGGTAGGCGGTCTTGAGCTTGAACTGCGATTCGTAGGCGAACTTCGACAGAAGCATGCCGCGTTGGCCGGACGGCACGGCGGTCCCGTCGACGATGCGCAGGCGGTCGAAGCAACGCCGGAACAGGTCCAGATCCGTGCCCACATAGTGGAGGTAGACCGCGTCGGCGTCGGGCAGGATGGGGGCCACCCGGTTCTCCAGGAATTCCAGGTGGGCGTCGGGCGCGGCGTCGAACCCGGCCCAGAAGGCCGGGGAGGCGGCCCGCCGAAGGTAAGCCTTGGAGCGAGGATCCACGGCCGCGGCGGAGGCCACCAGGGCCAGCTTCGAGTAGTCCTGGGCGATGACGTCGACGATGCCGCGCACCTGGGCCTTGAGGCTTTCGACCACGGCGCGGGGCGCGCGGGGGCGGCCGTCCACGGCGCGGCGCAGGCGCCCCAGGGCCTCATCGAGGGTATTGCCGTAGTAGACCTGGGCGTTGCCGACGCCCATGGGCACGAGCGCGGCCACGTCCGGGTCGGCGGCCGCGACCGCGCTCACCTTGGCGAAATCCGGGATGGGATCCAGGTCCGGCAGGTTCCAGTTGTCGAAGAGGGCGGGCTTATCCTGGGAAGCGGCCCTATAAATCTGGGCGTCCCCCGCCACGCTGCCGATGATGCCTTGGCTCAGGGCCCGGTTGACGCTGCCGATGAGCGAGCCCCCCACCACGAACAGAAGGGTCCCGAAGAACAGGATGGACCCTATGATGACGTTGAGGAAATTGGCCGATAGGTTGCGCAGGGCCAGGCGCACCAGGAGGGACATTTCCCTCACGGCCGGGCCCCTTCGGGAGCGCCCTGCACCCGTCCGTCGGCGATGCGCACGATGCGGTGGGTGTAGGACATCACCTTGGCGTCGTGGGTCGAGAAGATGAAGGTGGTGCGCTCGGCGGCGTTCATCTGGCGCATGAGGTCGAGGATGCTGTCGCCGGTGACCGAGTCCAAGTTGGCGGTGGGTTCGTCGGCCAGCACGATCTTGGGACGCCCCACCAAGGCCCGGGCGATGGCCACGCGCTGGCGCTGCCCGCCCGAGAGCTCACTGGGCCGGTGGCGGGCGTGGTGGTCCAATCCCACGCGCTCCAAAAGGGCGTCCACGCGCCGGGCCCTTTCGGCCTTGGTCTGGCCGCCCTGGAGCAGCAGAGGGAATTCCACATTCTGGAATACATTCAACACCGGCACTAAATTGAAACTCTGAAAGATGAAGCCCAGGGTCTCCAGACGCAGCCGAGTCAAGGCCCGATCGCCCAGGGTACCCGTATCCCGTCCGTTGATGAGGACGGTTCCGGAAGTGGCCACATCCACACAGCCGATGAGGTTGAGCAGGGTGGTCTTGCCGCTGCCTGAAGGCCCGGCGATGGAGATGAATTCCCCTTCTTC
>DAIDJD010000013.1 GCA_027451505.1 candidate division FCPU426 bacterium
CCCAGCCGGCGCCATGATGGCCGAGGCCGAGGTCTGGAAGCTCGTCTGGGCCGTCTCCACCGAACAGGAGATGCGCTGGGCCAACCGCCGCATCAAGGGCGCCGCCAAGGAGGCCCACCGGCTCAAGGTCGCGGCCTAGCCCGCCGCCGACATCCCTACGCCAGGGAAATTACACCCAAGGTCGTTGCATGACCCCGTGGACTGTCGGTACTTGTCGAGCGAGAGCGCCTCACAAACAAGATTCTCAGTATAATCGGCGACTGGGTTGTTCGAGCTCGATGTGATGTTCTTGTATGCCAATTGGAACATCACATCGCTGTAGAGCTTGAGTATCTCGGTGACCGAGAGTTCTTCCAAATTGAACTTCATGTCTTCCTCAGCACTCAGGCCGCTTTGACCACATAGTCGGCGATCACGTCCCGCACCATGCGGTTGTATTTGACGCCCTTCTTCTTGGCGACCTTCTTCACGAGATCCACCAGGTCCTTGGACATGCGGATGGTCATGGTGGCGTCCTTAGGGGCGAACTTGAAGTGGCTCTTCCGCCACTTGAGCGTGCTCAGGTAGCCCGTCAGGTCTTCTGCCAGCGGGTCGTCTTCTATCTCTTTGGCGGTTGGCTTAGCCTTTTTCATAGTCTCGAACCTCCTTGGCGTGCATGTATCTGGCGCTGATAGGGCGGATGAGGCTGCGCCCCTCCTTGGTCCGAAGGGTGAAGGAGACCACCATCCAGCGGCCTTCTTGGGTCACACCCACGGCCAGTTGTCGCTTCTCATGCCTGGAATGCTTGGGATCCTCGGCAAGGAACGGTTTGCCTTCAAAGAAGGCCTCTATTGTCTCCCTGCTGACGCCATGCTTGGCCAGGTTCTTGGTGGCGTTGCCCTGGTCCCAGTCGAAGTCGTCATAGTCGAGTTCAGCCATGTGTTAAGTCTAAGTGGGGGATAATGTAATAACAACGTGTTATTACATCCTTTTGGGCGAATCCCAGAATGCCATTTTGTCCACCGCCCCAGGATTTCCTTGGACACTCCGTAAGGCCATTCTTTCCCGACGTAAGTATCCGATGAAGAGAAATCCGCGTGGGCGAAGTCGGGGCCTGCGGACTCAGACCGCCCGGCCCGCTGCCGCGCCGCTGGCCCAGGCCCATTGGAAGTTGAAGCCGCCCAGCTGGCCGGTGATGTCCACACATTCCCCCACGAAATGGAGGCCGGGCACGTCGCGGCACGCCAGGGTCCTTTGGTCGAGTTGGCGGGTCGAGACCCCGCCCCGCGTGACCTCGGCTTTGTGCCATCCCACCGTGCCCGCCGGCACGAAACGTTCGTTGTGCACGGCCTCTGCGCACAGGCGCAGGAAACGGTCGCCCAAGCGGGTCAGGTCCATCGACGGCGGCTGGAGAAGGGAAACCCACCGTTCGGCCAGGCGTTGGGGAAGGCGGGAGGCGAGCACGGAGAGGAGGGTGGCTCCCGCATGGCTTTTTTTTGCCTCGAGGAGCACGGTTTCAAGGTCATCGGACGGCCAGAAGTCCAGGACAACGGGCTCGCCCGGCCGCCACGGGAGAGAAGCCCGCAGGGCCGCGGGACCGCTCAGGCCCCTGTGGGTGAACAAGACGGGCTCCGGGAAGGTCCTTCGGCCCACCGTGAGCCGGGCCTCGACGGCGAGCCCGGGCAGGTCCTTCCATCGCTCCAGTTCCCGTGGCGCGAAGAGAAAGCCGTCCAGGGCCGGGGCGGTCGCCTCCACGGACAACCCGAAGCTGCGGGCGATTCGGAAGGCTAGGTCGTTGGCGCCGAGGACCGGATAACTCTGGCCCCCGAGCGCGACGACCACCCGGCCACCGAGCTCCATCCAACCGTCCCCCGACACCTGGAACCGATCCGGACCGAACCGCTCCACGCGTTGGACCGACCGGCCGAGCGCGATCGCCACCCCGGAGGCCTTGAGATCGGCTTCCAGGAGCTCGACGATCTCCAAGGCGCTCCGGTCGCAGAAAAGCTGGCCCGCCTTCTTTTCGTGGTAGGGGATGCCCGCGCGGGCCACCCAGTCCTCCACGTCGGCGGGCGGAAAGCCGGCCAATGCGGAGCGGGCGAAGCGGGGATTGGCGCCTTCGTAGTCGGCGTCGGTGGCGTGGCGGTTGGTGAAATTGCATCGACCGCCTCCGGAGATGGGGATCTTCCCTCCCACCCGGCGGCCCTGCTCCACCAGAAGGACCTTTCGGCCCCGCTTACCGGCTTGGATGGCCGCCATGCAGCCGGCGGCTCCGGCCCCGAGGATGATCGCGTCATAGGACATCGGGGCATCCTAGCGCCCACCCGGTCCTGCCACAATAGATCCGCCGGATTCAAAGGAGGGAACGTGGCCTCGCGACACGGCAAGCTTGTTTCGTTCCTCCATGTTGGCCACCGCCCGGTGGGCTACGGCTTCATCGGCTGCGGCAGTCCATCCAGGCCTTGGGCCTCGGAAGCGCGTCCCGCAATGCCTGGCTGGGGACCTGGGCGACCGACTATAATGAGCCCACCCCGTGCACACGCCGCTTTGGAGCTGTCATGGCCGACAAAAAGTCCCATTGGGAAGGGGTCTATGCGGACCGCGGGCCCGATGAAGTGAGCTGGTTCCAAGCCGACCCCGCCAAGTCCCTGGAGTTCATCCGCCTCGCCGGCCTTCCCAAGGGCGGTGCCTTCATCGACGTGGGCGGCGGGGCTTCGGTGCTCGTAGACAGGCTCCAGGAGGCCGGCTTCGAGGATCTCAGCGTCCTTGATATCTCCGCCAAGTCCCTTTCCTACTCCAAGGAACGCCTGAGCGCCGGGGCCGGTCGGGTCCATTGGTTCGAGGCCGACGTGCTTTCCTTCGCGCCGGATCGGGAGTTCGCCCTCTGGCATGACCGGGCGGTGTTCCACTTTTTGACGGAACCCGGGGAAAGGGCCCGATACACGGCCCTGATGGGGCGGGCGGTCAAGATCGGCGGTCATGCCATCCTGGCCACCTTCGCCCCGGACGGGCCCGCGAAGTGCAGCGGCCTCGAAGTCCGCCGCTACGATGCGGCCTTGATGAAGGCCGAACTTGGGCCCGGTTTTGAACTGGTGCGCCAGGACGCCGAAACCCATGTCACTCCCTGGGACCAGGAGCAGAGGTTCGCCTACTTCCTGTTCCGGAGGGTCTGAAGGGCGTCCGCCCCGGCTTCCGTTTTTCTCGGCGATATGGTCGAATGGCCCGGATGCGGGAACCTCCACGATGACGGTCCGGGAGCGGCCATGATGACGGCACCTATAAAAGCACCCCAAAAAACGCCCGTGAAGGCGCCGACGACGACGCCCACGGCCCCGACGACGGTGCTGGAGGGCATTGAGATGTCCTCCCTGACCGAGCGCTGTTGTGTCGAGGCCCTGAACAACGACGTCTCCACGGTGCAGGACGTGATCCGGGTTTTTGTCCGCGTCTGCGGATACGACTTGGCCAAGGCCAAGGCCTATACCTTGAAGATCCACGTGGAGGGCAGAGCGGTCTGCTTCTGGGGGAGCAAGGAGCGCTGCCAACGGGTCATCCGGGCCTTCCGCGTCATCGGGGTGGACTGCAACCTTCTGGAGAACTGACCCGCCGAGGGGTGGGGGGCCTCCGAAGTCTGCTCCGTCCGGGCACGGGAAAAAAAAGGCCCGGCCGAGAGGCCGGGCCTTGGGGGAACGCGTCGGTTCTTGGCGCTTACGGGGTGGCCGTGGCCACCGGGGTGGGCACCGCGGTGGGAGCTGCGGTGACCGTGGGCATCGGGGTCGGCGCGGTGGTCGGCGCCGCCGTCGGGGCCGGGGTTTCGTCCCCGTCGCTGTCCGCGTCCACCGGGGTCGGCCAGGGGGTTCCGTTCCAGGTCGGCCAGGGGGTCAGGACAGGCGTCGGGAAGGGCGTGCCATTCCAGGTCGGCCAGGGCGTGATCGCCGGGGTCGGGAAGGGCGTGCCGTTCCAGGTCGGCCAGGGCGTGATCGCCGGGGTCGGCTCCGGGGTCTCGGCGCTTTCGTTCTCAGTCGGCCACGGGGTGATCGCCGGGGTCGGGAAGGGCGTGCCATTCCAGGTCGGCCAAGGCGTGACCGCCGGGGTCGGGAAGGGCGTGCCGTTCCAGGTCGGCCAAGGCGTGACCGCCGGGGTCGGCCAGGGTGTGCCGTTCCAGGTGGGGAACGGCGTCACGGTGACGTTGGGGTGCGGAACAAACCGATATCCGAAATAGTCGTACGCGTGGGACAGCGAAGGCATCAGGGCCACGATCAGCCCCGCTAAGCCCAGCCATCGCACGACTTTCTTGGTGCCTTCGCGCATGGCGACCTCCATTTTGAAACTTATGGGTGCGTTCCCCGGCCAACCGTAAGTGCAAGCGCCGTGCCACGCTTTGACCCATATGCACCAAGGGTTTTCCAAGAAAATTTCCCGCGACGCGTACAAATTTTTGAACCGAATGCGCTAATTTTCGAACTTCCCGTGTATTGGAATCACGCTTCCTTCCGGATCAGCGCGCCGCCAAAATCTCGGCGCGCAGGGTCCAGACCCGCGCCGCCAGACTCGGATCGGTGGAGGCCGTTTCCAGGGGCTTGAGGGCCTCCAGGGCGGCGCGCCGCTTGTGGGATCCGTGCCAAAAGGCCCAGGCCAGGGCGTAACGGGCCTCGGCCAAGCGCGGCTCAAGGCTCAGGACGCTCTCGAACTCGACGGCGGCGGCCCCCGGCTGGCTGTGGGCGAGGTACACCAGGCCCAGGTAGTAATGCACCAGGGGCAGGCTGCGGTCGAGGCGGTTGGCCAGCCGCAGTTCGTTGAACGCGCTTCCCAGCTGGCCTTGGTCATAGTCCAGGCGGCCGAGGTAGTAATGGGTCGCGGGCATGGCCGGGGCCTGGGCCGCGGCGGCCTCCAGAAGGGCGCGCGCCTCGGCCAGACGGCCGAGATGGTACAGGCATTCCCCCAGGTAAAAGCGGGCCTCCAGGCTCTTGGGATCGGCCGCCAAAGCGGCGCGCAGGCCGGCCTCGGCGGCGTTGAGGCGCCCCGCCCTGAGATCGCGCACGCCGCGCAGGAAGTCGGCGCGGCCCGCGGTCTGGGCCCCGCAAAGGGGGGCGGCCAGGCAGGCGCCCAGCAGCCCCAGGATCAGCCAACGTTCAACCGGCCTCGGAACCATCGCACAGGCCCTCCAACGCGTATTTCTGGATCTTGTACTGGATGCCCGAGCGCGACAGCCCGAGCCTACGGGCCGCCCGCGAACGGACTCCGCCGCTCTCCACGAGGGCCCGGCGGATGAGTTCGGATTCGGTGCGCTCCATGGCCTCGGCCAGGGTGAGGCCGCCCACGGAAACGGCCCCGGCGGCGGCGTCGGGCGGCCGGGGCGCGAGCGGCTCCCCCCGGTTGAAGACCACGGCCTGCTCCACCAAATTCTGGAGCTCGCGCACGTTCCCCGGCCAGTGGTACCGCTCCAGCCCGGGCAGGCACTCCGGGTCCAGGCCCGGCCAGGGCTTTCCCTGGGCCGCGCAGAACTGGCGGCCGAAGTGCTCGGCCAGAAGGCGCACGTCGCCGCGGCGCTCGCGCAGGGGCGGCAGATGGATCCCCACGACGCCGAGGCGGTAGTAGAGGTCCCCGCGGAAGGCCCCCTGCGCGGCCAGGGCGGCCAGGTCTCGGTTGGTCGCCGCCACCAGGCGGAAGTCGGCCCGCAGCGTGCGCACGCCGCCCACGCGCTCGAATTCGCGCTCCTGAAGCACGCGCAGGAGCTTCACCTGCACCTCGGGGGGGATCTCGCCCACCTCATCGAGGAAGAGCACCCCTCCCCGGGCCATTTCAAAGCGCCCGGCGCGGGCCGCCACCGCCCCGGTGAAGGCGCCCTTTTCGTGCCCGAACAGTTCGCTCTCGAGCACGCCCGGGGCCAGGGCCGCGCAATGGACGCTCACGAAGGGCCCATCGCGCCGGGGTCCCAGCCGGTGGAGGGCGCGGGCGGCCAGCTCCTTGCCGGTCCCGGACTCGCCGGTCAGCAGCACCGTGCTGGGGGCGGGCGCGGCCTGGCGCAGGGCCTCCAGGACGGAGGCCAGGGCCGGGCTGGAGCCCAGAAGGGCCCGCGGGCCCAGGTCCTCCTCGAGGCTGCGGCGCTTGCCCTCCTGGGCCCTCCGCCCCAGGGCCTTGCCCAGCTTCAGTTCGAGCTCCTCCATCAGGAAGGGCTTCACCAGGAAGTCCTCGGCGCCCAGGCGCATGGCGCGCACCGCCTCCTCCACCCCGCCGTGGGCCGTCACCACGAACACGGGCAGGTCCGGGTCGTTGCGGTGGATCTCCTCGAGCAGGCCGAGGCCGTCGAGTCCCGGCATGCGCAGGTCGGTCACCACCGCGTCGGCTCCGCGCCGGCCGAGCCATTCCAGGGCGCCCCGCCCGTCCGCGGCCTCGGCCACCTCGTGCCCGGCGGCGCCGAGCCAACTGCTCAGGGTCGCCCGCATTCCGGGGTCGTCGTCCACCACCAAAAGGGTGCTCACGCGTCCTCCTTAGGTCCCGCCGCGGGGCAGCCGCATGCGGAAAAGGGCGCCCCCTCCGGGGGCCGCGTCCGCCTCGAGGTCCCCGCCGTGGGCCTGGGCCGCCCGGCGCGCCAGCGCCAAGCCCAACCCGGTGCCCGCGGCCTTGGTGGTGAAGAAGGGCTCGAAGAGGCGGCCCCGGGCCTCCGGGGCCACGCCCGGGCCCTGGTCGGCGACCTCCAGGAGCGCGTCGCCGCCCTCGTGGCGCAGCCTGAGTGAGACGCGCCCGCCCGCGGGCATGGCCTGCAGCGCGTTCAGGCCCAGGTTGAGCAGGGCGCCCTCCAGAAGGGCCGGGTCGCAGCGCAGGATCCGCGGTTCCTCCGACAACGCTTCGACTTCGTGCGCCGACCCGGCGGTTTGGCGCAGGTCCTGCGCCAGGCGCTCGAGCAGGGCCCCCAAGTCGGCCTCGCGCAGGTCGGGTTTGGGCACCCGGCCGAGTTCGAGGAAGCGGCTGACCATGCGCTCCAGGCGCGCGACCTGGGAACGGATGTGGCCCAGGGGCCCCTCCGCTTCCGGTCGGGGCCCCAGCGCGCGCTCCAGCAGGTCGGCCTGCCCCCGGATCACGGTGAGGGGATTGCGCACCTCGTGGGCGATGGCCGAGGCCACCCGGCGCATCTCCTCGCTCCGGCTTTCGGCATGGTCCTTCTCCAGGCGCGCCTCCAGGTTGGCCAAGGTGAGGCTGCGCAGCGAGGCCGCCGCCGCGCTCAAGGCGCGGCTGAGTTCGTGGCCGCCGGGCCCGGGCCGGCCGGGCGGGGGCCCCCCGCCAAGGGCGCCTTCGAGCCAGCCCAGGGGCGAAAGAAGCCAGGCCGCCAGCCCCGCGCCCAGCACTAGGCACAGACCCAGCCCCAGGGCCCCCGCGGCCAGGCTGGCCCTGCGGAAGCCCGCCAGGACCTGCAGGTACGCCGGGTCCACAAGCATCTGCAGGATGAGGCCCCGGCCCAGCGGGGTGAACACCGACTGGTCGCGGGTGCCGAAGCTGGTCGGCCGCGGCGGATGCACCAAGGTCCAGCCCGCGCGCAACCGGGCCCAGTCGTCCGGTCCCAGTTCCGGGGTGAGGAACCCCGGCACGCGGTCTCCGGTGGCGTCGATCAGCACCAGGCCGCGGGAGTCCAGCACGGCCAGATCCCGGGCCAGGCCGGCCGAACGCGAGCCGTCCAGCGCCGCCTCCAGGACGCGGTCGCGCGTCCCGGCGGGCCCGGGCGCCGTGGCCAGGGCCCCACCCAGGCGCGCGGCCAGGAGCCGCGCCTCCACGGCGAGTTGCCGGTCCATCGCCGCGCGCAGCCCCCGGGCCACGCGGAGGTACACCCAAACGCCGGCGCCCGCCGACAGAAGGGTCCACAGCCCGGCCAAGCCTATGGCCAACTGCCAGCGCAACGACAGCCACCAAGGCGCTCCGGCGCGGGCCCGGCGGGCCGTCCCAACGGCGCTCAGCGTCCCCATCCTATCCCCGCGTACCCCAGCATGGTGGCGTTGCTGAAGGCCTGGATGTTGCTGGTGTCGGCGGCCCACTGGGCGCCGACGAACACGGAGAAGCCGCCCGGCAGCCCGCGGTCGAGTTCCAGGTCGGCGTAGCCCTGCTCGTCAAGGCGCCCGCCCGCGGGCAGGTTGGGCGGCGAGGCCGGCCACCAGAGGTAGGCCTGGGGGGTCCACACCCCGGTGAAGGACACGTAAAAGCCCTTGGGCAGCATCAGGCGCGCGTTGATCGAGGCGAAGGCGTTGTCGTAGCCCCACATCGTGTCCCCGGGCCACACGGGCCGGGCCAGGCGGCCGCCCAGGATCAGTCCGAGCAGGTCGCCCCGACGCGACATCCAGGTGGCCCCCAGGGTGGGCAGAAGGCTGTTGTCGTCGTAGGGCGCGTAGGTGGGGAAGCGCTCGGCCAAGGCCTGGATCCCCAGGGAAAACGGCTGCATCCCCAGGACGCGGCCGTCGAGCTCGGTGCGCGCGGAGACGACTTCGTAGTTGGCGGGCGCGTTGTTCCAATGGATGAAGTTCTGGCGCACCCCGCCGTTGCCGTCCAGGAGGGCGCTCCAGCGCGGATTGAAGGTGTAGCGCACCAGGGCGTCCAGGCTGGAAAGGGGTTGCCCGACGTTGAGGGGCTGGCCCGGGTACTGGTAGGGAACGATGAACATGCCGTAGGACAAGGTCGCGGCCACGCGCTTGCCCAAGGCCAGTCCGTAGCTGAGGTTGAGTTCGTCCTGGCTTCCCAGGGAGCGGGTCCGCACAACGCCGGCGGCGGTGTCGCTCTGGTTCACCTGGGGCCCGGCCATGAGGCGCACCGAGCCGTGCAGGCCCATGCCGGCCTGGGCCGGTACCTGGCCCAGCTCGGACTGGGCCAGGAGGCCGAACCCTCCGGCCGGCCCCAGCGCCGCGAGCGAGGCCAGGGTGTCCCGGGCCGCGGCGGCCTGGCCGGTGCGCTGCTGGTATTTGGCCTTGAGGTAGAGCCCTCCGGGATGGCGTGGATCCAGGGCCAGGCAACGTTCCAGCGCCCGGAGCATGCCCGGCCCGTCTTTGAGGCGGTAGCGGGCCAGGGCCAGGCTATACCAGCAGTCCGGCGCCTCGGGCGAGACCGCGCAGGCCCCGCGGAAACAGGCCTCGGCCCGTTTGGCGTCCCCGCGCTTGAGCCAGGCGTTGCCCCAGGCGATGTCCCGGGCGGCCTCCGGTCCCGGCGTCTGGATCCCGGGCCGGGCCAGGACACGCGCCAGGGAGGCGTCCTGGGGATCCAGGGCGCGGGCCCGGGCCAGGGCCTTGCGCGCCTCCTGGTCGCGTCCCAGGCGCTCCAGGCAGATGGCTTCGCCCTTCCATCCCAGGGGGCTGCGCGGATCCTGCCGCACCGCGGCGCCGAAGGCGGCCAACGCATAGGTGACTTGGCCGGCCTGGAGGCCCTGCTCGCCCACGGCCAGGGCATAGGGCTCCCCCAACCTGAGCAGCAGCGCGGCGCTGGCGTGGTCGCTGGGCGAACGCTCCAGCGCCGCCTCGGCCCAGCGCCGCGCGGAGCGGCGCCGGCCCAAGACAAAGGCGCACGCGGCCACCCCGTAGTAGGCGGCGCCTTCGCCGGGTTCGCATTGCGCGGCCAGGACAAAGGCCCGCATGGCTTGGACATAGGCGTGGCGCAGGTACCAGGCGCGCCCCTGGGCCAGGAAGTCTTGGGCGCAAGGCGTCGCGGCCCGCGCGCTGCCTGAGAACACCAAAACCACCAGCACCCAAAACCACAATCGTTTGTATTTTTTAAGATAAAGCTCGCGCGCGCTTCTGAACTCAAAATCCTTTAAAAAACGATTGTCTGTGGCCTGCGCACCGCTGGGACTTCCTGGCAACCGCCACCTCGAGGGCCGTCTTGGTCCGTACCCAAGGATACCTAATTTTCAAAGCGAAAGCGGCGTGGCGCCAAAAAAAGATTCCCCCCAAGACTCTGCGCGGCGCCGCGGGGCGAGAAAGGCGCCTCGCCCCGCGGCCAGAGCCGGGGGCCGATCCGATCCGGCCCCCGGGACGCGACCCCTACCTCAAAAGTTTTTTCAACTCACGGGTGATGAGCTTGGGCAGCTTGGCTTTGAACGCGGCCACCGCATCCTTGGCGATGCGTCGGGCTTCGCGCTGCTTCACATAACCCTTCAAAGGAACCGCGGAGGCCGAGACGCCTTTGGGGCGGCCGGATCCACGCTTCGCGGCACCCTCCTTCGTCGGCCGGGGTCCCTTGGGCCGTCCCGGCTTGTTCTTGGATCCCTTGGGCCGACCTGGCTTGTTCTTGGATCCCTTGGGCCGACCCGGCTTGTTCTTGGATCCCTTGGGCCGTCCCGGCCCGCGCTTGCCGCGGCCACGACGCGGGCGTTCGGCGCCGACTTCGTGCTTGGGAGTGATTTCCGTGGACATTTCCGCCATCGAATCTCCTGAAGATAATGGTTCCGTCTAGATTCTTGGGGCATCCAGCCCGCGCCGCAAGGGAAATTCGGAGGCGTCCCGGTTCATCCCGGGGTCGACCGGGCCCGGAACGCACCCGCCGAATTGCGGCGGCAAGTGTTTCTGCGGGGCGGGATGGGGCGCGGGGGTTGATAAAAGGGGGCGCCAAGCCCAAGATCGGAAGGTCCGGCCGCGCCCCAGCGGGCGCCGCGGACCTCGCGGACGGTTCCCACTCCAAGGTGCCCCATGCAGATCAACAGCCTCATCCCCGACTTCAAGGCCATGGCCTTCCACAACGGCGAATTCAAGGCCGTGACCCGCGCCGACCTCAAGGGCAAGTGGACGGTGTTCTTCTTCTACCCCGCCGACTTCACCTTCGTCTGCCCCACCGAACTGGGCGACCTCGCCGACCAATACCCGGCCCTGAAGGCCCTGGGCGTGGAGGTGCTTTCCGTGAGCACGGACACCCACTTCACCCACAAGGCTTGGCACGACGCCTCCGAGACCATCCGCAAGATCCGCTTCCCGATGCTGGGCGACCCGACCGGGCACCTGAGCCGGTCCTTCGGCGTCCACATCGAGGAGGAGGGGCTGGCGTACCGCGGCACCTTCGTGGTCGACCCGGAGGGGCGCCTGAAGATCTCCGAGGTCCACGACAACGGCATAGGCCGCAACGCCGAGGAGCTGCTGCGCAAGGTCCAGGCCGCCCAGTACGTGGCGACCCACGACGGCGAGGTCTGCCCGGCCAAATGGAAGCCCGGCGCCAAGACGCTGCGGCCCGGCCTGGATTTGGTGGGCAAGATCTGAGCGCGGCCTCGTGAGCCGCTTCGACGACGCGTACCGCTCGGGCGCCGCGCCCTGGGACACGGGCCGGCCCCAGCCCGAGCTTCTGGGGCTGCTCCGGGAGGGGGCCCTGAAGGGCCGCATCCTCGACGCCGGCTGCGGCACCGGCGAGGCGGTGCTGCTGCTGCTGGCGCGCGGCCTGGACGCCCGCGGATACGACGCCTCGCCCCTGGCCGTGGAGCGGGCCCGCGCCAAGGCCGTGGAACGGGGCCTCGACCCCTCCCGCGTGGAGCTGCGGGATCTGCTCGACCCGGGCCACGGGGCCGGGCCCTTCGACACGGTGGTGGACCTGGCGGTCCTGCACACCTTCGACGACGCCCAGTGGCCCCGCTATGTCCGTTCCCTGGGCTCGCTGCTTACGCCCGGGGGCGCGTATTTCGGGCTGGCCTTCAGCGAGCGGGAACCCGCGGACTGGGGCGGACCGCGCCGGGTCACCCAGGAGCAGATCCGCGCCCTCTTCGCCGAAGGCTGGGACCTGGAATGGATCCGGGAGGCGAAGTATGAACTGGCGTTTAGGCCCGAGCCGGCCAAGGCGTGGATGGTGAAGGCGACGCTCCGGGGAATGCCTTGAGGCGCGGGCGCGGGGCGCTGGCGTCCGCGGTCCTGGGCGCCTGGGCCGCGCTGGGGGCGGCCCAGGCAGGGGCCGGGGCTCCGGCCGGCGGGGCGCCGCCGGCGCTGGCCCTGAGGGACCTCGCCGGCGCCGCGGCGAACCTGGACGCCGTGGCGGTGGGGGCGCCTTGCGCCCTGATCTGCGGCTTCAGCCGGGCGTCCTCGGACCCCTGCCAGCGCCTGGAGGACCTCCTCTGGTCCCGCTACCCGGCGGGCTCGGCCTGCCGCGTCGTCGCGGTCCTGGAGCTGCAGGAGGCCCCGGGCTTCGTGGTCCCCTTCATCCGCTCCGGGGTGCGCTCCAAGACCCCCCGGGAGCGCTGGGGACGGGTCCTGATCGATCGCGGGGGGGAGTCCGCGCTCAAGGCCTGGATCGGCTACGATCCCAAGGACCCGGACGACACCTACGCCGCCGTGCTGGACGCCCGTGGCCGGCCCCTGTGGCGCGGCCACGCCCGCGGGGCCCCCGCGCTCCTAGCGGCGATGCGCGGCCTTCCCCGCCCGGCTCAGTCCCCGAGCTCCCCGAATTTGCGGTAGGCGGCCGCGGCGCCGGCCGCCCCCGCCAGGGGCCCGATCAGGTAGATCCACAGGCCGCTCATTTCCCAGGACGCCAGCGCCGGTCCCAGCGAACGGGCCGGGTTCATGGAGGCCCCGCTGAGGGGCCCGGCCCAGAACACGCCCCCGGCCAGGGCCGCGGCGGTGCCCAGCGCCGCGTGCATGGCCGGCACCCCGGGCTCCGTGACCGCGAGGTACACCCAGGTCAGCCAAAACGTCAGCGCGGCCTCGAGCAGAAGGGCGGCCGCCGGGTTCATCTGGGTGGAGCTCACCCCCAGAAGGCTGCTGCGCAGCAGCACCCTCAGAAGGACCCCCGCGGCCAGGGCCCCGATGCACTGGGCCCCGGCGTAGGGCAGGGCCAGGGACTTGGGGATGCGCCCGGCCAGCGCCATGCCTAAGCTCACGGCGGGGTTGAAGTGCCCCTGGGACACCGGCCCGAAAACCAGCATCAGGGCCATCAGGGTCAACCCCGAAGCCAGCCCCGCCTGCGTCCAATTGACCACGCCCCCGAACGCCCCGAAGGACGAGCCGGCCCCGGCCGAGACCAGGACCAGGACGCAGGTGCCCAGGGCCTCCGCGGCCAGCGCCTTCAGCGGCGCCGCCTTGGGCCGCCACTCTTCCACGAGTTCCTCGCGCATCCATATCCTCCCGGGCCCGGCGCGGGCCGTTCAACTCAGCAGTTCGCCCTGCTCGGCCGTGCCCGAGGCCTGCAGGGACCAATTCAGGATGGCCTGGCGCAGGCGCGAGCCGGGCCGGTAGTCGGCCTCGAACCATTCGTGGGCCCGTCCCTGCTCCACGGCGTAGGCCCGGGCGCGGGCCTCCGAGGCCGCGTCCCCGGGCGCGTGCACCGCGAAGGAGGTCCCCCCGAATTGGCGCAGCAGCGCGAAGGCGGCCACGTCGCTGTACCCGTCGCCGAGGTAGAGCATGCGGCTGAAGGGCACCCTCAGGTCCCCGGGCTTGAGCTTGGCGTTGACGTCCGGCCGGCTGGGCAGGTAGGAGCCCTTGCTGATGGCGAAGAGCTTCTGGGTCTTCGCGGTGAACCCCACCGTCTCCTTGGGGAAGGACAGCCGGGGCCCCAGGCCGTCGCCGGGGTCCTCCTCATCCATGCGGCACGCGAAGACGGCCTTGAAGCGGTCGGCCAGGCCGCGGGACTCCAGGCAGCCCTCGATGAGGGGCTGGATGCCGCCGGAGACGATGAAGGCCTCCAACCGCCCGGGTCCCAGCCGCGCCTGGAGCGCGGTGAAAAGCCCGGGCCCCTCCGGCCCGTCCGTGAGGCCGGGATAGAGGCGCACGTCCGAACCCAATGCGCGCAGGCGTTCCCGCCCCAAGCGGCGGGACGCGTCGGCCCGGCCCATGTCGGCGAGCAGGGCCAGGTAGCTGTGCTCCAGGTCGTAGGGGTCCGGGCCCGCCTGGAGCCGCGCGCAGTCGCCCCAGAAGCGCTCCGGCGGGACGCCCCAGCGCCGCAGCACCGGCTCGATCATGATCTCGGGGGACAGCGTCAGGTCGAAGTCGAAGACCAGCGCCAGGCGCCGCGGCTCCGGCGCCGGGGAGGCCCTCACGCCCCGGACCCCGGTCCGAAGCCGCCGTTGAGGACGGGCCAGCGGCACCAGGTGCGCGGATCGACGCTGTGGTCGTCCAGGTGCAGGGACACCGCCAGGCGCTCGCGCTTCCACTGGGAGCCCGACCACAGCGCGTAGAAGGAGCGCGTCCACTCCGCGAGGTCGTCCCCGGGTTCGCCGGGGAAGTCGCCGCGCAGGGCCTCCAGCGCGCCCTCGGGGGGCAGGCGCCGGACCACGGCGGAGCGCTCCAGCGCGTCGAGCACCGCGTAGGGCATCAGGTCGTCCTCGTCGGTCTGGCGGTCCTCCAGGGGCCGCAGCTCGGCGGTGGGAGCCTGGTCGTTGACCGCCTTGAGGGCCGGGACCGGCCCCAACTCCCGCGGACCCCGCTCCTCCATCCACCGCAGCCAGCCCCTGAGGAAGTCCTTGCCCACCCCGGCCACCGGGGCCAGGCCGCCGCTGGTGTCACCGTCCATGGAGGTGTACCCCGTGGCCGCCTCGCTGCGGTTGTTCGTCGCCAGCAGAAGCCGGCCCTCGGCGTTGGCCAGGGTCCACACCGCGGGGGACCGCACCCGGGCCTGGAGGTTCTGCAGCGTGAGGTCGTCCTCGGGCCAGCCCAAGGGCCGCCCCAGGACGCCTTCGGCCAGGCTCCGGTAGGCGTCGACGAGGTGTTGCACCTCCACGGCGGCGTGGGCCGAGCCCACGGCGCGGGCCACCCCCTCGGCCGCGGACCGGGTCGTGGCCGAGGAGTGCGCCGTGGCTTGGTAGAGGGTGCGCAGCAGCACGGGCATGGCCGCGGCTTGGCCGCCGGCGGCCGCGATCCCGGGAACGTCCGGAAGCCGCGCGGCGAAGCCCTCGAAGCCGAGCTCGTCGACGGCGAAAGCGGCCATCAGCCGGACCAGCAGCGCGCAGGCGGCCGAGTCCGCGCCCCCGGAAAGGCTCAGGCAGAACCCGCGGGCCCGGCTTTTGCGGAGGTAGTCGAAGATCCCCAGGGCCCCGGCCCGCGCGAAGTCCTCGCGCGGATCGGCAGCCTCGTGGGCGGCCGGGTCGCCCAGGGACGGCGGGGGGGGGGAGGCCGGCAGGGCCGGCGGGAAGGGGTCCCGCACCAGACCCGCACCCTCCACCGGGGCGGCGCGCCGGACTTCGACGTCGGCGCAGACCAGCCCCACGTCGCGGTAGCTGAAGCGCGCTCCGCGGGCCGCCACCGCCCCGTCCGGGTGGAGGAGGAAGGCGCCCCCGTCGTAGACCGCGCGCCCGCTTTCGTTGCCCATGAGGTTGGCGTAGGCGTAGGCCAAGCCGTGGTCCGCGGCCGCCCCGACCCCCAGGCCCAGACGGACCGCCTGCTTTCCCGGGGCGTAGTGGCTCGCCGCCGGGCCGAAGATGAGGTTGGCCCCGCGCCGGGCCAGGCGCGGGGCGGGCCTTTCCGGCCCGCCCCAGGCGTCCTCGCAGATCTCGAAACCCAGCACGGCCCCGCCGCAGGCGAAGAGCAGGTCCCCCACGGGGACCTCGCGCCCCAGAACCTCCGCGCGCTCCACCCGGCCCGGCTCCCAGGCCCGGAACCAGCGCGGCTCGTAGTGGATGCCGTCCCGGGCCAGGCGCTGCTTGGGCACCAGGCCCAAAAGGCGGCCGTCCGCGCACACCGCGACCGTGTTGTAGAGCGCCCCCCCCAGCTCGAAGGGCAGCCCAAAGGCCGTGCACAGCCCCTGGGTGCGCCCCACCAGGACGCCCAGTTCGGCCAGGGCCCTCTCCCGCAGGAACGGGGCGAGGAAGAGGTCTTCGCAGCCGTAACCCGTGACGGCCAGTTCGGGAAGGCAGAGGTGGGAGACGCCCGCGGCCCGGGCGAGGTCGAGGGCCCGGGCGAGGTTCCCCCGGTTGGCGGCCCAGGCCAGCGGCGTCTGGTTCACGAACGCCGCGCCCAAGCGCACGGTGCTCACCCCAGCCCCACCAGGGAAAGGGAGGAGATGGTGTCCCCCATGCCCACCAGCGTCACCGGCTTGTCGATGAGGATGGTGGGCACCGCCACCACATGGAAGTCCGCGCAGGAGCCCATGCCGGTCTCGGCCAGGGCGTCCAGCCCGTGGGCCGCGGCCAGGTGCGCGGCCAGGGCCTTCAACTCGGACAGGCTGTGCTCCGACACTTCGCGCCCGTGCGCCCACAGGAGGTTTTCGGCGCGGTCCAGGCTTCCGGTGCCGGCCTTGGCCGCCGCCACCGTGGCCGCGAAGGCCATGCCGTCGCGGTTGGCGCGGGGCTCGAACACCGGGCCCCGGGCGGCCTCGGCGGGCCGGATCAGGGTGATGTAAAGGCCGAACATGTGCAGTTGGACGCGCTTGAGCCCGAGCGCCTGGTAGACCTTGAGGAGCCCCTTGAACAGGTTCACCGCGCCCAGGGACTGGCACTCGCGCGCCAGGGACTGCTCGCCCAGGACCTCGAGGATGCCGATGAGCTCCTGCTCGTTGCAGCCCACGCTGTCGGCGCGGGGGGCCAGGAAGCGGGCCAGCTCCTCGCGGATCTTCAGGTCCTGGGTGCTGGCGAACTCGAAATGGACCACCGCGCCGGGGTGGGCCTCCTTCCACCTTGAGACCCGGGCCCACGAGTCCGCGATGCGCGCCAGCCCGGAGCCGGGGGCGCCGCCCGTTAGCGGCTCGGTGAGCATCTGATAGCCGCTGAGCAGGATGAAGTCGAGGGGGTGCCCCGGCCGGGAAAGCGCCGCGTCGAAGGCGTCGTCCAGTTCCAGGCGGAAGTTGAGGGGGTCGTAGGTGGCGATGAAGCGGTTGCTCTTGGGGCAGGTGAGTTTCAGGCCGCCCAGCTCCAGCTCCGCGCCCTTGTCGAACTCGAGGATCCAATGGATGAGCGGGCGGTCGCCGGGCCTGTCCACGCCCCGGGCCGGGACCAGGGCCCCCGCGGAGTCCGTGCTGACCAAGCTGTCGTGGTCCAGGAAGAGGCCGGCCTGCTGGGCGGGCAGGCTGGCGCAGTGCACATAGACCCTGCGGGCGCCGGCCACGGCCAGGACATTGGCGATGATGCCCCCCTGGCCGCCCATCTGCAGGCGGTCGTAGCCCAGGCGTGCGGCCATCCAATCGAAAGTGGACTCGCGGGCCACCAGCCATTCCTGGGCCACGCCCTTGGAGAAGCACTCCACGAAGCCGCGCAGCAGGTCCACGGGTTCGTCGATGCGCCGGGCCCCCTTGTTGAGGACCTGCCATTCGTCCGCGCCCAGGTCGCCCATCCATTCCACCACCCGCCCCGGGGCCACCTTGAGCACGGCGTCGATGTTGGCGTTGAAGACGCTGGCCACCCCGGAGACGCGCCGGAAGCGCTCCAGGTGTCCGGGCACGTGGGCGTAATGTTCCTTCCAGGCGCGCTTGAGATCCATAGGGTCCCTTCGGCTGCGGGGAGGGCGACGGCATCAAGCCGCGGCCCGCTCCAGGCGGTCGGAGATGGCCAAGCCCAGCCCGGCGGTGGGCACGGGCTCGGCCTCGATGAGGTCCAGGTCCCGGGCGTCCAGGCGGTGCAGGCACTCGAACAGACGCGCGGCGGCCTCGGCAAGGTCCCCGGAGGGGCTCAGGATCTCGACGGCGGCGTGCCCCGGGTGGGTCGGGGCGGCGCGGAAGGCCAGCAATCCCACGCGCCCGGGCGCCCCGGGTCCCCCTTGGGAGGGTCCCGGGAGCAGCCGCAGACGGGTGCGGGGGGCGTAATGGCTTTTGAGCTGCCCGGGGGCCAGGGGACGGTCCTGGGAACCGCCAACGGCCTCCAGGGGGTGCCCCAGCAGGGCCTCGAGGCGCTCGACCGGGAGGCCCCCCGGGCGCAGCAGGCGGGGTTGGGGCCCGCTGAGGTCCACGATGGTCGACTCCACGCCGACGGAGCAGGGGCCCCCGTCCAGGACGCAGGCCACCCTCTCCCCCAGGGAGGCCTCGACATGCTCGGCCCGGGTGGGGCTGAGCCCGCCGAAGCGGTTGGCGCTGGGCGCGGCCAGGGGCCGGTCCACGAGGCGGAGCAGGGCCCGGGCCACGGGATGGGCCGGGACGCGCACGGCCACCGTGTCGAGCCCGGCCGTGACGATGCCCGGAACCGCGCGGCGGCGCGGCAGGACCAGGGTCAGGGGCCCCGGCCAAAAGGCCTCGGCCAGCCGGAGGGCCAGGGCGTTGGGTTCGGCCGCGTCCCCGAGCCGGGACGCGTCGGCCAGGTGCACGATGAGGGGATCGAAGGCGGGGCGGCCCTTGATCTCGAAGACCTTGGCGCAGGCCAGCGGGTTGAAGGCGTCGGCGGCCAAGCCGTACACGGTCTCGGTGGGCATGGCCACCACCGAACCCTCTCGGATCAGGCGGGCGGCCCGTTCCAGGCCCGGCCCGTCCGGGGCCAGGATCAAGCCCGCCGTCCGGCGAACCAGAGGCCGGCGTAGATCTTGGGATCCAGCAGGCGGCCCTCCCGGCGGCGGGCCTCCAGCCACTCGGCGATGCCCCGCATCGGCACGACGTGGACCGTGATGTCCTCGTCCGCGTCGCCGCCGCCGGGGCCCACCCGCTCGAGCCCGGTGGCCAGGAAAAGCGTCATGAGGGAGGCGCTCGAGCCGGCCGCGTTGGGGCCCTCGGTGAGCGGTTCAAGGCGGGCGGCCCGGAAGCCCGTCTCCTCCTCGAGCTCGCGCCGGGCGGCGTCCTCGAGGCTCTCCCCGGCCTGGCTTTCCTTGTCGCCGACCAGCCCGGCGGGCAGCTCCACCACGGGCGCGGCGCAGGGAACCCGGAACTGCTCGACCAGGACCAGCTCGCCGGCGTCCGTCACGGGCACGATGCCCACGATGCCGGTGGTGCCCGGGCGCTCCACGTACTCCCAGGTCCCCTGGCGCACCAGCCTGAGGAAGCTCCCGGAATACAGGATCTCCCTCGGCAGCGCCGCGGCGCCGCGGGGACCCTGCCTCAAGACCGGGCCTTGCGGCGCTCGGCCCCCGTGGGGCTGCGGCCCTCGGCCCTGCGGCGGTCCCGGCTGTAGAGCACGTAGGCTCCCGAGCGGAACTGGTAGACGGCGTTCTGGTCGGGGTCCCAGAACAGGCCGCCCTGGATGAGGCGCATGCGCCCGGTCTCGGCCTGCGCCGGGGTCATGCGCTGGGTGCGCCGGCGGTCGTGGCGCACGAAGACGTACTGGCTGCCGACGCGCCGCAGGATCTCGCGGGTCTGGGGGTCGAAATAGTATCCCACCTTGAGCTTGATCAGGCGGGACAGGCGCGCCCGCTCCTCCTCCAGGAGGGCGGCGCGGCGGCCCTTGAGTTGTTCGGCCAAGTCGCCGGAGGCCCGGTCCAAGTCCCTGCGGATGCTGAACAGGTCTGCCATCGCCACCTCGCTGCGCGCGGGCCCCGACAAGGGGTCCGAACCTCAAGTGTATGCAAAAGGCGGCGCCGCGTCGAGTTCACCGGCCGGCCCCGGCGCTCAGGCCCCCGCGCCCCAGCGGATGAGGGCCGCGGCGGCCCCCCCCGCCCCGGGGTCGGCGCGTACCCGCTGCGCCAGGGCCGCGGCGCCCTCGACGACGGGTTCGCCCAGCGCCGCGGCCACGGCCCGAGCCAGGGACCCCGGCCCCAGGCGCCGGGCCGGCAGCACCACCCCGGCCCCGGCGGCCCGCACCCGGCGCGCCCAGAACGGCTGGTCGGCGAACACCGGGCACACGACCTGGGGCAGCCCGGAGGCGGAGGCCGCGTGGGTCGTGCCGGCCCCGCCGTGGTGCACCACGGCGCAGCAGCGCTCGAAGAGCCATTCGTGGGAGCAGTCCTGCGCCACGGCCACGCCCTCGGGAAGGTCGCAGTCGGGCCCCTCCAGGTTGGTCCAACCCGCGCCCAGGACCACGCGCAGGTCCAGCGCTTCGGCCAGGTCCCCGGCGAGCTCCAGGAGCGCGGAGTCCGCGAACACGGGCATGGAGCCGAAGCCCAGGTACACCGGCGGGGGCCCGTCCTCGAGCCAGGCCGCGAAGCCCGGGTCCCCATGGTCCCCCTCGATCGCCAGGGCGTCTTCGGCCGACAGGCGCCAGGCGCCGGTGAGCGGGTCGCGCTCCGGGTCCCAGTCGGCGGGTTTAGGGAACAGGGCCGGGCTGTAGGCGTGGAGGGTGCGGGCGCCGGAACGCAGGGCCGCGGCGACCGGGGATCCCGAAGGGACCGGGACGCCCAGGACCCGGGCCAGCTCGGCGCAGGCGGCGCGCTGGAGCAGCCACCAGGCGCGGCGTTCCCAGGCGTGGCTGGGGCCGTTGAAGGGGCCCAGGTTCCCGCCGCCCAAGGCGATGGAGGCGTAGCTCCGTGAGGGCGTGAAGGGCAGCAGTTCGCCGTAGACCACGGGCTTGCCCAAGACCCGGCCCAGCAGCGTGACGGCCTCGTCCGTGGTGGTGGCGCTCACGAGCACGTCGGCGCCTTCGGCGGCGGCGGCCCAGGCCCGGGCGACGCCCTCCCCGCGCTCCAGGAAGCCCTCCCGAAGCCTGCGGAAAAATCCCAGGGTGCGGCCCCGAAGCAGGCGCGAGCGCAGCAGCGGATCCGACTCGAGGGCGCTGCGGGTGTCCCAAGGCAGGGGGACCAGGTCCGGTCCGGCTTGCCCCAGGATGGAACCGAAATTCGAGGGCGCGCTGACGGTGACGGATTGCCCGCGGGCGGCGAGGGCGCGCGCCAGGGCGGCATAGGGCTGGACGTCGCCCCGGGAACCGAGGGTGAAGAGGGCGAAACGCAGGGAACCGTCCCCTTTCGCGGAGCGGCGGCCGGCCGCTACTTTCTCTTGGGCCTGAAGATGTCGGTGGCGTGTCCGAGGTGGACGTCGACGGCGCCCAGCAGGGTCTCGTTGAGCGTGGGGTGGGGATGCACGGTCAGGCTGACGTCCTCGGCCAGGGCGCCCATCTCCACGGCCAGGGCGTATTCGCTGATGAGTGCGCCGGCCTCCCAGCCCACGGCCCCGGCCCCCAGGATGCGCCCGGTGGCCTTCTCCACGATGACCTTGCTCAGGCCCTCGGTGCGGCCCAAGGCGTGGGCCTTGCCGTTGGCGGCCCAGGGGTAGCGGCCGATCCCGACGTCGAGGCCCTTCTGCTTGGCCTCCTCCTCGGTGACGCCCACCCACGCCAGCTCCGGGTCCGTGAAGACCACCGCGGGCATGGCCCGCACATCGTAGACGGTGCGGCGGCCGGCGATGGCCTCGACCGCCACGCGGGCCTCGGCGTGGGCTTTGTGCGCGAGCATGGGCTCGCCGGCGATGTCCCCGATCACGAAGATGGAGGGCTCCGCCGTGCGCATCTGGGCGTCGTGTTCGATGAAGCCCTTGGCGTCGACCCGCACCCGGGTGCGGTCCAGGCCCAGGGAATCCGAGACCGGCCGGCGGCCCACCGACACCAGCACCCGGTCGAAGACCTGGACCGGCTCCACGCCCTCCCCGGAGAGGGTCGCCGTGACGCCCCCCGGGCCGGGTTCGAGCTTCTCGACCTTGGTGTTGAGGTGGATGGCCTTGAACTGCCCGCGCAGGTGGGCCTCCAACGGGCGCACCAGATCCCGGTCGGCGGCCATGAGCAGGCCGGGCATGAATTCGACGACCGTGACCTCGGAGCCCAGGGCCGCGTAGACGCAGGCCATCTCCAGGCCTATGTACCCGCCGCCCACGGCCAGCAGGCGCTTCGGCACGTCCCGGAGCTCCAGGGCCCCGGTGGAATCCATGATGCGCGGGTCGCCCAGGGCCTTCCAGGGCCCGGGCATGGCCGGGACGCTGCCCGTGGCGATGACGCAAAAGTCGAAGGCCACTTCGGTCCGCGCCGGGGCCTTGCCGCCCTCCCCGGGGGACACGGACAGGGTGTGCGCATCCTTGAAGCGCGCCTCCCCCTCGATGACCTCGACCTTGCGGGCCGCCGCCACCTGGGCGATGCCGGTCCCCAGGGTGCCGACGAACCCGTCCTTGTGGGCGCGCAGTCGGTCCAGGTCGATCTTGGGCGCGCCGAAGTCCACCCCGATGGAGGGCGCGTGGCGCGCCTCGTTGATGAGCTTGGCGACGTGCAGCAGGCCCTTGCTGGGGATGCAGCCGCGCAGGGTGCACACGCCGCCCAGGCGCGTCTCCTTGTTGATCAAGGTGACCCGGAACCCGAGGTCCGCGGCGTAGAAGGCCGCCGCGTAGCCGCCCGGTCCGGCGCCGATGACGGCCACGCGCAGCTTGGAGGCCTCCTCAGGGCTGAGCCCGGCGTGGCCGTGGCCCGGGACGGGGGCCTCCTGGGTGGGCGCGGGAGCCGCCGCGATCGGAGCCGCCGCCGCCGGTGCCGGGGGCGCCGGAGAGGGCGCCGGTGCGGGGGAGGGAACGGGCGCGGAGGCCGCCGGCGCTGGGATGGCCTTCGGAGCCGCCGGGGCTTCGGCCGCGTCGGGCTCGTAGGACACGATGGGCTGGCCCGGCCGGACCTTGTCCCCGGGCTTGATGTGGACCACGGACACGCGCCCGGAAAAGTTCGCGGCCACGTCCATCACGGCCTTGTTGGTCTCGATCTCGGCCAAGCTCTGGCCCTTGGAGACGGCCTCTCCCGCCTTCACCGAGACGCCGACCACCTCGCCGGAGTCCACCCCCTCGCCCAGGTTCGGTAGCTTGAAGTCCATGGCTCAGTTCACCAGTTCGAACGGGTTGCCCAGCACCTCGCAGACGCGCTTCAGGAAGCGCGCCCCGTCGGCGCCGTCGATCACGCGGTGGTCGTAGCTCAACGAGAGCCCCAGCATCAAGCGCGCCTCGATCTTGCCGTCGACCATCTGCAGCTCCTCGCGCGCGCGGGAGATCCCCAGGATGGCCACCTCGGGCCAGTTGACGATGGGGGTGAAGAAGGTCCCCCCTATGCCGCCGAGGTTGCTGATGGTGAAGACCCCGCCCTGCATCTCCTCCAGGGAGATGCGGCGGCTGCGCACCTTCTCCGCGAGGCCCTCGAGGTCCCGGGCCAGCTCGACGATGCCCTTCTTGTCGGCGTCCCTCAGCACGGGGACCATCAGCCCGGACGGGCTGTCCACGGCGATTCCGATGTGGCGCCACGGCTTGGTGACGATCTCCCCGCGGGCCATGTCGACCGAGCTGGCGAAATGGGGGAACTCGTCCAGGACCCTGGTGACCGCCTTCACCGCCAGCACGGTCATGGTCACCTTGCCCGGCTGCCCCTTGCGGCCGTCGCTGAAGCGTTTGCGGGCCGATTCGGTGCCGGTGATGTCGGCCAGGTCGAATTGGGTGACCCTGGGGGACTGGGCCCAGGCCCTGGCCATGCCCTCGGCGGTGGCCCGGCGCACGCCCTTGAGCGGGCTGCGCTCGACGGCACCCCACTTCGAGAAGTCCGGCAGGGGGGGCGGAGCGGCCGACCCGGCCGCGGGACCCGCGGCGAGGGCCCGCTTGACGTGGGCCTTCACGTCGGCCTCCAGCACCCGCCCCTGGGGGCCCGAAGCCGCCACCAGGCTTAAGTCCACCCCCAGTTCGCGGGCGAATTTGCGCACCGCGGGCGAAGCGGGCACGACCCGCCCCGGGGCGGCCTCGGAAGCCGCGACCGGACGGGGCGGGTCCGGGGGAAGCGGCGCCGCGGCTGGGGGGCCGGCCGGCGCGGGGGCCGGTCGCGGAGCCCGCTCCGGGGGCGCCGCCGGCGCGGAAGCAGGGACAGGGGCGGGAGCCGGGGAGGAAGCCGGGGCCGCTCCGGAGGCGGGCTCGTAGGCCACCACGACCTGCCCGGGGCGCACCTTGTCGCCCGGCTTCACGGGCACGGACGTGATCACGCCGTCCTCGGGGGCGGGGACGTCCATGACGGCCTTGTTGGTCTCCACCTCGAGCATGCCCTGCCCCTTGGCGACACGGTCCCCGGGCTTGACCGAAACCCCGACCACGTCCCCGGAATCGACGCCTTCGCCCAGGGCGGGCAGTTTGAATTCCTTGGCCATGCTCTGCTCCTAGTCCTTCAACGGGCTTTTGCGCGGCTCGGCCAGCCCCAGCTCGCGCACCGCGCCGGCGACCTCGGCGGCGTCCACCTTTCCGCGGCGCTGGAGGGCGCGCAGGGCCTCCAGGACGATGTTCTCGGCGTCCACCTCGAAGAAGCGGCGCAGCTCCTCGCGGCCCTCGCTGCGGCCGAAACCGTCGGTGCCCAGGGCCGTGAAGTCGCGGATCCAGGGCTTCACCTGCTCGGCCACCAGCCGCACGTAGTCGCTGCTGGCCACCACGGGGTGCTCCAGGCCCTGCGCCACCTGGTGCAGGTAGCTGGAGCGGGGCGCCTCCCCTGGGTGCAGCCGGTTCCAGCGCTCGGCCTCGAGGGCCTCCCAGCGCAGGGTCTTGTAGCTGGTGGCGGACCAGACGTCGGACCCGATGCCGTACTTCTCGGCCAGGATCGCGGAGGCCCGCAGGGCCTCGCGGAAGATGGAGCCGGACCCGAAGAGGTGGACCCTCCCCCGTTCCTTGCCCTTGGCCTGGACCGTGGCGTAACGGTAGAGGCCCCGGCGTATCCCCTCCTCGCAGCCCTCGGGCTTGGCCGGATGCTCGTAGTTCTCGTTGCACAGGGTCAGGTAGTAGAAGATCTGCTCGTCCTCGGCGTACATGCGCCGCAGGCCGTCCTGGAGGATGACGGCGATCTCGTAGAGGTAGGCCGGGTCGTAGGCCACCAGGTTCGGCACGGCCGAGGCGGCCAAGTGGCTGTGGCCGTCCTCGTGCTGGAGCCCCTCGCCGTTGAGCGTGGTCCGGCCGGCCGTCCCGCCGAGCAGGAAGCCCTTCACGCGGCTGTCGGCGGCCTGCCAGATCTGGTCCCCCACCCGCTGGAAGCCGAACATCGAGTAGTAGATGTAGAACGGGATGGTGTTGACGCCGTAGACGCTGTAGGCGGTCCCCGCCGCCAGGAAGCTGGCCATGGCCCCGGCCTCGTTGATGCCCTCCTGCAGGATTTGGCCGTTGCGGGCCTCGCGGTAGTAGGCCACGTTGTCGGCGTCCACGGGGTCGTAGAGCTGGCCCTGGCTGGCGTAGATCCCGATCTGGGAGAAGAGCGGGTCGAGTCCGAAGGTGCGGGCCTCGTCCGGGATGATGGGCACGATGAGCTTGCCGATGTCCCGGTTCTTCAGCAGTTTGGCCAGGACCATGTTGAAGGCCATCGTGGTGCTGACCGCACGGCCCTTGGACCCGGAGAAGAACTCCGCGAACTCCTCCAGCGCCGGCGTCTTGAGGCGCCCCGCCATGGGAAGGCGCTGCGGCACGGGGCCGCCCAAGGCCTCGCGGCGCGCGCGCAGGTACCGCATTTCGGGGCTGTCCTCGGCGGGCTTGTAGAAGGGCAGGATGGCCACCTGCTCGTCGGACAGGGGGATCGAGAAGCGGGTGCGGAATTCCTTGAGCTGCTCCTCGTTGAGCTTCTTGCTGTTGTGGGCCACGTTGCGCCCCTCGCCGGCCTCGCCGAGGCCGTACCCCTTGATGGTCTTGGCCAGGATGACCGTGGGGCGGCCGGTCTCGGCCGCGGCCGCGGCGTAAGCGGCGTAGACCTTCTCCGGGTCGTGGCCGCCCCGCTTGATCTTGTGGATCTGCTCATCGGAGAGGTGCTCGACGAGCTTGCGCAGCTTGGGGCTGTTGAAGAAATGCTCCCGCACCTCGGCGCCCTTGGCCACGGTGTACTTCTGGTACTGCCCGTCGACCACCTCGCCCATGCGCGCCACCAGCTCGCCGTCGTCGGCCGCCAGGATGGGGTCCCATTCGCCGCCCCAGATCACCTTGATCACGTTCCAACCGGCGCCGCGGAAGATGCGCTCGAGCTCCTGGATGATCTTCCCGTTGCCCCGCACCGGGCCGTCCAGGCGCTGCAGGTTGCAGTTGACCACCCACACCAAGTTGTCGAGGCGCTCGCGGACCGCGAGGTTGATCGCCCCCAAGGTCTCGGGCTCGTCGCTCTCGCCGTCGCCCACGAAGCTCCACACCTTCTCGCCGCCGGGCTGCTTGAGGCCCCGGTGCTCGAGGTAGCGCATGAAACGCGCCTGGTAGATGCTGGAGATGGGGCCCAGCCCCATGCTCACCGTGGGGAACTGCCAGAATTCCGGCATGAGCCAAGGGTGCGGGTAGCTGCTCAGGCCCGGCGTCGCCTTGAGCTCGCGCCGGAAGTTGACGAGATGCTCCTCACCGAGGCGCCCCTCCAGGAAGGCGCGCGCGTAGATGCCGGGGGCGGCGTGCCCCTGGTAGTAGACGATGTCCCCGGCGAAGCCCTTGGCGCGGTCCGGAGCCCTGAAGAAATGGTTGAATCCGATCTCGTAGAGGGTCGCCGAGCTGGCGAAGGTGCCGATGTGCCCGCCCGGAGCCGCGGGCTCGTGGTTCGCCCGGACGACCATCGCCATGGCGTTCCAGCGCACCGCGTTCTTGATGCGGCGCTCGAGCTCGCGGTCGCCCGGGAACGCGGTCTGCTTCTCCAGCGGGATGGTGTTGATGTAGGGGGTGTTGGCCGTGAAGGGCATGTGGATGCCCTCCTTGAAGGCCCGTTCCTGGAGATAGGCCAGGATGAGCCCGGCCCTCTCGGCGCCATAGCGCGCCTTGAGGTCGGCCAACGAATCGACCCATTCGCTGATCTCCTGCTGGTCCACGGAGGGGTCTTCGCTCAGCGTCCGAAGTATCTCGCCCATGATTCCTCGCCGTCGCGGGACAGATGCCGCCTTCCCGGGAGGCCGCGGGCGGCTCCGGGAGTCCCAAAAGAACATCATTTCAAGGATTTTTCGTCGCACCGGGCGGTCTCGGACCGGGCCCGGTGCAGCCCCAAATTGTACCTTACCAGGGGGCCCTTGACCACCCCCGTAGGCCCCCCACAAAAAAACGGGGTCCCCCTTGGGGGACCCCGCATGTCTGAACACCACCCATGGGGTCAGTACTCGTAGATTTTCGGATTCTTCACTCTTCTCCTTCGTCTCCTTGAGCTTTCGATGGTTGCGACGGCTCGGAGCCCGGCTTTTCGGGCTGCAACAGGCCGTCGATGCCTGTGTAGGGGTTGAACCGGCTGCTCAACGGCCGGTTGGCCAAGTTGGCTCCGGTGGGGAACCCGAAACCGTTGCGGCCATCGTCGTAGCCGCGGTAGCCGACCCGGTTGCCGAAGTCGTCGCCGCGGTTGCCGGCGGCGCCCCGGTCCCGGTACCCGCCGCCGCCGCCGTTGTTGCCGCCGCGGTACCCGCCTCCACCTCCGCCGCCGCGGTAGTCGTAGCCGTTGCCCATGGTCACCGGGCGGGATTCGTTGCGGAAAGGCTGACGCGTCTGCGGTTCGCGGGGTTCCCGCCCCTCGCGCGGCTCCCGCGGCTCCCGCGGCTGGCGGGGTTCCCTGGCGTCGCGTCCTTCCCGTCCCTCACGCCCGTCGCGTCCCTCCCTCGCTTCGCGCCCATCGCGCCCCTCCCGGGGCTCGCGGTGTTCGCGGAACTCGCGGTCCTCATCCTCGTCACCGCTGCCGTGCTGCCCGGGAGGCAAGGGCGCGCAGGCCTTCTCCGCGTCCACGCCGAGCTCCTCGCAGCGCTTCCTGAATTCCTCGATGGCGTTGGCCTGCACCAGTTCCTTCAGGCCGCGCTCCATGTAGTAATAGTCCTCGAAGCCCTTGACCGGCTGGCCCTCCCGCTTGCGGCTGGGAAAGCTGAGGTAGAGGCCGTTGGCGCCCCGCACCAGGGCCATGCTGTTCAGGAACAGCGCGCCGGCCTCGGTGATGATTTTGCAGCTGACGAACGCCGCGGTCTTGCTGTTCTCCCCGTGCACCATGTGGATGCGGAGGTTTTCAAAAGCAGGCATGGCTGCTCCCAACAATGATGGACGCGTCCAGACATAAGGTTCCGGACCCCACCGCCGCGAAAACCGCGGCGGGCCTTCCAAACGCCCCGGGCCACCGGCCCAGGGCGTGCCCACCGATCAACGCATGGATCGCCTCCTGGGGTCCCCTCCGCGGCCCGGATGGGCGCCTAAAGAGGGGCCCGGCCTTTGACGCCGGTGTCCAGCGGATGCCACCAGGCGATGTTGGGCTCCCCGTCCATCCAGCACAGGTACACCACCTCGTTCCCGCGGACGCTGCGGAAATCCACCAACCCCTTGTCGATATCCTTGAGTTCGCACCCCAGGCCCTGGAGCTCGTCGAGGGCCAGGTGGAACTCCCGCGTGGCCTCCTCCACCCGCGCCAAATGGCCGGAGGATCCGCCGGAGCCGGTGATCTCCTCCACATCCGAAAGGGCTTGGGCCGCGAACACGCCCTTGCGGGCCCCGCGCAGGCGGGACAGAAGTCCGCGCACCCGGGGAAGGAGGGCGTTCGCCTCGTCGAGGCTGAACAGGCGTATGGGGTATCCGGGTTCGGACATCGGCTGGCGGAAGATCAGTTCTGGTCTGCCCTTTTCGCGAGGCGCCCCACCAGGTCGCGGTCGGCCTTGGGGAATTGATAGTAGATGAGTTCGTTCGGGTGGACCCAACGAAAATCCTGAACCTCAAGCGCCTTCGGTTCGCCGCCTTCCAGGGTGCAGGAATAAAAGCGCAGCTCCAGGCGCCGATCCGGATAGCTGTAGCGGATGGTCTCCAGGTGGCCGCCCGCCTTGACTTCGATGCCGAGTTCCTCGCGCAGCTCGCGTTCGATGCAGGCCCGGTCATCCTCTTCGGGGCGCTTCTTGCCCCCGGGGAACTCCCAGACCCCACCCAAATGGTCGTCGTACCTGCGTTGGGTGATGAGGAGCTTGCCGCCCTTCTCCACCACCCCCACACCTACGATTTTGAAGCCGTCTTTGGTCTCTTCACTCATAGCGGCACGCGTACCCCAAGGGACCCCCTATCTTGAGGCATGGCCGGGCCGCGGGCAAGGGCAATCTGGCCTCGGAATGCCTTCCTTCCGGCGCTTGGCCCCGGGGCCTCAACGCCCGGCTCCCCGGCCCGCCGGGGGCGGGGAGCGCTCCAACGCCAGCATGCGCTTCAAGATGGCGATGCGCTTGGCGATTTCCGCGGCCCTCCGGCTGGCCGGGAACAGCCGTTCATACTTCTCCCAATAGGCCAGGGCCTCCCGCTTGCGGTCGAGGCGTTCCAGGACCACGGCCGCGTTGACGTAGGCCGCCGCGTCCCAGGGCGCCACCTGCAGGGCGAGCTGGTACATGTTCAAGGCGTGCTCGATGCGGTCCTCCCGGTCGTAGATCAGCCCCAGGTTGAAGTAGGCGTTCTCGAGCGTGTCCTCGTCCTTGGGATGGCGGCGCACCACCCAGGCGTTGAGCCGCTCGGCCGCCTTGAGCCGGCCCTCGAGGAAGTACACGGCCGCCAGGTTCTGGGCGGCCCCGAGGTCGTCGGGGTCGAGCTTCAGGACGCGGTGGTAGTCCTTCTCGGCCGCGCCGAGGTCCTTGAGCTTCAGGTAGACGCCGCCCCGGTTGAAGCGGGTGATGGTGTCGCGGGGGTTGATCTCAAGGGCGTCGGCGTACTGCTTCAGGGAGGCGTTCTCCTTGCCCTCGTCGTCGTAGACGTTCCCGAGGCTGGAATGCAGGCCCCCATGCCGGGGGGCCAGGGCCAACCCCTTGAGCGCCGCCTTCTCGGCCTGCGGCAGGCTGCCCTTCCAGCCCTCCACCACGCTGAGGTCGTAGAGGCTCTTGGTGTCCTTGGGATCACGGCGGATCGCGCTTTGGAAGCAGGAGATCGCGGCGTCGAAATCGTCGTCCAGGGCGTAGGACGAGCCGAGGTTGCGCCACAGGGTTGCGTTGGCGGGGTCCTTCTTCACCGCATCGGCCAGGAGCTGGATGCTGCGGCGGAAATCCCCGCGCCGGTAAAAATACGCGCCCCAAGCCGCCTCGCCCTGGGGAGCGGTCGCCGTCGGCGCCGCGCCGGGGGCCGTCCCGAAGCGCACGATGCGCTGGTCCGGCGCAGGGGCGGAGGGGCCCGCCGCCGCGGGGACGGGCCGCTGCAAGGTGGTGCACCCCGTCCCGACGAGGGCCACGCAACCCGCGGCGAACGCGGCTCCGGCGGCGCGCAGGGAAACCCTCACCTGGCCCCCTGTCCCGGCCCGCTTCGGCCCACTTCGGTGAGGGCCCCGATGAACCGGGAATGCATGTCGCGGCAACCGTCCAGGCAAAGGTGCACCAGGGCACGGTCGTCGGCGGCGCCGCACAGGCGCGTGAACGCATCGGCCACGGCGAGATGTGGGTCCTCCGGGTGGAGCCCTTCCCGGAGCGCTTTGGAATAGGCCTTCATGCGCCCTCCCAGGACCATCACCGCGGTCTCTCCCTCGGCGGCGAACCGCTCCAGGAGGCCCTCGGCCAGCCTACGCACGTAGAGAACATGGTACTGCTCCAGGCCTTCGGGCCTCAGTCCCAGGCGCTCCAGCATGCCGGTCCCGTACTCCAATCCGAGGGCCGCCTTCAGCATGAAGAACTCGTGCAGCACTCGGGCCGGGTCGAGCCCGCCGGCGGCGAAGGCCGCCGCGTCGCACCGGCGCACCTCCTCCTCGGAGGGGGGCAGCCAGGCCATGACGCCCTCGACCGCGTCCAGGGTGCTGAAATCATCCTTGAGAAAGCCCATGCCACAGTCTACCACGCTCGGCGGCGCGCGCCAGCGAGCAGGGACCCCTCCAGCACCCGGACGTTCCGGTCCCAGTCGTAGGAGGAGCGCACGAGCGCCAAGGCCCTCCGGGCCAGGGCCGGTCCCGGGGATCCCGGCGCCATCAGCCTTAGGACCGCAGCCGCGAAGGCCTCCGGATCACGGGCCACCAGCAGGTGCCGCCCGTCGTCCGCCTCGGCACCCTCCGCGGCCAGGGGCGTGGCCACGCTGGGCAGGCCCGCGGCGAAGGCCTCGAGGAGCTTATTCTGGCGGCCGGCGCCCCCCAGAACCGGACACAAGCCCACCCCCGCCCCCCACAACAGCGGGCGGGTATCCGGGACAAACCCCAGGAAACGTACCCCGGGGCGTCCCGCCAGGCGGGCCAGGCGGGACGGCGCGCCGCCCCCGGCCACGGACAGACGCGCGCCGGGCTGGCCCCGAAGCACGCGCGGGAGAACCCGCTCGACGAACCACTCCACGGCCTCGGAGTTGGGGCGGTAGGCCAGGTTCCCCACGAACACCATGGACCTCGGGTCGCGGCGGTTCGCCGGGGGCGGGGCGAAACCGGCCGCGTCGACCCCGTTGGCGGCCACCAGCAGCCGGCCCGCCGCCTGCGGCGCCATCGCGGCCACCGCGTCCCGGTCGCCGCAGGCGTTGAAGAATCCCCCGTCGAACTGGACGGCGCAGAAGGCCTCCAACGCGGCCAGGCGGCGCGCCTGCGCCTGGGCGAAGGCCGCGGCCAGGGGCCTACCCGAGGCGACATGGGCCGCGGCCTCGCGTTCGGCGACCCGGGTCATGGAATCGGTGTAGTCGAGGAAGCGCGGACCCCTCCAGCGCAGGGCATAGGGCGCCATTTTCAGGCGGTAGGCCAGGACCGCGTCGAAGCGGGGCCCGTTCCGGGCCAACGCGTCGATCCAACGGCGCATCCCGGCGTCGGAATCCGCGGCCACCGACACGGGCCAGGGGCCGGCCAAGGCCAGCGCCGCGGCCAAGCGACGGTCCCAGACCCCGCGCGGGAAACGCCGGACCGAGGCCGTTCCGGCAGGAGGAACTGAGGAGGCCCCGGCCGCCCCGGAAACGTCCAGGCAGGCGAGGTGGATTTCATGCCGATGCGACAGACGTTCCAACCAATGGAACAGGCGCAGCCTATCCCCATCGCTGGGAGCGTCCGGTACCACCGGTGCCAGCACCAGGAGCCTCATGCCCGCCCCCAGGATCGGACCGCGGACCCGGCCTCACCCACCGTACAGCTCCGCGCTGCGGCGGACCATGGCATCGTAGGAGAATTCCGGCGCCACACCGGCCCGGGCCGCGCGGCCCATGCGGCGCCTCAACCCGGAGTCGTCCAGAAGCTCACCCACGCGGTCGGCCAAGGCCTCGGGATCCCTGGGCTGGCAGAGGTAGCCATTGACGCCTTCGCGCACGATCTCCGCGGCCCCGTCGACCTGGGTGGCCACCACCGGGATGCCCAGGCTCAGCGCCTGGGGCAGGACGCACGGCAGCCCCTCGAACAGGGAACACAGCAGGAACACGTCGAAGCCCGCGGCCAGGCGCCGGGGATCGTCCCGCCAGCCCAGGAAGCGCACCCGGTCCCCCACGCCCAGGTCGACGGCCAGCGCCCGGGCCGCCTCCAGCAGCGGCCCGCCGCCCACGTACACGAAATCGACGTCCCGCCGGTCCGCGGCCACCAGGGCGGCCGTCCTCACGAAGTCGAGGGGGGCCTTCTGGGGCTTGAGGTTGGCCACCACGCCGACGACCCTGGGGCGCAGCCCCGGCACCGCGGCGGCCAGGAACGCCCGGGAACGCCGGGTTCCGGACCAGGCCGCCAGGTCCACGCCCGCGCGCACCAGGGCGTAACGGTCGCTGCGCCCGATCCCGTGGAAGAGCCCTTTTTCACGCAGGCTCGCGGCCACCACCACCAGGACGTCCGTGGCCCGGGCCAGGACCCGCTCCAAGGCCACGAAGAAGCCGAACACGGGCGCGCTCTGGAAGTCGTTGAAGGACCATCCGTGGACCGTGTGCAGGACCTTGGGGGTCCGCGCGAGCCAGGCGGCGGCCCGTCCCAGAAGTCCGGCCTTGCTGGAATGGGTGTGCACGATCTCGATCCGGTGGCGGATGAGGTAGGCCCACAGCCACGCCGCCGCCAGGAAGTCCCTCAGCGGGGAGACCGGATGCACCATCCACGGGACCGGCACCAGGCGCTTCCCCAGGGCGCCGGAGGCCCGGGCATCCAAGGCGCCCCCGCGGCCCGCCAGCAGGCGCACATCGAAGCGGCCCGGATCCAGGCGCAGGGCCGTTTCCAGGGCCGCCTCCTGGGCCCCGCCCAGGTCCAGACGGGTGACGATGATGGCGATGCGGATGGGGCTCATCGGGACCTTGCCGACGAAAAGGGGGCCCGGAAGCTTGCCCGGAACAGGGGGGAGGTATAGGTTGGATGGGTCGCGGGAACTGGGGCCGGCGGAAGGTGGTCGTCCCCAGATTGCGCGAGCCGGGCCGGTTCCGCCAACCCCTCCCACCCGGCGGAGCCGGTCCGGTACCAATCGAGTTCCGTTGAATGGTACGGAATCCAAATTCGTCCATTCCTCGCTCTTTGATACCGCCTATTAAAATTCTTAGGCCCGGGCCGCAGCTTCGACTCCCTGCCAGATCGCGTCCTCCATGGCCGAATATTCCCAACGCCCCCAGCGCCCCACGCTGAGAATGCCCTGGGATTTCAACCAAGCCTGGATCAGCCCCACGCTCGGCCCGCGGTCGGCGTCGTAGACGACGTAGGCATCGCGGATGTCGGCCACCCATTGGGCCGCGATCCGGTCCCCCGGCCGCAGCAATCCCATGCTCCGCAGGCCCCGAACCACCCTCCCGGGTGCCGCGGCCTTGTCGATGGGCCGGCCCGGGCCGTAGCTGATTTCGGCGTAGAGGCTGGAGCCGCCCCGGGGAGCCAGGGCCCGGCTGAAATTGTGGTAGAAGCCCACCCGGTAGAACGGCAAGCCGGGGTCGGGCACGTAGATCCACTGCTTCGAGCAGATGTCCCGGTTGGACACCCCCAGGTTCACGTTCAGCACGCTCGAGGCGCGCAGCCGGGCGGCCGCCCTGCGCACCGAGGCCGGGGCGCCCCGGACCATCGCCACCAGCCGCGGGAGCGGCATGGTGGAGACTAGGCGGCCGTAGCCGACCGTCCCGCCGTCGGCGAAATGGACGCGCCGCCGGGACGGGTCCACCCGGACCGCTTCGGTCCGGGTGCGCGTCTCCACGCGGTCGGCGAAGGCCCGCGCGAGCACCTCGATGCCCGTGTGCCGGGGATAGAGAAAGTCCGCGTTGTAGCCAGTGGGCCGGGGCAGGTCGAACAAGGCCCCCTCGAAGATCTCCGAAAGCCCGGGGCGGGGCACGAAGCGCCCCATGAATTCGGTGGTCATGGCCGACGGGTGCACGCCCCAGAGCTTGGCGTTGTAGGGCTCCATGAAGCGGCGGTAGATGCCCTCGCCGAAGTGCTCCAGGTTGAACGCCTCGAAGCTTCCTTTGGGCCCCTCCGCGCGGGGCCCGGGAAGCGCCCGATGGGCGCGCAACGCGCCTTCCAGGCACTCGCGGACCACGTCCGGTGGGAGCCCGTGGAGCCGGGACTGGAACGGGGCGCGGGTGGTGCGTCCGTGGGAATAGACCCACGCGTCCCTGCGGACCGGGACGAAATCGCGCCGCAGCCCCAGTTCGTCGAGGACCAGGGCCCGCGTCTCGGGCCTGCTCAGGTGCAAAAGATGGCCGGTGTAGTCGAAGCAGAATCCCCCGACCCGCTCGCTGCGCACCAGGCCGCCAGGACGGGATTCCTTCTCGAAGAGCAGGCAGGCCGTTCCGGCCTTGCGGGCGTGGTAGGCCGCGGACAGGCCGGCCAGTCCGGCGCCGAGCACGACCAAGGGACCGCGCACAGGCGCCTAGGGCTTCGCCGGGCCGGGCGCCGGCGCAGGCTGGTCGGCGGGGGCCGGGGCCTCCTCCGCGTCCTGCATGCCCGGGGACAAAAGCCTGAGGCGCATGCCCACGATGGTGCCGGGGAAGTGCGCCACCCGGCTCTGCCTCAGCTCCCCGCCTCGAAGGGCCACCGAGGCGTCCCCGGAGAGGCACACCAGCTCCCCTCCCGTCTTGCTGGCGGTCGCCAACAGGGTGTTGAGCAGGCCCGGGCGCAGGGTGCCGTCGGGATTGCGCACCTTCAGCATCAGCGCCGCCACGATGGCGTCCGCGTCCCCCCGGATCGACTCGCGCACCCCCGGGAGCCGGGACAGGCTGGCGCGCACGCCCTGGCCGTAGTCGGCCACGGCCAACTCGACGACCCCGTTCTTCGGGAAGGCCTGGCCGCAGAGCATGGCCCCGCTGTGTCCCTTGGCGTGGCGGAAGACGTTGTCGCCCAGGCCGAGGAAGATCTGCATCACCCGTTCGAAGTCCGCCCGCGTGGCCGGGAGAACCCCGCGCAGCAGGTTCACCAGGCGCGGGATGGCGCCCTCCAGTTCCTCGGGGCGCGCCACCAACCAGAGCTCCTGGGGGCGCTCGGCCATCTTCTCGCCGGTGAAGACGTTGACGCTGCCCTCCTGAAGCAGCCGGTACAGCCCCATGCGCATGAGGTCGTTGCTGACGCGGCCGTTCTCGGGGCGTCGGATGACGCTTCCCGAGGCCAGCCGCTGCCGGGACACGAGGTGGGCCAGGCAGGCACCCAAGCCGGCCACGCCGAACGCCGAAAGCTTCTGCGTGTCGGTCAGGTCCACCGTGAGGCTTTCCCCCTGCGGGACCGAGAGCATGCGGGACAGGGCCTCGCTGACGAACCCTGGGTGCTCCATCGCCAACACCGACGGGAAATGGATCTCCTTCATAGGCTCCTCTTGGGTGCGCCCCGGACCGCGGCGGGCGGGGCGGCGTCGTGGGGCATGGGAATCCCCATGAGCCCGACGGCCGCCGCCAGGGCCGCCAGGCAAAGCAGGGACCACACCAGTGCGGCGGGTCCGGGGTCCAGGAACGAGGCCCCATAGACCAGCAGGCCGACGGACAGGGTGAGCGCCGACGACGCGACTGCCACGACCGGCACCGAAAGGCCCAGGGCCCGCAGCCTCAGGGCGGTGTGGTCCGGGCTCCCCTTCCAGGGGGGCAGCCCCCGCCGCGTCCGGATCACGATCATCAGCGCCAGGTCGAACAGCGGCAGGAACAGGATGGCCAGGGGGGACAGCACCGCCAGCACGTTCTGGTGGGAATAGCGCAGGTTCAGGCTGAGCGCGGCCAGGGTGAATCCGAGGAAGTGCGAACCGGCGTCCCCCATGTAGATGCGCGCGGGCCTCCAGTTGTGCGGCAGGAACCCGAGGCAGGCCCCGGCCAGCGCCGCGGACGCCAGGGCGTCGTCGGCGCGCCCGGCGTGGAGCGCGAAGGCGAGCAGGGCCAGGGCCGCGGACAGGCAGACGCTGGCCGCCAGCCCGTCGAGGATGTCCACGAAATTGAGGGCATTGGTCACCGTGACCACCCACAGCACCGTGAGCACGATGCTGAGCCAGCTCTGGTGCACGAAACGCACGCGCAATCCGCAGGCCGCCAGCACCAGGGCCCCCAGGACCTGGCCCGCGAGCTTGGCCCCGGGCGTCAGGGCCCGCCGGTCGTCGAGCAGACCCAGCACCAGGGCCAGGCAGCCGCCCAGGCCTATGGCGTAGACGCCGCGGCCCCGCTCCAGGCCCAGGGGCCAGGGGGCGAAGCCCCGGCTTCGCGCGACCGTGAACTTCAACGCCAGCACCGCCGCCCCGAAGGCCGCGGCGATGGCCACCCCGCCGAGATAGGCCACCGGCTCGCGCTGCACCTTCAGCGGCGTGTTGGGGCGGTCCAGGAAGCCGGTGCGCCAAGCCACCCGGATGGCCACCGGGGTGAGGAGACCCGACAGCAGGGCCGCGGCGGCGAAGGCGGTCAGAGGGATGGGCATGCGGGGATCGCGGGCCTCCAGGTCGGCGTCGCGGCTCAGCGGATGCGCGCCACGAAGGCGCCGCCGAGGTCGAGGCGTTGCGTCCGCGGCAGCGCGCGGAGCGCCGCGACCCACGCCATAAAGCGGGCCTCGGCTTGGGCGTCGCCGACGGGCCAGTAGGGTTGCTCGGATCCGGTTCGCAACTGGCCCATCCAGGGTCCGAAGTTGAAATACACGAAATCATACCCCTTCGCCCGCACCCTGGCATCCACCTCCTGGGGCGAGCGCGCCCGTCCCACCCACTCGGCGAGGGGATGCCGGTCGTAGACGCTGGCCGCCAGGCAATCCGGGGGCAGGTACGCCGTGCGTTCGTCCCCCAGGACCAGGACCCCGGCCCCTTCGGGTTTCTGCGCCAGGATCCAGGCCCCGACGGCGGCCTGGGGCACCCCCATGCGCCCGAGGTAAGCCTCCGGCGCCTCCAAGCCCAGGGCCACGGGCAGGGGATCGAAATCCTTCACCGCGATGGCCAAGGTCTGGGCCGCGGTGAACAGCAGGCCGGCCACCACGAGCCCCTGCCAAAGGCGCGCCCATCCGCGGGAGGCGGCCCTGGTTTCGGCTTCCGAAACCCCATGCGCCGCCAAAAGCGCGGCCGCGGGAACCAGGCAGACGCCGTAACGCAGGACATGGGGACCGAGAAGCCAGCCCAGGCATCCCAGCCCAAGGTAGGCCAGGATCCAACGCAAGGGTCGGTCCAGCCGCCCCGTGAGGCAGGCCGGCGCCAGGGCCAACAGGAGCACCCCCAAGATGCCGTCCGCGCCGAGGCTGCCCGCGTCGAAAAACGCGGCCCAGGGGAGGCGCACCCAAGCCCACAACCCGCGCCCGCCGAAGCCGCCCACGTGCCGGAAGTAGGAGGCCGGCCCCCCGTCGAAGAACGTCAGCCCGAACAGGCGCAGGGGGAACGGATAAAAGGGCTGCCCCTTGAGCGCCAGGCCCTGGGCCATCCAGGGGACCAAGGGCACCAGGAAAAGGCCGACCGCCGTGAACAGCAGGCCGGGACGGCGCCAGGACCGTTCCCGCCAGGCCAAGGTCCCCAGCAGCGCCAGCAACGCGGCGGCGTGGATGAGCGCCACGGGCTTGCACGCCACCGCGGCGCCGGCCAGCAGGGCGCTGAGCAGGATCCAGGAGTCCTGGGTCCGGCGGACCGGGTCCACCAACCCCAGCAGGAAGGCGTCCAGGGAGGCGAAGGCGAAGAACACGGACCAGGCGTCGGGGGAGAAGACCCCGAAGCTGAGGGCGAGGAGGGGCTGGGTCAGGGCCAGAGCCGGCGCCATCCAGATGCGTCGTTCCTGGAAGAGCCGCGCCGAGGCATCCACGAGCAGCAGGCCCAAGGCCCCATAAAGGGCCAGGTCCAGCAGCCCGGCGGCCTGGGCCGAGACCCTGGGGGAGCCGTCCACGGCGAGGGCCCAGGCCCACACCGGCGTGGGCAGGGAGGGCAGCCAGGTGAAAAGGACATGGTCCTGGGGCCTCAGCCAACCGGAAGCGGCCGCGTGCTGGGCCTGGGCCAGGTGGTAGACCAGCGCATCGAAGAATTTCGGGGGGGCCAGGCACATCGCCGCCACCGGAAGCGCGGCCAGGGCCAGGGCCAGGACGGTGGCCACCTCGAGGCTCGAGCCGGACCACGGGCGCTTGGAGCGCAGGCTGCGGCGCAGCGTCTCGCCCAGGGACTCGGCGTGGCCCCAGCACACCAGGCAGATGACGCCCAACAGGGCCCGGCACAGCCACGGATAGAGGGCCCCGGCCGCGCCGATGGCCGAACCCAGCAGCGACAGCGCCAACAAACCCAGCGCCAGGCTGAGGACTGCCTCCTCCACGAGGGAACCGTGGAACAGCCGGAACCGGCGCAGGGCCAGGCGCCCCAGAAGCAGGGCCGTGAGCAGCACGCCCCCGGCGGAGGCGGCGGCGCCCGCCAACGCCGCGGCGCCGCCCAAGGGTACGGGATAGCGCCAAGCCTCCACGGCCAGGAGGCCCGCCAACCAGGCCAGCAGGATCAGGAATTTGAGCCGCCGCATCGGGCCCCCGTTCTAGCCGCCGGCCCGGGCCGCGCGGACGTTGAGGACTTTGAGCCGGCGCCATTGGCCCGCCGACCAAGCCCACCATGCGAGATTGGCCGCGGCCCACGCGAACATGAGGCCCGGGATCGGCCTGGGTGGGGCCCAGGCCGCGGAACCGGCCAGCACACCGGGCAGGACCAGCGCGTAGAAGCCGGCGGCCAGCGCCAGGGCCGGGACGCTCAACCGCAGGCACAGGCCCGGCGACCAAGCCAGGGCCAGGGCCGGCGCCCACAGCAGGTATTGCGGGGAAAGCCCGGGCGCCAGGAGCGCCAGGGTCAGCCCCGCCCAGGGGAGCGCCGCCGCCAGGCGCAGGTCGCGGGGGTGGGACACGGCCCAGGCGAAAGCCGCCGCGATCAGCGCCAACGCCGCGTCCCGGTAGCCCGCGTCGGCGGCGCGCCACAAAGCCGGGTCCACCCTCAAGGCGAAGCAGGCGGCCCGCAGGGCCCCGGAGGGACCCAGGGCGTTGGCCCCGGTGTAGGCTAGGCGCTCCCACACCGGACGAAACCCGTCCGCGGCGATCCAGGGCAAAGGCAGCACCGCGGGCAGCGCCAGGGTCTTGGCTGCGAACCGCAGGCGGTCCCGCGGGGCCGGAAAGACGCCCATGAAGGCGGGCAGCAGGAGCGCGGGCCAAGTCTTGAGGGCCACCGCCAGGCCCAGGCACAGCGCCGCCCTCGACTCGCCGCGAGGATGGGGCGAATACTCCAGGAGCCAGGCCGCGGCCAGGACCAGGGCCAGGACCAGGGAGTCGAATTGCCCGTGGCCGGCGCCCACGATCCAGGCCAGGGGGTTGAGGACCCACACGGCGCCGGCGGCGAGCCCGGCGCGCCGGGGGTCGCCCATCGGCGTGGGGCCGGGAAGGCCCGCCCGGCGCGCCGCGAACAGATAGGCCAGGCAGGCCACGGCCGAATCCCCGGCCACCGCGGGAAGGCGGAACCAGACGCCCGGATCGCCCCCCCACCGGGAGGCCAGCCGGCCCAGGAGACGCACCAGGGCCCACCACGCCGGGAGGTAGGGATAGCGGCCCGCCAGGGCGGGCGAGACGTAGAGCCCGGCGGCGGGACAGGCCGCCACGCGGGCGTAGCTTTCCAGGTCGAACGGCGCGCCCCGGCTCAGGACCAACAACGGAAGGCGGACGCAGGCCGAGGCCAGGGCCAGCAGCGCGAGGTCGCGCGCCTTGGGACTCACCTGCGTCGCGCCCCCAACAGGAACCCGGGCACCCCGGGGTCGGGGACGTACTGGGCCTCAAGCCCGTCCAAAAGGGCCTTTTGGAGCGGGACCTCACCCTTCAAGGGAAGGGTCAGCGCCGCCGCGCCCGTGGAGGGCGCCAGAAGCGAACCCAGCAGTTCCTCCTCCCCGCCGGGCCAGGGGGGCGCCTCGCCGGTGAAGGGATAGACGAACAGGAACCGATTGGCCGGCCGGCGCCGGGCGAGGTAATAGAGTTCCGCGTCGTCGCCCCAGAGGAACAGCGCCTTGTCCGCGGGGCACAGCCTCCGGATCCGGGCCGCGGCCTCCGGGGCGTTGGCGAAGCTGGTCACCCCGTAAAGCCGCAGGGTCCGTTGGGCGGCGCCGGGGCGCAGCCACAGGCCCGCGTCGCAATGCACATACCCGAGCACGGCCCAGGCCAACAGGCCCACCCGCAGGAACCTCGGGAAGCGCCGTGGGCTCCATCCCGGAAGCCCTTCGAGCAGACCGGCCAAGCCCAGACCGGCAAGCACGGCGACCGGAGGGGCCAGGGTGAGGGCGTAGTGCGGGTAAAAACGGCCCGAGGCGGCCAGGGAAACCAGTCCGACGCCCAGCCAGGCGGCCCAGGGTCCGCGCGGCGCGCCCGCGCGCCCGAGCGCGCGCCAGCCCAACCAGGCCAGGGCGGCGAAAGCGCCCCACTCCGGGAGCAGCCAGCGGGCCAGCCCGAGGGCCCGGGGCAGGGCCCCGGAGATCCCCTGGAGCACGTACCCTCGGTCATAGACCAGCACGCAATCCAGGAAATCGGAGCCCGCCCCCCAGCGCTGGAGCAGGGCCCAGGCCGCGACCCAGGGCAGCAGGGCGCCCGCGGCGATCCAAGCCGCGGCCCGGCCCCGGCCCCGGGGGCCCATGGCCCAAGGCAACAGGGCCACGCCGCAAAGGACGGGCTGCTTGAACAGCGAGGCGGCGCCCAGGCAGGCCCCCGCGCCCAGCAGCCGCACAGCCCCGGGGTCCGCATCCCCCGCGAAGGCCAGGGCGAAGGCCCCGGTCAGGGGCAGGGCCTGCCAGGATTCCGTGTTGGCGGCCAGGCCCTGGGCCCGGGCGCAGGAGAACAGCGCGCCCGCGGCCAAGGCCCCGAAACCGGCCGCGGCGGCGCGCGCACGCGGGTCCCGCGCCATCCGCTCCCCCAGGCGACCGCGCTCCCCCAGGCGCTCGACCAGCAGGAACAAGGCCACCGCGGCGGCCGCGGTCCAGCCCGCGGAAAGGATCCTCAGGCCGTGGACCCCGTCCCGGAACAGCGCCTGGGCCAGGGCGTACATGGCCGTGGCCAGCGGCGGTTTCTGCTCCAGGAAGTCCCGGTAGGGCACCCCCAGGCCCCTGCGCCAAAGCCACGCCAAGGTGGCGTATTCGCCCTCGTCGCGGTCCAGCAGCAGGTTCAACGACGGCAGGCGCAGGGCCAGCGCGAAGGCCGCCGCGGCCGCGGCCCAGACGAAACGCCGCAGGCGCGGGGTCACGGCGCGCTTCCCCGCGGCTCCTGGCCCGGCCCGGGAAGCCCGGGCGCGTCCGGAAGGTAGGGGGCCGGGACCTCAATGCCCCGGGCCCGCCGCCCCAGATCCTCGCGGGTCTCCTCCGCGTCCCTGCGGCGCGCGGCTTGGAAATAACGGGCCAAGTCGCGGCGCGCGTCGTCCGGGCGGCCGAGGGCCGCGTCGGCCTTGCTCATCCCCCACCAGGCCTCGGGCCGCCAGGCCGGCAAGGCCAGGCAGCGGCGGTAGTCCCGCCGGGCGTCGCGGACCCGCCCCGAGTCCAGGAGCAGTTCGCCCCTGCGCAACAGGACTTCCCCGTTGTCCGGGTCGGCGGCGAGCGAACGCCCGTAACAGATGAGCGCCCGGTCGTTCCTGCCGGCCAGCTCCCAGATCTGGCCGAGGTTCTCCCAGGCTCCGGCGTAATGCGGGTCCAGGCGCACGGCCTCACCGTAGCAGCGCCCGGCAAGTTCCAGCCGGCGGGCGTCCTCCTCCAGCATGCCCAAAAGGTTCCAGGCCCCGGCGTAGCGCGGCATCAGGCGCTCCCCCCGGCGGGCCGCCCACAGCGCCAGCGGGCGGTCGCCGCCTTGGCGTTCGTCCAGGGCGAGGGCGCAGTACGCCGGACCCAGACTGGGGTCGTGGCCCACCGCCAGGCGCTGGGCGTCCGCGGCGGCGCGGTAGTCCCCCAGCGCCGCCCGCGCCAGCCCCAGCCAATACCACGCCAGGGCCGAGGAGGGGGACCGCCGGGTGAGCGCCTCGAAGCGCTCCTGGGCAAGCTCCAGGCGTCCCGCGGCGAACAGGCGGGCTCCCTCCTCGCGCAGGGACCCGGCGGCGGGGCCGCGCCCCGCGCCGGGGGCGGCGGGAAGGGCGGCGCTGCCCAGCGCGGCCCATGCCAGCAACGCCCCGCGGATCATCAGCTTTTTTTGGATTGGGTCTGGTAGGCCTGCGCGGCCAGGCGTCCGAGCAGGGGCAGGTTGGGGTCTTCCTTGTCCAGGCCGGCCGCCTTGACGTAGCGCTCCTGGAGGTCCTTCAAAAGCGTGTCCAGGACGCGCTCCTCCTGGGGGCTGCGGCGGCCCTCGGTCTTGCGCTTGAGCCCGCTGAGCAGGTTGATGAACTGGCGGGCCCGGGGAAGGTTGACCGTGCCGTCGGGCTTGCCGGCCTTGCGTTCGCCCAATTCAGCGGCCGCCGTCGAGGCCACCAGGGTCACCAAGTTGATGAACTCGAGGTCTTCCGGTTCCTCGGGGACGGTCTCGGGCATGGCACCCTCAGGGCTTCGGTTCCCGGCGCCCGGGACGCACCCGGACCGGCGGGGCCATGCTACCACAGCGACGCGGCCCCCAAAAGCCGGGGCGGGGGGGCCCTCCGGCCCCCCCGCCCCGGAGATCGCCCGTGACGGGCGGCGAAACTACTTGGCGGCCTCGACGTTGGCGGCCTGCGGACCCTTCTGCCCCTGCTCGATGTCGAAGGTGACCTCCTGCCCTTCGTTGAGCGTACGGAACCCCTGGCCCTTGATCGCCGAGAAGTGGACGAACACGTCCGGGCCCCCGTTCTGCTCCAGGAAGCCGAAGCCCTTCTTCTCGTTGAACCATTTGACCTTGCCCTTGACCGCGCCCATCGTGCCCTACCTCCTGCCGGTTGCCCCGCGTGCCGCTTTCGCGTCGCGCCCTGCCCCTATGGTCCCGGGCCCGCCGCGTGCCCGGTGAAAACCGGGACCCATTTTCACGCCCGGCGGGGCCTTTGGCAAAGCCAATTTTTGGGCCCTCAACGCCGCAGGCGGACCTCCGGAAGCAGGGCGTCCAGCACCTGGGCCACGCAGGCCTGGACCCCGGATTGGGCCGTGCGCAGGACCACCTCGGGCTCCTCGGGGGGTTCGTAAGGGCTGTCGATTCCGGTGAAGCGGGCGATCTCCCCGCGGCGCGCCTTGGCGTAGAGCCCCTTGGGGTCCCGGCCTTCGCAGACCTCCAGCGGGGCGTCGACGAAGACCTCCAGGAAGGGCACCCCGCGCTCGCGGGCCAACGCCCGCGCCCGCTGCCGGTCCTCCCGGAAGGGGGAGATCAGGCTGGCGACCACCACGGTGGCGCTGTCGGCGAAGAGCAGGGCCACCTCGGCGGCCCGGCGGATGTTCTCCCGCCGGTCGGCGTCCCCGAAGGCCAGGTCGCGGTTGAGTCCGAAGCGCAGGTTGTCGCCGTCAAGCTGGTAGCAGTGCACCTGGCGCAGCGTCAACTCCCGCTCCAGGGCGTTGGCGATCGTGCTTTTGCCGCTGCCGCTGAGGCCCGTGAACCAGACCACGGCCCCGCGGTGGCCCTTGAGGGCCCAGCGTTCGGGGGCGCTCACCGACGCGGTGTTGTAGTGGAGGTCGGTGCTGGCGTGTTCGGCGTAGGCGTGCCCGATGACCACCCCGCCCCCCGCCATGTCGTTGCCGTCCACCAGCACGAAGCGCCCCGTGGCCGCGCAGGCGTCATGGTTGTCGAAGGCCACCGGCACCCGGGTGGCGAGGACCAGGTCCGCCACCTCGTTGCGCTGCACCGCCGAGGAGGGCCCGCGGGACTCCAGGGAGCCGGAGTCCAGGGTCGAACGCACCTCCTTGACCTGGACCTCCGCCTCCTGGGTGGCCAGCTTCAGCTTGTAGCGGCGCCCGGTTTCCAGGGGCCGTTTGCCCAGCCAGAACACGCGGGCGTGCACCTCGTGGGACTGGATCAGGGGCGTCTCGGCGCGGGTGGCGATGTGCCCGCGTTCCACGAAGATCTGCTCCGTCAACGTGAGCCCCACGCTCTCCCCGGCCGCCGCGCTGGTGGATTCGGGCGCGGACCAGCGCTCGATCGAGGCCACCCGGCTGCGCTTGCCCCCGGGCCAGAACACCAGCTCGTCGCCGACCTTGACGGAGCCGCTCTCGACCCTGCCGGCCAGGATGCGCCTGGCGTCGAACCGGTAGACGTCCTGGACCGGGAAGCGCAGCGCCGCCTCGGTGGGCGGGGCCGGGGCCTCGAAGCGGTCGAGCTGTTCGAGGACCGTGGGCCCCCGGTACCAGCCCAACCCCGGCTCCCCGGACGCGGGAGCGGCGACGTTGGCGCCCCCGCGCGCGCTCATGGGCAGGAAGGCCATGGGCTCCACGCCCAGGCCCTTCAGGAAAGCCCGGTACTCGCGCTCGATGCCCTCGAAGACGCCGCGGTCGTAGCCCACCAGGTCCATCTTGTTGACGAGCACCGCCACCTGCCGGATCCCCAGGAGGGACAGGAGGGTCCCGTGCCTGCGGCTCTGCTCCTGGACCCCCTCGTTGGCCGCGATCAACAGGAACGCCGCGTCGGCCTGGGCCGCGCCCGTGACCATGTTCTTGATGAATTCCTTGTGCCCCGGGGCGTCGATGATGACGTACTGGCGCTTGGGCGTGCGGAACCAGATCTGGGCCGTGTCGATGGTGATGTTCTGGTCGCGCTCGCTCTGGAGCGCGTCCATGAGGAAGGCGAACTCGAAGTCCACCCCCCGGCGCCGGCAGCTCGCCTGGATGGCCTCAAGCTTGCCCTCGGGCAGGCTGCCCGTGTCGTGGAGCAGCCGGCCCACGAAGGTGGACTTGCCGTGGTCCACGTGGCCGACGATGACGATGCGGAGCTGGCGCTCCCCCTCCGCGAACGCGCTCACATGTACCCCTGCGCGCGCAGCTGCTCGAAGGCGTGCTCGCTCTCGGAGTCCTGGGCCCGGGTGCTGCGCTCGGCCACCTTGGTGTGGCGGAGCTCCTCCAGGATCTGGGGGATCGTCACCGCGTGGCTCTCGACCGGGCTGGTGCAGGGCGCGCATCCGAGGCTGCGGTAGCGCCGACCGTCGCGGGCGAAATACAGGTCCGTGATGGGGATGCGCTCCCGTTCGATGTACTCCCAGATGTTGATCTCGGTCCAGTGCAGCAGGGGGTGGATGCGGATGTGCGTGCCCGGCTCGAAGTCGGTCTTGAACTGGTCCCACAACTCCGGCGGCTGGTCCTTGAAGTCCCACTCGAAATTCTTGTCCCGCGGCGAGAAGTACCGTTCCTTGGCCCGGGTGCCCTCCTCGTCGCGGCGGATGCCCACGAAGACGGCCGTGTAGCCCTTGGCGTGCAGGGTTTCCTGGAGGGCGTCCTTCTTCAGGCGCCCGCAGCACTCGACCCGGGTCGCCTTGCCGTTGGGGAAGGTGAGCCCGGAGCGCAGCGCCTCGGTGTTCTGGCCGACGACCAGGTCGAGCCCCCATTCCTTGGCCATGCGGTCGCGGAATGCGATCATCTCGGGGATCTTGTAGCTGGTGTCCACGTGCACGCAGGGGAAGGGGACGCTCCCCAGGAAGGCCTTGCGCGCCAGCCAAAGGAGCACGCTGGAGTCCTTGCCGATGCTCCAGAGCATGGCCAGGTTCTCGAACTTGGCGAAGGCCTCGCGGATGATGTAGACGGACTGGGCCTCCAGTCGGTCCAGGTGCTCGTAACGGGGACTGGCGTTCACGGTAGGCGCGACCTCGAAAGGGTGGATGGCGCGCCGCGGAAGGGCGCTTAGACTCGTCGGCGCGGCGACGCAAGGCGCGGGATTCAGGGCCGCGCCCCCGGCACCGCGGGCCGTTCCTCGAACAGGCCGCTGTAGAGCACGGTGCTGACGTAGCGGTCGCCGGCGTCCGGAAGCACCGCCACGATGCTGCGCCCGGCGAAGGCCGGTTCCGCGGCCAGGCGCGCCGCGGCCGCCACGGCGGCCCCGCTGCTGATCCCGCACAGCAGGCCCTCCTCGCGGGCCAGCCGCCGGGTCATGACCAGGGCGTCGCGGTCCTTGACCGTCTCGATCCGATCGATCACGGAGAAGTCGAGCACCTTGGGAACGAAGCCCGCCCCTATGCCCTGGATGAGGGTCCCGGCGGGCTCCAGGGGCCGCCCCTCCAGGTGCCGGGTCAGCGCGGGAAGGCTGGCGGGTTCCACGGCCACCACGGTCACGTCGGCCCCCCGGTCCCGCTTGAAGTAGGTCCCCAGCCCGGTGACCGTGCCCCCCGTGCCGACCGAGGCCACCACGGCGGCGGGGGGGCCGCCCAGGTCGGCCTCCAGCTCCGGCCCGGTGGTGCGGCGGTGGATGAGCGGGTTGGCCGGGTTCTCGAACTGGCGCGTGTAGTAGTAGGCCCCCGGGCGCTCCCGCTCCAGTCGCTCGGCCTCCTCCACCGCCCCCTGCATGCCGCGCCCCGGGTCGGTGAGCGCCACCTCGGCCCCGAGCATGCGCAGGAGCTTCATGCGCTCCTCGCTCATGCCCTCCTGCATGACCAGGGTCAGCTTGTATCCCTTGGCCGCGGCGACCGCCGCCAACCCGATGCCGGTGTTCCCGCTGCTGGCCTCGAGCAGCCGCATGCCGGGGCGCAGCAACCCGGCCCGTTCGGCCTCCAGGACCATTCCGGCGGCCACGCGGTCCTTGAGGCTGTAGGCGGGGTTGCGCCCCTCCACCTTCCCGAACACCGCCGCGCCCCCGGGCGCCACGCGGTTGAGGCGCACCAGGGGCGTGCCGCCTATGGCCAGGGAGTTGTCCCCGAACATGCCCATGCCCGGCACCCTCAGGCCTTGGCCGACGGGTCCTTGACCAGGCGCAGGTAGGGCTTCACCACCTTGACCCCCCCGGGAAAGCGCCTCTGGATCTCGGCCTCGTCCTTGAGCGCGGGGACGATGATGACGTCCTCGCCCTTCCTCCAGTTCACGGGCGTGGCGACCTTGTGCTGCTGGGTGAGCTGGAGGCTGTCGATCACCCGCAGGATCTCGTCGAAGTTCCTGCCCGTGCTGGCGGGATAGGTGATGATGGCCTTGACCTTCTTGTCGGGCCCGATGAAGAAGACGCTGCGCACCGTGGTCTTGTCGTCGGCGTTGGGGTGGATCATGTCGTAGAGGGCGGCCACTTTGCGGTCCGGGTCCGCCAGGACGGGGAAGTTCACGGCCGTGCCCTGGGTCTCGGCGATGTCCGGGAGCCAGCCGTCGTGGCTCCGGCGGTCGTCCACGCTCAGGGCCAGGACCTTGACGTCGCGCTTGTCGAATTCCGGCTTCAGGCGCGCGGTGACGCCCAGCTCCGTGGTGCACACCGGGGTGAAGTCGGCGGGGTGTGAGAACAGCAGCCCCCAGCTTTGGCCCAGGTATTCATGGAAGCGGATGCGTCCTTGGGTGGAATCCTGCTCGAAATCGGGGGCGATGTCCCCGAGGCGAAGCGCCATGGCGACCTCCGGATCTTGGATGGCGGGGGCGTCCGCCGACGAAGGACCGTAGCTGTGTCCTTGCACTAATCTACGATATTTTTAAATATAAGTTTACTAAAAAAGTATGATTACTTTTAATTTTTATTTATTACCCAGTTGTACCAAGAAAATCCAATTTAAAATAAAAATATTGTATTTTTGTTAATTTATGGATTTGCTTTCAAACCGAAGGTATTGGCGCTTGCCTACCTTCACCACCTTGCCGGCCAAGTCTTCCGATGGCCGCAGAAGGGCCGCTTCCTCCATGGGGACATAGGCCTCCCCCTCCAGCACCTGGATCCCCTTCTGCTGGATGAGGCGGCGCACTTGGCTCGCGCTCTCGCCCGTGGCCGCGCGCAGCGCGTCCAGCACTTTGACCCCGGCTTCCAGACGCAGGGACCGGGTGTCGTCGGGCACCAGCACCTTGCGGGCGCCGAACTTCTGGTCAAAGGCCTCCTCGGCGTCGCGCGCGGCGGAGCGCTCACCGCGCGCGAAGAGCGTCGTGACCACCCTCGCCAGAAGGCGCTTGGCGTCCTTGGGATGGACGTCCCCGCGCTCGGCCGCGGCCCGTAGCTCCGCCAGCTCACCCGACCGGATCTCGGTGAGCTCGCGGTACCAGATCCACATCACCTCGTCGGGCACCGACAGCACCTTGGCGTAGTGCTCGGCCGGGTCCGCCGCCACGGGGATGTGGTTGGCCCCGGTCTTGGACATCTTCTTGAGGCGGCCCTGGGCGTCGCGCTCCCCGGTCGTGCCGGGCAGCAGGTCGAAGCACACGAAGCTCTCAGGCCGCTGCCCGGCGGCCTCCATCATGCCCCGGCAAATGTGGAAATTCAGGAACTGGTCGATGCCGCCGACCTCCACGTCGGTGCGCAGGGTCACCGAGTCGTAGCCCATCAGGAGCGGGTATTCCGCCTCGGCCAGGCTCAGGGCCGCCCCCGCATCCAGGCGCCGGCGGAAGTCCTCGCGCTGCAGAAGGGAGCCCATGCCGATCCCCCGCGTGACCTTGAGCCAGTCCGAGAGGGAAAGCTTGCCCAGCCAGGAGCTGTTGTAATGGACCGTCACCTGGGGGGAGGCCAGGTCCAGGACGCGGGCCGCTTGCCCCGTGAAGACCCCCGCGTTGGCCCGGACCTGAGCCTCGTCCAGCGCCGGGCGCTCCTCGACCCGGCCGCTGGGATCGCCCACCATGGCCGTGAAATCCCCGAAGATGAGGTCGAGCCGATGGCCCATGCGCAGGATGCGGCGCAGGTTGACCAGGGGAATGGCATGGCCCAGATGGATGGACGCGGCGGTGGCGTCGATGCCGAGCTTGAAGCGCAGCGGCCGCCCTTGGGCGCGGCTCTCCTTGAGGCGCTCCAGGAGGCCGGAGGGCGTGACGATGCTCTCCCCGGACCCGGCCTTCTCCCGGATCAGGTCGAACTGCTCCTGGGGCGAAAGGCCGGAAAGGTCGGGAAGGGGCGCCAGGAGGCGCTCCTCAAGGGCGGCGAGATCGAAGGCCATGGGGGTCCGTATCGGCAAGGGTCGGGGAAGCACTTTGCCCAAGGCGCGGCGAAAACGCAAGGCCGGGGCGGCGGATCAAAGGAGGTGGTTCAAAGCCTCGCCGATGTAGGGGTGCTCCCAATCGAAACCGGCCTCCCGCAGGCGGCGGGGAGCGGCCCGCTGGCCCGAAAGGAGCAGCGCATCGGCCATTTCGCCGAAGGCCGCCCTGAGCAGGGCGGCCGGCACGGGCAGCAGGGCCGGACGGCTGAGGGCCCGGCCAAGGCTTTGGGTGAGGACGCGGTTGGTGACCGGGTTCGGCGCGCAGAGGTTGTAGGGCCCGGCGGCCTCCGCGGACTCCAACAGGAAGAGCGCCGCGCGCACCGCGTCGGGCAGCGAGATCCAGCTCATCCACTGGCGCCCGGAGCCCAGGCGTCCGCCCAGACCCAGACGGAAAGCCGGTAGCATCCGCCCCAGCACCCCTCCCCCGGGGCCCAGCACCACCCCGAACCTGAGGTGGAGCACGCGGATCCCGGAATCCCCTGCGCGGGCGGCCTCGGCCTCCCAGCGACCGCACAACGAGGCCAGGAACCCGGCTCCGGCGGCGCTGGATTCGTCCAATTCCTCGTCGCCACGGTCGCCGTAGTAGCCCACGGCGGAGGCCGCCAGGAGAACCCGCGGACGGGCCCTTGCGGCGGCGAGGGAATCCACCAGCAGGCGCGTGGCGCGGATGCGGCTGTGCTCGATGCGCAGCTTCACCGCCTCGCTCCACTTAGGTCCGGCGATGCCCTCCCCGGCCAGGTGGATGACGGCGTCCAAACCCTCCAGGGCCCCGGGATCGAGGCGCCCCTGCTGGGGGTCCCAGGACAGGAGCCGGGGATCGGAAGGGTCGAGAGGACCGCGGGTGAGGCGCAACACTTCGTGGCGCTTGCGCCCCAGGGCCGCCACCACGTGACGCCCCAGGAACCCGGTCGCCCCGGTCACCAAAATGCGCATGGGAGCCTCCGCGGGCGCGCCCACCCCCCGGGGCGCCCTTAGCGACCATGTTCCCACGCCGCATGTCCCCTGTCACCCCCGGCCCCGGACCCGGGTTCCGCAAGGCCCTGGTCGCGCCTATAATGGCGCCCTTAGGGAAGGGTGGCCGAGCGGTTTAAGGCAGCAGACTTGAAATCTGCCGTGGGGGCGACCCCACCGTGAGTTCGAATCTCACCCCTTCCGGACTTTTACGGACCCACGCCCGGGGCGGGCCGCGCCGGGGCGCCTTGGCCCCTCAGCCCCGCAGGCGGTAGCCCACCCCGGGTTCGGTGAGGATCCATTCGGGCTGGGCGGGATCGGCCTCAAGTTTCTTCCTCAAACTGGCGGCGTAGATGCGCAGATAGTGGCTGTGTTCGACCGCGTTCGGCCCCCAAACGCGCTTGAGCAGCTCGCGCTGGGTCACCACCTTGCCCAGGTTCAGCGCCAAGACCCTCAGGAAATCGAACTCCGTCGCGGTCAGCTTGACCGGCGCCCCGGAACGCTCCACCAAGTGCCCGGCTAGGTCGATGCGCAAGGGCCCCGCCTGGACCACGGGCTCGGGCCGCTCCCCCCGGCTGTGGCGCTCCAGTACCCTCAGCCGGGCCAGCAACTCGGGCACGCTGAAGGGCTTGGTCAGGTAGTCGTCGGCCCCCGCGTCCAAAAGGGCCACCTTGTCGGCCTCGGAATCCTGCACCGTGAGGATGAGCACGGGCACCTGGCTCCATTGGCGCAGGCGCTCGAGGACGCGCAGGCCGGGGGTGTCGGGCAGCCCCAGGTCCAGGACCACCAGTTCGGGGGCCTGGGTGGCGGCCTGGCGCAGGCCCGCCTCCCCGTCGGATGCCTCCACCACGGCGTAGCCGGCGCCCTCAAGGCCGGCGCGAAGGAGACGCCGTATGGCCGTCTCGTCGTCCACGACCAGCACCCTTCGGGCGTTCTTCATGGCGCCTCCTCGACGGGCCCCGGTGGCGCCTGCTCCGCCGGCAGTTCCAGGGTGAAGACGGCCCCCCCACCCTCGCGGTTGGCGGCGTAGGCGTCGCCGCCGTGGGCCCGCGCCAAGCTGCGCGCGATGTGGAGGCCCAGGCCCGTCCCGCCGGCCGGCGACCCGGGCACCCGGTAGAACTTCTCGAAGACCCGCTCCAGGTCCGCGGCGGGCAGGCCCGGGCCGCGGTCCCCGACCGCCACGCGCAGCCGGCCGTCCCGCACCGCCAGGGACACCTCCACGGGGGTGCCCGGGGGGGTATAGGCCGCGGCGTTGAGCAGCAGGTTGGCCAGGGCCTGCTCCATGAGCCGAAAGTCGAAGCGCACCAGCGGGGGCTCCGGGGGGATGTCCAGCGCCACGCTGCGGCCCTCCAGCGCGGATTTAAGGCCCCGGACCGTCAGGCGCACCCATTCACCGGGATCATTCCACTCCGGCCTGGGGGCCAGGACCCCGCTGTTGAGCCGGGCCATGTCCAGGAGGTTCTCCACCACCCGGTTGAGGCGCTCGCCCGCCTCGGCCACGGCCCGCAGGTGGGCGTCCCGCCTCCCGGTGTCCGCCACGGTGGCGGGATCCAGGAGCGCCTCGGCCGAGCCCAGCAGGGAGGTCAGCGGGGTGCGCAGCTCGTGGGACACGGAATTGAGCAGGGCCTGGTGCAGGGCCTCGCTTTCCCGCAGGCGGTCGGCCTCGCGGGAGCTGCGCTCCAGGTCCACCCGCTCCAAGGCTCGGGTGAGCTCGCGGGCGGCCTCCTTGAGCAAGGCCTCGTCCTCCACGCTCAAAGGGGCCTTGCGCCCGCGGCAGGCCAGGACCCCATAGCCCCCCCTGGGGCCCACCAGGGGCAGGAACAGGATGTCGCCGGAGGGCAGGCTGTCCGTGCCCCAGCCCGCGGGCTTCCCGCTGCGCAGCGCCCATTCTGCCACCGCCTCCTCCTTGGAGCCCAGCCCGAAGGATTGCCCCGAAACCTGCGGCAGGGGCTTGCCGTCCGCGCCCACCGGGAAGACCGCGCAGGGCCGGCCCAGGGCGTGCTCCAGGAGCCTCGCGGCCTCCCCCAGGCGGGCGTCGGCGTCCTCCCCCGACATGGCGTTCACCAGGCGGTAGAGCAATTCGGTGCGGCGTTCACGCTCCTCCAGGATGCGCTGGTTGGCGCGGACGCGCCGGGTGAGCAGGCCCGTGGTCACGGCGGCCAAGAAGTAGGCGAAGATCATGAGGTAGTCTTCGCCGCTGTTGATGGTGAAGGTGAACCGCGGGGGAATGAAAAAAAAGTCCCAAACCAAGGCGCTGGCCGAGGCCGCGAACAGGACCGGACCCAGCGAGGTGAACAGGCTCAGGGAGAGCAGGCCCAGAAGGAAGAGGAAACCCACGGAACGGTAGCCGAGGACCAGGTCCGCCGGGGCGCCCAAGGCGGCCATGCCCGCCACCAGCCAAAGGGCGACCCAGTACTGGGAGGGCGTCGCCTCGAAGCGCCCCCCGGTCCCACGAGGGGTTCCGCGCTCCTCCTCCAGACGCACCACATGCACGTCGAAATCCCCGGCCTCCCGGGCCAGGCGCGCCAGCAGGGAACCCCCAGCCAGCACGTTCCCGAGCAGGCCCCGGCTGGGGCGCCCCAGGACCACCTGGGAGACGTCGCGCTTCGCCGCCACCCTCCGCAGCCCGCGCACCAGGTCATCGTCCGAAACGGTCACGACCTCGGCGCCCAACTCCTCGGCCAGGGCCAGGTTGCGCCGGAGCTGTTCGCGGCCCTTCGGGTCCAAATCCACGCCCCGGTTCACGTGCACGGCCAGCCAGGGGGCCCTGAGGCTGAAGGCCAGGCGCCGGGCGGTCCGGATCAGGCGCTCCCCGGAGGCCCGGTGGTCGACCGCGACCATGATGCGCTCGTTGGTGTTCCAGGCCCCCTTGCCCCCGGCCACGCTGCTGAAGGCCTGCAGGTCGCGGTCCACCCGTTCGGCCGTCACCCTCAGGGCGATCTCGCGCAAGGCGGTGAGGGGCCCGGGCTTGAAGAAGTTCTCTGCCGCGCGCTGGGCCTTCTCCCCCGGGTAGACCTTGCCCTCGGAGAGGCGCTGCAGCAGTTCGTCCGGGCTGATGTCGATGACCTCGACCTGGTCGGCGCGCTCCAGGATCGAGTCGGGGACGGTCTCGCGCACCCCGATCCCGGTGATGGCCTCGACGGACTCCTTGCGGCTCTCCAAGTGCTGGACGTTGACCGTGGTGAAGACATCGATGCCGTTGTCGAGAAGCTCCTCGACGTCCTGCCAGCGCTTGGGATGGCGCGAGCCCTCCACGTTGGTGTGGGCCAGCTCGTCGACCAGGACCAATTTGGGTCGGCGGGCCAGGATCGCGTCCAGGTCCATCTCCAGGAGGTCGACCCCGCGGTGCCTCCACGCGCGGCGGGGGATGACGGGCAGGCTGTCCACCAGGGCCGCGGTCTCGAAGCGGCCGTGGGTCTCGACCAGGCCGATGACCGCGTCGACGCCCTCCCAACGGGCCTTGGCGCCCGCCTCCAGCATGGCGTAGGTCTTGCCCACGCCCGCGCACATGCCCATGAAGACCCTCAGGCGCCCCTTGCCCAGGCGCGCCTCGTCGTGCTTGAGGGACGCCAAAAGGGCGTCCGGATCGGGCCGTTCGGTTCGTTCGGGCACGTCGCGCGCTCCGTGAAAGTGGCCGAGCCCATCTTAAGGCAGCCAGGGCCGCGGCTGAAGCGCCCCGATGGCGGCTTCCCCGGGCCTCCGCGGCGCGCGACGGACCGGCGGGCGGCGCGGTGGGACCGAAAGGGTCAGGGCCTGTCCATAGCGTCCAAGGCCAGGTTGAGCTTGAGCACGTTGACCCTGGGCTCCCCGAGAAGGCCCCACTGGGGGCCCTCCACGGCCGCCTCGACCAGGGTCCGGAGCCGGGCGGTCCGCGCGGGGCCAAAGCCGCGGGCCTGGGCCACCCGGTCCACCTGGTACAAGGCGGCCGCCGGGCTGATGTCGGGATCCAGGCCGCTGGCCGAGGCGAAGAGCAGGTCCTGGGGGGGCTCCCCCTCGCCGGGATCGGCCTTCTCCAGCGCCACCCGGCGCTGGTCCACGGCCTGCTTCAGGGCCGCCGAGGTCGGGCCCAGGTTCGAGCCGCCGGAGGGCTGGGGATTGTAGTCCACGGCCGAGGGACGTTCCCAGAAGTAGCGCTGGGAGGTGAATTTCTGCGCGATCAGCGCGGATCCCACCACGACGCCGCCGCGCTCGATGAGGCTTCCCTCGGCACTATCCCGGAACGCCCACCGGCTGGCCCCGGTCACGGCGAGAGTGTAGAGGCCCCCGCACAGCAGGGTCATCCAGGCGGTCATGCGCAAGGCGGCGGTGAGGTCCTTCACGGCGTTCTCCCAGCTGGAATTCGGCGCGGCAGCGGAACCCAGCGCCTTTTAAAGGTTCCGGCGGCCGGCGTCAGGCCGCCCAATGCAAGGCCACGATGGCCATATCGAGAAGCTTGATCCCCACAAAGGGGGCGGCGACGCCCCCCAGACCGTACACGAGCAGGTTGCGGCGCAGCAGGGCGGAGGCCCCCAGGGCCTCGTACTTGACCCCCTTCAGGGCCAGGGGGATGAGCGCGACGATGATGAGGGCGTTGAAGATCACCGCCGACAGGATGGCGCTCTGGGGGGAATGCAGGCCCATGACGTTGAGCGCGGCCAGGGGCCCGCCGGCGGCGCCCTTGGCTATGTAGAGGGCGCCGAACATGGCCGGGAGGATGGCGAAGTATTTGGCCACATCGTTGGCCACGCTGAAGGTGGTCAGGGCCCCCCGCGTCATCAGCAATTGCTTCCCCACCTCGACGATTTCGAT
>DAIDJD010000014.1 GCA_027451505.1 candidate division FCPU426 bacterium
GGCGTGGAGCTCCGCCAGGCGCCCGGCCCGGGGGGCGCGCCGCTGCTGGCCTTCGGGTTCCCGGTGGTCAAGGCGGGCGTCCGGGTGGGGCACGCCTACATCGGCCTTTCCGAGGCCAAGATGCGGGCCGTGCTCGAGGCCACGACGTTCAAGGCGCTGCTGCTGGCGGCCGCCTTGGCGTTGGCGGCCCTGGGCGCGGCCCTGGCCCTGGCCGACCGCATGGTCTCCCCGGTGCGCCGCCTGACGCGCGTGGCCTTGGCCGTCGGGGGCGGCGACCTCGACGCCCGGGTCGAGGAGCGGGGCAGCGACGAATTGGCGGTCCTGGCGCGCACCTTCAACGCCATGACCGGCGGCCTGAAGAAGGCCCAGGCGGACCTGCTCGAGAGGCAGCTCCTCCAGCAGGAACTGGACATCGCCCAGGAGATCCAACGGGGCCTCCTCCCCAAGAAGGTGCCCGCGCTCCCGGGATACGAACTGGCCGCGTTCTACCAGCCGGCCAAGGAGGTCGGGGGGGACCTCTACGACTTCATCCCCATGCAGGGGGCGCGCCTGGGCCTGGCCATCGCCGACGTTTCGGGGAAGAGCGTGCCCGGCAGCCTGGGGATGGCGATGACGCGCTCGGTGCTGAGGGCCCAGGCCGCCGCCCGGGATGTGGGCGTGGCCGAAACCCTGCGGCGCACCAACGCCGTGATCCAGCCGGACATACGCCGCGGCATGTTCGTGACCCTGTTCTACGCCGTGCTCGACCCCGTCGCGCACACGCTGACCTGCGCCAACGCCGGGCACAACCCGGCCTACCTCCTGCGGGGGGGGCGGGTCGCGGAGCTGGCGCCCGAGGGGGTGGCCCTGGGGCTGGTGGAGCCGGCGTCCTTCTTCGCCGAGGAGGGCGTGCTCGACCTGCGTCCGGGGGACCTGCTCGTGCTCTACACCGACGGCGTCACCGAGGCGATGAACCGGGCCCGCGAAGAGTTCGGGGAGGAGCGCTTCAAGCGGGCCCTGCTGGCCGCAGCCGGGGGGTCCCTGGAGGGGGTGCGCGACTCGGTCCTGCGCGCCGTGGGCGCCTTCGTCGACGGGGCCCCCCCGCACGACGACATCACGCTGGTCCTGCTGCGGCGCTCGGCATGAGGCCGGACGCCCCGGGGAAAGGTCAACCATGGGCTTAAACATCCGCATCGCGCCCAGCGCCCTGGACGCGGCCGTGACCCTCTGGAGGCTCGAGGGCCACCTGGACGCCGAGACCGTGCCCGAACTCGAGGCGCGCTTCGAGGGCGAAGTCCGGGAGGGGCGCGTGCGCTGGGTCGTGGACTTGGAGGCCCTGGAGTACATCTCCTCGGCGGGCCTGGGATCCTTCGTGGGCGTGCTCTCGGAACTGCGCGCCCGCGGGGGCGACATCGTCTTCGCCGGGCTGGGCCCGAAGTTCGAGAAGACCTTCCGGGTGCTGGGTTTCCTGAGGATCTTCCGCGCCTATCCGGCGGAGTCCGAGGCGGTGGCCGCTTTGGGGAGGGGCTGATGGCTGGGTTCTCCGTGGCGGAGGGGCCGGGTCCGGCCCCCGGCATAGCGGTCGTCCGGGCCTCCGGCTCGCTGGACATCGCCAGCCTGGGCGAGTTCGAATCGACCCTGGGGCGGCTCCTGGCGGCCGGCAGGGTCAAGGTGGTGGTGGACCTTTCGGCCCTCGAGTACATCAGTTCCTCGGGCCTGGGGGCCTTCGTCAAGACCGTGGACCCGTTCCGGGCCCGCGGCGGGGACCTGGTCTTTGTGCGGGTCGGCGAACGGCTGATGAGGCTGTTCAAGACCGTCGGTTTCACCCGCCTCCTCACGCTCGCCCGCGACGAGGCCGAGGCGCTGGCCCTCCTGGAGGGCCCACGCGGCCCGGTCCAGCTCATCCTCTCCCCGGCCCTGCGCTCGCCCCATTCGGGAGAGGCCTTCGACCTCGAGATCCTGGCCGCCGATGCGCGGGGTATGGCGGTGCGGGGCTTCCAAGGGCGCGCGGCGCTGGAGGCCAACCTGGGGCTGGTCTCCCCCCCGTCCGTGGGGCCCTTCGTCGACGGGGTCTGGCACGGCAAGGTGGTGCTGACCGGGCCCGGGGCCACCGTGCTCAAGGCCGCCCTCGAGGCCTCCCCGGGAGCCGCCCCGGCGGCCTCCGGCGAGGTCGCCCTCGACGTGCGCCAGGACAAGCCGCCCGCGGTGCTGCCCCTGACCGTGGCCTGCCCCGGCTGCGGGCGCCACCTCGAGATCGACGCCTTCAACGTCTACCGCTGCAAGGGCTGCGGGGAGATCTACTTCGTCGACAAATGGGCGCACGCGATCACCCTGAAGCCCGGCCGGAGGGAGGAGGCCGACTTCACCCGCGGCTACGCCCTGGCCTTTCCCGCGGACGTGAAGCTTCTGGGGGCGGTGCGGGCCTTCCTGGTGGCCGCGCTCAAGGAACGTTCCTACGCGCCCGAGGTGGTGGGCGACCTCGAGATGGTCGTGGACGAGGCCGTCACCAACGTGGTCGAGCACGCCTATTCCTTCGACGCCCGGCGGCAGGTGCGCCTGGAGCTGGCCCTGGACCGGGAGCGGGTGGAGGCGAGGGTCAAGGACGACGGCGCCGCCTTCGATCCCCTGGCCGTGGAGCCCGTGAATTTGGACCGCCACGTCGAGGAGCGCCGCACCGGCGGCCTGGGCGTGCACCTGATGAGGACCCTGATGGATACCGTGGAATACCGCCGCGAGGGCGCCTTCAACGTCCTCGTCCTCGTGAAGAAGGTCCGCTGAATGCGCGCCCGGGTCACGGTCCTGCTCTGCTGCCTGCTGTCGGCCTCCGTCGGCGCGCTCGCGGGGCGCGTCTGGGTGGGGCCCCAGGGCGTCCTGGCGGCCCTGGCCACCGCCGCGGTCCTCGCCGCGCTGGGGCTTTCGCTGGCCGAGCGCGGGCGCGGCTTGGCCGCTCCCCTGCTGGCTCCCGCCGCGCCCGGCGGCGCCGGGGTCGCGCCTTCCCCGGGGAACCCGGGTCCCGCGGCGTCGGGGCCCGATCCGGACCCGCCCGCCGCGGCGGAAGGGTCCCCGGAGGGTCCGGCCCGGCTGTCCCCGGCCCCGGAACTGAGGGCCCTGCGCGCGCGCCTGGACGCGGACATGGAGCGCCTGAAGAAGCTCCATGTGCTGGCCCTGGACATCGAGGGCAACCTGGGCGCCCTGGCCTCCTGCGTGGCCTCGGCGGTCGACCGCAACGCCGAGCTCCTGGAGAGCGCCGAACGCGACGGGGCCCAGGTGGGCGCAGAGATCCAGGCCCTCACCGGAATCAAGGAGGCCCTGCGCCAGGGCAGCGAGGTGATCGAGGAGCTGACCCGGGGCTCGCGCGAGGTCGGGCCGGTGGTCGAAAGCATCTTCGTCGTGGCGCGCAAGACCAACATGGTGGCCCTCAACGCCGCCATCGAGGCGGCCCGGGCCGGGGAGCAGGGCCGCGGCTTCGCCGTGGTGGCCGAGGAGGTGCGCCGCCTCGCGGAGGCGGCCACGGCCAGCACCCGCACCGTCGAGCGTTTCGTGGCGGACATGGGCGAGCGCACCACGGCCGCGGTCCAGGCTTTGAGGGGCGCCTCCCGCATCGAGGAGACCATCCAGGTCGTCTACCGCGTCTCGGACGCCTTCGTCTCCCTGGTCCCGGCCGTGGACTCCGCCAACCAGGGCCTGGCCCAGCTTTCCGGCTTGGTCGAGGAGAACCTCCGCGAGATGGCCCTGCTGCGCGAGGCCGCCGAATCCGGCATGGACGCCGCGGGGGAGAGCATGAAGCGCGTCGACAAACTGCTGGCCTGAACGGCCGCGCGGAAAAGGGGGAACCATGGAATACGTCCGTCTCGGCGCCACGGGGTTGCGCGTCTCGCGGCTGTGCCTGGGCTGCATGAGTTACGGGGACCCGTCCTCGGTTGTGGAGGGCTCGCCCATGCGCTGGGACTGGGTGCTGCGGGAGGATGCGGCGCGGCCCTTCTTCCGGCGCGCCATCGAGGCGGGGATCAACTTCTTCGACACCGCCAACGTGTACTCCTTCGGGGCCAGCGAGGAGGTCACGGGCAGGGCGCTGAAGGAGTTCTCCCGGCGCGAGGACGTGGTGCTGGCCACCAAGGTGTGGGGGCAGATGCGCCCCGGGGCCAACGGCGGGGGGCTATCGCGCAAGGCCATCCTCCACGAGATCGACGCCAGCCTGCGCCGCCTGGGCACGGATTACGTGGACCTTTACCAGATCCACCGGTGGGACCCGGAGACGCCCATCGAGGAGACCATGGGCGCGCTCCACGACGTCGTCCGCTCCGGCAAGGCGCGCTACCTGGGGGCGTCGTCCATGCGCGCCTGGCAGTTCGCCAAGGCGCAGAGGGTCGCCTCCGAGCGGGGGTGGACTCCCTTCGTGTCCATGCAGAACCACTACAACCTGCTCTTCCGCGAGGAGGAACGGGAGATGAATCCCCTGTGCGTGGACCAGGGCGTGGGCCTCATCCCGTGGAGCCCCCTGGCGCGGGGCCGGTTGGCCCGCGGCGCCCGGGGCGGGGCGACCGTGCGCAGCCAAGCCGACCGCTTCGGGAAAGCCATGTACGGGCCCACCGAGGCGGCCGACCAGGCCGTCCTGGAGGCCGTCGAGCGGGTGGCCGCGGCGCGCGGTCGTTCCACCGCGGAGGTGGCCCTGGCCTGGCTGCTTTCCCGGCCCGGCGTGGCGGCCCCCATCGTAGGTGCCACCCGTCTTGAGCACCTCGACGCGGCGCTGGCCGCGGTGGGCCTGGTCCTGGAGCCCTCCGAGACCGCCGCGTTGGAGGAACCCTACCGGCCCCACCCCGGCCCCGGTTTTTGAGCCCTAAGGACGGGGCCGGTCCCGCCCGACGGCGGCCCCGGTCCCACCGCAAAAGGAGCGTCTTGTGCAGCCCATTCCCCGCGGATCCGGTGATCCCTTAGGCGGCTGGTTGACCATCGGCATGGGGTTCGTCGCCCTCATCTACGTCTTGCGCATGCTGACGATGCCCAAACGTCCCCGCAAGGCCCCTGCGGACGGCGGCGCCCCCGAAAAGCGGGGCTGACCGCCGCCGACGCCGCCGGGGCCGGGGCGTCCCGCCCCGGCCTTCATGCGCTGGATCATGGTCCCCTCCCCGGGGATGCGGCACACTCGCCCACGGGTCCGGATTCCGGACCGGCGGGCGGCCGCCCGGCCGCCATTTTTCGGGGCCAGCCATGCGAACCCAAACCGCCGTGGAACGCGCGTCGGTGCGGGATCCCCGGCCGCCGGTGCGCAAACGGCTGGAGGTGCGCGGGCGGGTCCAGGGCGTGGGCTTCCGGCCCTTCGCTTGGCGCCTGGCCCGCGAATTGGGGCTTTCCGGCGTGGTGGGCAACAGCCTCCAGGGCGCGTTCCTGGAGGTCCAGGGGCCCGTCGAGGCCGTCGACACGCTCATCCTTCGCCTCGAGCGCGAGCTTCCCGAACCGGGACGCGTCGCTTCCATCGAGGCCACGGGCCTGCCCCTGTCGCCGGCGGACGGGTTCCGGATCCTGGCCAGCGCGTCCTCCGGCCCGGCCACCGCCGAAGTGACGCCGGATCTTGATGTCTGCCCCGATTGCCTGCGCGAATTGTTCGACCCCTCCGACCGGCGCCATCGCTACCCCTTCCTGAACTGCACCCGGTGCGGCCCCCGCTACAGCGTGGTCCTGGGCCTGCCCTATGACCGCGCCTCCACGACCCTGAAGGACTTCCCCCTATGCCCGCGCTGCCGGGCCGAATACGAGGATCCGGCCGACCGCCGTTTCCACGCCCAGCCCGGCGCCTGCCCGGACTGCGGTCCGCGCCTGTGGGCCGCCGACCCCGCGGGCGCGGAACTGTCCGGGGACCCCGTCGGGCTCGCCGCGGACGCGCTGAGGGCCGGCTCCGTGGTGGCCTTGAAGGGGGTGGGGGGCTTCCACCTCTGCTGCCGCGCCGACGACCCGCGGGCCGTGGCGAGGCTGCGCGGAGCCAAGGACCGCGAGGCCAAACCCTTCGCGGTCATGGTCGCGGACCTGGCCACGGCCCGTTCCCTGGCCGACCTCGACCGCGCCTGCGAGGCCGCCCTGATTTCGCCGGCCAAGCCCATCGTGCTGGCCCCCAAGCTGCCGGGCGCGGGCCTGGCCGAGGGGGTGGCCCCGGACACCGGAAGTTGGGGGGTGATGCTCCCGGGCACCCCCCTCCACCACCTGCTCCTGGACGCGGTTCGCCTGCCCCTGGTGATGACCTCGGGCAACCTCTCGGGCGAGCCCCTGTGCGCGGACAACGGCGAGGCCCTGGAGCGCCTGGGCGGGGTGGCCGACCTCTTTTTGCTCCACGACCGGCCCATCGCCCGGCGCCTCGACGATTCGGTGCTGGCCTCGTTGGACGACGGCGGCGGGGGCCGCGTCCTGGCGCCCCTGCGGCGCGCCCGCGGGTTCGTCCCCTCGCCCTTGGCCCTGCCCCTGCCGGCCCGGGAGCCCATCCTGGCCGTCGGCGGGGACCTGAAGTCCGCCGTGTGCGTGGCCGAGGGCGGCCGCGCGGTGCTTTCGGAGCACTTGGGGGACCTGGAACACCCCTCCGCTTTCCGCAATTTCGGGGCCGCCGCGGAGCGGCTCCAGGGCCTGCTCCGCGCCCGGGCGGCCCGCCTCGCCGCCGATCCCCACCCGCTCTACGTGTCCACCCGCTGGGCCCGGAGCCTGGGCCTGCCCCTGACCCTGGTCCAGCACCACCATGCCCACGCCGCCAGTTGCATGGCCGAGAACGGCCTGCGCGGACCGGTGGCCGCCATCGTGTGCGACGGCACGGGCTACGGCACCGACGGCGGCGTGTGGGGCGGCGAGATCCTGGTGTGCGACCTGAAGGGCTTCCGCAGGGCCGCGCACCTTTCGCCGTTCCCGCTGCCCGGAGGCGACTCGGCCGGGCGCGAGACGTGGCGCCCGGCGCTGGGGGCCCTGAGCGCGGCCTGGGGCGCGGATTGGCGGAGCCACCTCGGCGTCCTGGAACGCCTTGCGGAGGGCCGTACCCTGGCCCTGGCGGCCCGCCGTCTTGAGGCCGGCGTCCCGGCCCCCGCCTCGACGAGCCTGGGACGGCTCTTCGACGCGGCGGCGGCCCTGCTGGGATTGCGGGGCCGGAACCGCTTCGAGGCCGACGCCGCCATGGCCCTCCAGCACGCCGCCGAAAGCGCCCCCTCGGCCGGGCCCCTCCCGTTCTCCCTGCTCCCGCCTTCGCGGGGGGACGGGCCCTGGATCATGGACGCGCGTCCGATGGTGCGGGCGCTGTGCCGCGGGGGCGAGGCCCCGGCCCTGGCCCGCGCCTTCCACGAGGGGGTCGCGGGCCTCCTCGTCGCCGGGGCGGCCTCGGCGGCCTCGGCGGCCGGGGTGGACGCCGTCGTCCTCAGCGGGGGGTGCTTCGCCAATTCGCTGCTGCTGGGGCTGGTGTGCGCCGGTTTGAGGGGCCGCGGCCTGCGGCCGTACACGCATCGCAGCGTGCCGTGCGGCGATGGGGGCTTGGCGTTGGGCCAAGCCGCCGTCGCCGCGGCCTCCGGAGCGGACCTTCCGGATTGAAGGGGGGCGGACATGTGCCTCGGGGTTCCAGGACTCATCCAATCGGTGCGCGGGGGCCCGGAAGGGCCGCGCTTGGCGACGGTCGATTTCCAGGGCAGCCGGGTGGAGGTCAGCCTCAGCTTGGTCCCGGCGGCCGGCGTGGGCGACTGGGTGTTGGTCCACGCGGGCTTCGCCCTCACCGTATTGGACCCGGAGGAGGCCGCCGAGACCTGGCGCTGGCTGGACCGCGCCGAGGCGGGCCGGGAGTTGGGCCGCGCCGGCGGGGGCGGATCATGAACTCGATGAGGAAGGAGGTCGCCCATTTGGTGCGAAGCCTGCACCGCGTGGTGGCCCGCTCCGGGCCCATGTCCGTGATGGAGGTCTGCGGCACCCACACCGTGGCCCTGTTCCGCAGCGGGGTGAAGGCGTTCCTGCCCGAGGGGCTGCGCCTCATCTCGGGCCCGGGATGCCCCGTTTGCGTCACCGCCCAGGGCTACATCGACGCCGCCATCGCCCTCGCGCGGCGGGGGGACCTGACCGTGGCGACCTACGGCGACATGGTTCGCGTGCCGGGACGCGAGGGCAGCCTGGAACAGCTCCGGGCCGAGGGGGCGTCCGTGTTGGTGGTGTACTCGGTGCGGGACGCCCTGCGCCACGCCGCCGCCAACCCGGACCGGGAGGTCGTGTTCCTGGCCGTCGGTTTCGAGACCACCGCGCCGGCGACGGCCGCGGCCGTCCTGGAGGCGGAATCCCTGGGACTGTCCAATTTCAGCGTCCTCTCCGGGCACAAGCGGGTGATGCCGGCCGTGGAGGCCCTGCTCTCCGCCGGGGATGTGCCCCTGGAAGGCTTCCTCCTGCCGGGCCACGTGGCGGTCATCACCGGGGTGGAGGAGTTCCTGCCCGTGGCGGAACGCTTCGGCAAGCCCGCGGTCGTGGCCGGGTTCGAGCCCGAACAGATGCTTCGGGGCCTGCTGCGCCTGGCCGAGGGGGTGGCGGCGCATCGGCCGTCCGTCGTCAACGTCTACGGGGTGGCCGTTTCCAGGGGAGGGAACACCGTCGCCCGGGCCCACATGGAACGGGTATTCGAGCCCGTGGACGTGGAATGGAGGGCGCTCGGGGTGATCCCCCAGGGCGGGCTTGGGCTGCGGGAGCGCTGGGCGCGCTTTGACGCCGCGCGGCGCCACCGGTTGGCCTTCGGGGAGGACTACGACCCGCCGGGATGCCGGTGCGGGGAGGTCATCCAGGGCAAGGCCGAGCCCGCCGACTGCCCGCACTTCGCCCGGGGATGCACGCCCCGCCGGCCGATCGGCCCCTGCATGGTCTCCAGCGAGGGCACCTGCGCGGCCTGGTACAAGTACGGCCGCGATTTCCGCCGCCTCCCGCCTCCGGCGCTGGCGGCCACCTGAGGAGGGGCCATGGCTCCGTCGGGAAGCTTCCCCGCGGGGGAGGAGGATGTCCGGATCGTCCTGGCCCATGGCGGCGGGGGCGAGCTCACCAAGGCTCTGGTGGAGCGGCACATCCTGCCGCGCCTGTCCAATCCCCTGCTCACCCCGCTCACCGACGCCGCCGTCCTGCCGGACCCGGGCGGGCCGGTGTGTTTCAGCACGGATAGCTTCGTGGTCCAGCCCCTGGAATTCCCCGGCGGGGACATCGGGCGCCTGGCCGTCTGCGGCACCGTCAATGACGTCGCGGTGATGGGAGCCGACGTGTTGGGGTTGAGCTTGGCCCTGGTGCTCGAGGAGGGGCTGCCCTTGGCGACGCTCGACCGCATCCTCGATTCCGTGGCGGCGGCCTGTTGCGAGGCTGGGGTTCCCGTGGTCACCGGTGACACCAAGGTCGTCGAGCGTCGGCGCGGCGACGGCATGATCCTCACGACCGCCGGGGTGGGGCGCCGGCGCAAGGGCGTGGAGCTGGCCCCGGGGGCCATCCGCGCCGGGGACCGCATCCTGGTCAGCGGGGGGTTGGCGGAGCACGGGTTGGCCGTGCTTTCCGCCCGGGAGGGCCTGGGCTTCGAGACCGACCTGCGCAGCGACGCCGCCCCCCTCAACGGCCTTATCCGGGCGCTCCTCGATTCGGGCCCGGGGTTGCGCTTCCTGCGGGACCCGACCCGGGGCGGCTTGGCCGGGCTCCTGGCCGACGTCAGCGAGGAGACGGGCTTGGGCGTGGAGATCGAGGAGGAGGCGCTTCCCCTGTCGGCCGCCGCCCGCGGCGCCTGCGAGATGCTGGGATTGGACCCGCTTGCGGTGGCCAACGAGGGCAAGCTGGTGGCCGTCGCCGCGCCCGAGGCCGCCTCACGCCTCTTGGCGGCGTGCCGGGCCCATCCCCTGGGATCCCGGGCCGCCCTGGTGGGGGTGTTCACCGGCGCGGATCGACCCCTGGTGGAATTGCTGACCCGCTCCGGGGGGCGCCGCATCGTCCAGCGCCCCTACGGCGAGGACCTTCCCAGGATCTGCTAGAACGGGGGCGCCATGCACGAACTTTCGCTCGCCCAGGCGTTGGTGCGCAGGATCGACGAGGAAGCGGTCAAGGCGGGGCTGTCCAAGGTCCTGCGCGCGGAGTTGCGCGTGGGGCCGCTTCTGGGCGCGGACACGGGGCTCCTGGCGGAGGCCTTCCGCTGCGCCTCCGAGGGGGCCCGCTGCGCGGGCGCGGACCTGGAGTTCAGCCCGGGGCCGGCCTCGGCCGTGTGCCTGGTGTGTGGGGGGGTCTATGTGCCCCGGTGGGGCGATACCCGCTGCCCCCATTGCGGCCAGACCGAGCCGCGGATTCTGGAAGGCGCCGACCTGATTCTCGCCGCGGTCACGGGCGAACGCGACGATTGAAGCCTAAGGAGGAACACCATGTGCAAGGATTGCGGATGTGAAGAGGAAGAGGCCCCGGGGGATGCGTCCGAAGGCCTACGGGCCGTCGAGGAATTCGGCGAAGGCCACGGCCATGGTGGTCGCCACGGCCACGGCACGGGCCACGAACATGGCGAAGACCACGAGCATGGCGAAGGCCACGA
>DAIDJD010000015.1 GCA_027451505.1 candidate division FCPU426 bacterium
CCCTGGACCTCTCCGACAGGGACGCCTTGGAGGACTTCCGGTCCCGGTGGTCCGGTCCGCTCGACGCGCTCCAGGTCCAATACGCCGACGTGGCCCTGTTCCCCACCGGCCGGGAACGCGCCTTCGGGCGCTGCCGGGCCCTCGAACTCCGCTTCCGCGCCGCCGCCGCGGCGCGGCCCGGGCTCGATTTCGCCGCGGCCGTGGAACTGGGCCGGGAGGCGCTGACGGCCTTGTTTCAGCCCCAAAACCGCCGCAAGGCCCGGGCCGATTCGCGCAGCAGCCCGGGGGCCCGGCGGCGGGCATAGCGCAGCGCAAGGCGCGGCGAGAAGGGCGCCCGGATCCCCAAGGCGCGCAGCACCCCGGAGCTGTCGTAGGGGCGCAGCACCGTTTCCGAGGCGGCCCGAGCGCCGCGGAACGCGACGCTCCCATCGTGGCGCAGGACCACGCTGGGCACCCCGCAATCGAAGGCCAGCCAGCGCACCGCGCTGTCGACGCACAGCACCGCGGAGGTCGCCAGGGGGCCGAGCAGCGCGAGCATCCCGGAACGGCTGTCGACGAACTCTCCGGAGCCCCGGAAGGGGGCGTAAAGCGGGGAATCCGGGTCCAGGCCCGCGAAGCGGATCCTGCGGAAGGCCCGCGCCAGGATCCCGAACACGGGCAGGAGGGTCTCCAGGGCCTGGCGGCGGACCTCGGGCTTGTCCGGGGAGGCCTCCAGGTGCACCAAAAGGTCCCGGGGCGCGCCGCGCTCCAGGGCGATGCAGGGCTCCTCCAGGAGCCCCTCCCGGCGCACCGGGCACCCCGAACGCTCCAGGGCCTCGTGGGTGAGGTGGCGCGTGATGGGCTCGATGGCGCGGAAGCCCAGGTGCCAGACCTCGCGGTAGCGCGCCCGGAACCAGGCGTCCTTGCCGAAGTCCCAGGGCTGGCCGCCGAAGTTGTAGTTGTGGACCTCGGCGTAAAGGACCCGGTCCACCCAATCCTGGGCCAGCAGCAGGCCCTCCAGGGGGCCCGACGCGGGATCCAGGCACAGGTCGACCCGTGCGCGCCGCTCGCGGGCCCAGCGGTGCGCCACCTTCAGGCGCGCCAAGTTGTCGCCGATGCGCCCGGGGAGGGTGAAGAGGGTCTCAGCCACGTGCGAGCGCCTTGAGGCGCGCGGTGAGTTCCTCGCGCCCGGCGCCGCTGACACTGCTGAAGGCCACCGGTTCGTGGTTGAGCAGGAGGGCCTCCTTGAGGCCCCGCAGCCTGAGGGCGCGTTCGTTGCCGCCCACCTTGTCGGACTTGGTGGCCACGCACAGGGCCGGCTTTCCCAGGCTGTTGAGCCAATCGAAGAGGCCCCGGTCATCGGGGCTGGGATCGTGTCGCACGTCCACCAGGACGGCCACGGCGCGCAGGCTGGGGCGGCGGGAAAGATAGGCCTCGATGAGGGCCTTCCAGGCCCGCCGGTCCTCCGCGGGTCCCTTGGCGAAGCCGTAGCCGGGGAAGTCCACCAGGGTGAAGCCCGCGTCCGTGCGGAAGAAATGGAGGGCGCGGGTCCGTCCCGGGGTCTTGGAGACGCGCGCCAGGGCGGCGCGCCCGCACAGGGCGTTGAGCAGGGAGCTTTTTCCGACGTTGCTGCGCCCCGCCAGGGCGATCTCGGGTCCGGCCTCCGGCGGGAAACGTTCGGGTTCCGAGGCGGCGCCGATCCAGGCCGCGTTGATCCGGCGGGTCAATGCTGGGTGGCGCCCTCGCGCCACTCCTCCACCGCGGGGAAGGCCCGCTCGTCGGCGCGGAGACGGCGCGGCCCGGCACGGCGGGGCTCCAGGGCGAGCTTGAGCACCTGGTCCATGCTCGAGACCAGGCGCCAGGAGAGCGAGCCCCGCGCCTCGTCCGGGATCTCGGCCAGGTCCTTGCGGTTGCCCCGCGGCACCACCAGCGTCGTGACGCCTTCGCGCAGGGCCGCCAGGCTCTTCTCCTTGAGCCCCCCTATGGGCAGCACCCTTCCGCGCAGGGTGAGTTCCCCGGTCATGGCGAGGTCGTGGCGCACGGCTCGCCCGGTGAAGGCGCTGGCCAGGGCGGTGGCGATGGTGATGCCCGCGGAGGGCCCGTCCTTGGGGGTGGCCCCCTCGGGCACGTGGATGTGGACGTCGGTCCGCGCCAGGGCGTCGGCGCGCACGCCCAGGGCGCGGGCGTGGGCCTTGAGGTAGGACAGGGCGGCCTGGGCGCTCTCCTTCATGACGTCGCCCAGCCTCCCGGTGATGAGCAGGGCCCCTTTGCCCGGGGCCAGGCTGACCTCCACGGCCAGGGTCTCCCCGCCGGTGGGGGTCCAGGCCAGCCCGGTCGCCACGCCCACCAGGGGCCGACGCTGGTCCTGGTCCCGGGAGTAGCGGGGCACCCCAAGCAGGCCCGGAAGGGCGTCGGCGTCGACCCGGAACACGGTGCCGGAGCCCCCCTCCACCACCGCGCGCGTGGCCTTGCGGCAAAGCGCGGCGATCTGGCGGTCGAGCTCGCGCACCCCGGCCTCGCGGGTGTAGTCGCGGACCAGGCGGCGGAGCGCGCCCTCGTCGACGATGAACTGGTCCGCCCGGAGGCCGTGCTCGCCCAACTGCCGCGGGACCAGGAAACGCCGGGCGATGCCGAGCTTCTCCTGCTCCAGGTAGCCGGGGATTTCGATGACCTCCAGGCGGTCCCGCAGCGGCCCCGGGATCCCCGCGAGGTCGTTCCCGGTGCACACGAACAGCACCCGGCTCAGGTCGAAGGGCAGGTCCAGGTAATGGTCCGTGAAGGCGGCGTTCTGCTCGGGGTCCAACACCTCGAGGAGCGCCGCGGCGGGATCCCCACGGAAGTCGGCGGCCATTTTGTCGACTTCGTCCAGGAGCAGCACCGGGTTGGACGTCCCGGCCCGCTTGAGGGCTTGGATCACGCGGCCGGGAAGCGCGCCGATGTAGGTTCGGCGGTGCCCGCGTATCTCGGCCTCGTCGCGGACCCCGCCCAGGCTGACGCGCTCGAATTTGCGTCCCAGGGCCCGGGCGATGCTCCGGGCCAGGCTGGTCTTGCCCACGCCGGGGGGGCCGATGAGGCAGAGGATGGGCCCCTTCAGGTCGGCCTTGAGCTGGCGGACCGCCAGGTACTCCAACACCCGCGTCTTGGGCTTCTCGAGCCCCTCGTGGTCCTCGGCCAGGACCCTCTCGGCCGTGGCCAAGTCGCCCTTGTCGCGGCCGGCCGACCCCCAGGGCAGCGCCAGGATCCAGTCCAGGTAGGTGCGCACCACAGTGGCCTCGGCCGACAGGGGCGCCATGCGCTCGAGGCGCGCCAGTTCCTTGAGCGCCTTCTCCCTGGGCTCCTTGGGGAGCTTCTTCGCCGCGACGCGGGCCTTGAGCTCCGCGGTTTCGGAACCCGGCTCCTCCCCCTTCGAGCCCAACTCCTGCTGGATGGCGCTCAACTGCTCGCGGAGCCAAGCCTCGCGCTGGTGCTTCTCCATGCGCTTGCGCACCCGCCCGTTGATCTGGCGCTCCAACGCCAGCACCTGGTTCTCGGCGTTGAGGGCGCGCGAAACCGCCTCCACCCGGGCCCGCGGGTCGTCCTTCTCCAGGAGTTCCTGCTTGGCCGCGGACTTGAGCGTGAGGTGGGCGGCCACGATGTCGGCCATGCGGCCGAGCCCCTCGACCCCGGAGAGCGACTGCACCGTCTCCAGGGGGAGCTTCGGGTGCAGGCGCACGTACTCCTCGAAGAGGTCCAGGAGGCTGCGCAGCGCCGCCTCCTCCTCCCGTCCGGCGGGGGGGCGTTCGTCCTCCGGCACGACCCGCACTTTGGCCCGCAGCGTCTCGGAGGCGTCGCGCACGCCCTCGATCCGGGCGCGCTGCTTGCCCTCCACGATCAGCCGGAGCCCGTCGGGAAGCCGCAGCACCTGCACGATCTCCGCGGTGACCCCGAGCGCGTAGAGCCCATCGGGGGCCGGGTCCTCCTGGAGCGGGTTGCGCTGGGCCACCAGCACGAGCGGCATGCGCCCGCGGCTGGCCTCCTCCACCGCGGCGATGCTGCGGGGCCGGCCCACGAACAGCGGGACGATCTGGTTGGGGAAGACGACCACGTCCTTCAGGGGCAGGAGGGGCCGCTCAAGTGGGTCCCTCTCCCGGGGGACGCGGCGCGCGCGCGCGGATTGGGCCATGGCGGGCCTCCCCCGGCTCAGGCGGACTGCTCGGATTCGTCCAGCACCAGGATGGGGGGCTCGTTGCCGAGCACCGCTTCCTTGCTGACGATGACCTCGCGCACGTCCGGACGCGTCGGGACCTCGAACATGATGGGGAGCAGGACCTCCTCCAGGATGGCCCGCAGACCGCGCGCACCGGTCTTGCGCTCGCGCGCCTGCCGGGCCACCGCGGTGAGGGAGTCCTCGGTGAAGGTCAGCTTCACCTTGTCCATCTGGAAGAGCGCCTGGAACTGCTTGACGACGGCGTTGCGGGGCTCGGTGAGGATGCGCACCAGGGAGGCCTCGTCGAGTTCGTCGAGCGCCGCGGCCACCGGGAGCCGGCCCACGAATTCGGGGATGAGCCCGTAGCGGACCAGGTCCTCGGGCTGCGCCAGGCGCAGCAGGTCCCGGCGGTCCGTCGGCGCCGAGGCCGCGGCCTCGGCCTCCGGGGCGAACCCGAGCTGGCGGCGCCCGACGCGGCGGCCGATGATCTCCTCCAGCCCGACGAAGGCGCCGCCGCAGATGAACAGGATGTTGGTGGTGTCCACCTTGATGTATTCCTGGTGGGGGTGCTTGCGCCCCCCCTTGGGCGGGATGTTCGCGACCGTGCCCTCCAGGATCTTCAGGAGGGCCTGCTGGACGCCCTCGCCCGAGACGTCGCGGGTGATGCTGGCGCTCTCCCCCTTGCGGGCGATCTTGTCGATCTCGTCGATGTAGACGATGCCGCGTTCGGTGGGTTCCACCTCGTAATTGGCGTTCTGCAGCAGCCTCAGGATGATGTTCTCGACGTCCTCGCCCACGTACCCGGCCTCGGTGAGCGTCGTGGCGTCGACCATGGCGAAGGGCACCTGCAGCAGCCGCGCCAGGGTCTGGGCCAACAGCGTCTTGCCCGTCCCGGTCGGGCCGATGAACAGCACGTTGCTCTTGCCTATGTCCACGCCCAACCCCACGGGCTGGGGCGGCCGGTAGAGGCGCTTGTAGTGGTTGTAGACGGCCACGCAAAGGGCCCGTTTGGCGCGTTCCTGGCCGATGACGTACTCGTCCAGCACGCCCTTGAGCTCGGCGGGCCGGGGCAGGTCCCTCAGCTTCGAGGGCGCCTCCTCCTCGACCGGGGCGCCGTCGGACAGGATGTCCGAGCACAACGCGATGCACTCGTTGCAGATGTTGGCCGTCGGCCCGATCACGAGCTTCTTGACCTCGTCCTGCGGCTTGCCGCAGAAGGTGCACTTCTGGGACATGGCTCCCTCAATCTTTCTTGGCCGCCTTTTCGCGGTAGGCCAGCACGTCGTCGACGAGGCCGTAGGCCTTGGCCTCCTCGGCGGACATGAAATAGTCGCGTTCGGTGTCCCGGTTGATCTGGTCGACCGGCTTGCCCGTGTGGCGCGCCAGGATCTCGTTGAGGATGTCCCGGATGCGCTGGGTCTCGCGGGCCTGGATCTGGATGTCGGTGCTCTGGCCCTGGGCCCCGCCCGAAGGCTGGTGGATCATCACCCGGGCGTTGGGCAGGGCCTTGCGGCGGCCCGGGGTCCCGGCCGCCAGCAGCACGGCCCCCATGCTGGCGGCCTGGCCGATGCAGATGGTGGTCACCGGGCACTTCACGTACTGCATGGTGTCGTAGATGCCCATGCCCGCGCTGACCGAACCGCCCGGGGAGTTGATGTAGAAGAAGATGTCCTTGTCCTCGTCCTCGCTCTGCAGGAACAGCATCTGGGCGATGATCAGGTTGGCCACGTAGTCGTCCACCGGGGTGCCCAGGAAGACGATGCGGTCCTTGAGCAGCCTGGAATAGATGTCGTAGCCGCGCTCACCCCGCGCGGTCGTCTCGATGACGTACGGTACCAGTCCCATGGGTTCCTTGTAAGTTCGGGTTGGGCGCCGGGGGGCGCCCGTTTTGAAGATCTACGCCGCGGCCGATACTTTGGCTTTGTCGACCACCCAGGCGAGCGCCTTGCGTCCGCGCAACTGCCGGCGCAAGCCCTCCTCCCTCCCGGACTGGCGCAGGGCCCGGGCGGCCTCGGCCGGGCTGGTCCTCGCGCGGGCCGCCAGGGCGGCCACCTCGGCCTCGAACTCCCTGTCCTCGACGACGATGCCCTTTTCCTGGGCGATGCGCTCCAGCACCAGGGCCAGTCGGGCGCGCTTCTCGGCCGGCTCCCGCAGCGCCTTGCGCAGGCTCTCCTGGCCGCCCTCGCCGTTGAGCTCCAGGCCCTGTTCCGCCAAGCGGCCCAATTCGCCGCGCTCAAGGTCCTCGGCCTCCTCCTCCACGAGGCTCTCCGGCACCGTGAACCGGTGGGTCCGCAACAATTCCTCGGAGGCGGCCTCCATCAGGTGCCGGGCGCGCAGGCGGGCCTTCTGCTCGGCCAAGGCCTCGCGCAGGCGTTCCCGCAGGACGGCCAGATCGGTCACCTCCGGCCCGAAGGTGCGGGCGAAGGCGTCGTCGGCCTCGGGAAGGTCCAGGTGGCGCGCCTCCTTGACCGTCACCAGGAACTCGGCGGGCTTCCCGGCCACGTCCCGCGCCGGATAGTCGTCCGGGAAGGCGACCTTCACGGACCGGGTTTCGCCGGCCTGGGCCCCGACGAGCTGCTCCTCGAAGCCGGGGATGAGGTTGCGGCGGCCCAGCACCAGGGCGTAGTCGGTGGCCTGGCCGCCGCTGAAGGGCTGCCCCTCGATGAAGCCCTGGAAGTCCACCTTGGCCCAGTCGCCCTCGGCGAGCGGGCCTTCCTTGGCCGCGCCGGGCCGGGCCGCGCGCTCGCGCAAGGACCGAACCTGGGCGTCGATCTCGGCCTCCGTCACCTCCGCGGGCGGCGCGGAGAGGCCCAGGCCCTCCACCGCGCCCAGGGCGAACTCGGGCTCGACCTCCACCAGGGCCTTGAAGGCCAGGGGGCCGGTGCCGTCGAACTTGAGGTCCTCGATGGAGGGGCGTCCAACGGCCTTGAGCGCCTGCTGGACGACCGCCTCGCGGGTGACCCGCGGCAGGAGCCCCTCCACGGCGCCCTGGAGGGCCGAGGCGCGCAGGCGGGGCTCCAGGATGCTTCGGGGCACCTTGCCCTTGCGGAAGCCCGGAACCTGGGCGGTGCGGGCCATGCGGGCGTAGACGCCCTCGTACTCCTTGAGGACGGCCTCCTCGGGCACCTCGATGCTGAGGAGCCGGGTCACCTCCGAGCGGGTCTCGACACTGACGTTCATGGGCCAGAACCTTTCCGGGCGGTGGGGGATGGGGCGCACGGCCCCTAAAAGCGAGGAGGGCGGAAGGCAACGCCTTCCGCCCTCAAAGACGCCCCCGATTATAGGGACGCGCGCCCGTACGGGTCAAGGGCCGGGGGCGCGCAGGGTCACGGCGGTGAGCGCGTAGCGTTGGCGCAATTCCCCGTCCAGGAGCACCTCGACGCCGTAACGCCCCGGACGCGCGAACGGGATCCCCCGCAGCAGCGTCACCACGGTGGCGGCGGCCCGCAGGTCGCCCAGGACCACCGGGGAATCCGCGGTCTCCACGACCACGCCGTTGTCGGGATCGGTCAGGCGCACCCTCTGGGCGAAGCGCCCAACCCCGTTGCACCAACGGTTGACCACCGCCATCCCCGGATACAGCAGCGGATAGTCGGCCCCCGCGATGACCTCGTAGAGCCCGATGAGGATGAGCTTGCCGTTGTCTTCGCGGCGCACGTCGTCGCACAGGACCGAAAATTGCAGATCGGGCTTCACGAAGCGGCCTAGGGAGCGGGGGACGGCCGCGGGGGCGGCCATGCGGATGATTGCGGACGGAGGGACTCGAACCCTCAAGCCTTGCGGCACCAGATCCTAAGTCTGGCGTGTCTGCCGTTCCACCACGTCCGCGCGGGGCTTAAGGTCCGTCCGAGGAGGAGGCGCGCTTCAGCTCCCTCAGGGTGCGGCCCGTCCGGTGCTGGCGCGCGCCACGAGTTCCACGGGCAGTTCCTCGAAGCCCGAGGATTCCGCCGGGGATTCCATCAAGCGGAACACGTACCGGATCGCCCGCCGGCCCATGCCCGGCTTGTCGACCCGCAAGGTCGTCAATCCGGCGGCGGCGGCCTCGGCGATGTCGTCGAAACCGGCCACGCTGAGGTCCCCCGGCACCTTGAGCCCCAACGCGGCCGCCACCCTCAGCGCCGCAAGCGCGTGCTCGTCGTTGGCGGCCAGGACCGCGCTGGGCCGGTCCGGAGCGCCCAAACGGCGGGCCAGCTCGGCCTCCACCGCCGGCCAATGGTTCGAGGGCATGGCCCAGACCTCTCCCCGGGCACCGTGGGCGAGGCAGGAGGCCTCGAACCCTGCGCGCCGCTCGGTGAAGCTGTAGTCCTCCGCCGCCGGCTGGACAAAGGCCAGGGACTCGTGACCCAGGGAGCGCAGGTGCCCCACCAGGGCGTGTTCGCCGCCGCGGCTGTCGGAGAGCACGAAGTGCGCCGAAGCCAGGGGGCTGTGGAAGTCCACGATGACGCTGGGGATGCGCCGTTCCAGGATTTCCTTGAGGAGTTCGGAGGGCATCTGACCCAGCAGCACCAGGGCGTCGGCGTTCTTCTCGCGGACCAGTTTGGGCACCTGGAAGGGCGCCCCCAGGGACGATTCCGCGGGGAGCACGCTGAACAGGAGGTTGTAGTTGCGCTCGGTGACCTCCTCCTCCATGCCCTCGATGACCCGGGAATAGAACGGATTGGTGAACACCGGGGCGTTGTAGCGGCGCATCGCGATCACGCCTATGTTCTCGGTTCTCCGGCGCGCCAGGCCGCGGGCCAAATGGGAGGGGTGGTAGCGCAGGCGCCGGGCCACCTCGATGACCCGCTCCCGGGTGCGTTCGTTGACGTCGCTGCGGCCGTTGAGGGCCTTGCTGGCGGTGGCGATGGAAACCCCCGCCTCCCGCGCCAAATCATAGATGTTCATGCTCCACTCCGCACCGCCGAAAACAAAGCGCTTTTTTCGACCCTCGGCCCGGGCCTCACATAGAACATAACTTCCAGGGGCAGGGGCATCACCACATTTTTCGCACCAATTTTGATTATTTTTGATTTGTTCCAAATAGCGAAACAAAATAACCTGCGCCAAACCTAAATGTAGGACCGCCTCCCCGCCCCTCCCCTGGGTCCGGGGTCCCGGGTTCGCGCCGTTTTGCGGCCGGCCCCGGGACCCCCGGGAGGACCTAATCCAGTTCGCAGCTCAAGGCCCCGGCCGTGGGCAGGTAGGCCGAGCGCATGTAGTCCTGGACCATGCGCGCGGCGCTGTAGCGCCACACCAGGGAGCGCAAGGTGTGCTTCATGCGCCGCACCCATTCCATGGGGATGCCGTCGGCACCGCGCTGGTAGAAAAGGGGCAGGACCCGGCTCTCCAGGGCCTCGTACAGCGAGGCGGCGTCGCGGCCCCGCTGCGTCCCGGAGTCGGCGTGGGTCATGGTCGAGCCTATGGCGAAGCCGTTGACCCCGTCGTAGGCCTCGTCCCACCAGCCGTCGAGCACGCTCAGGTTCAGGTTCCCGTTGAGCGCCACCTTCATGCCGCTGGTCCCGCAGGCCTCCAGGGGGCGTTCGGGGTTGTTCAGCCAGACGTCCACGCCCTGCACCAGGCGCCGGGAGATCCCGATGTCGTAGTCCTCGACGAACACGAGCTTGCCGAAGAATTCGGGTCCGTGGCTCAGTTGGTGGAGACTCTGGATGAGGGCCTTGCCGGGCTCGTCGGCGGGGTGGGCCTTGCCGGCGAAGATGAACTGCACCGGGCGCGCCGAGTCGTCGACGAGGCGCCGCAGCCGGGCTGGATCCTCGAGCAGAAGCGTGGCGCGCTTGTAGGTGGCGAAACGGCGCGAAAAGCCCACCGTGAGCTTGGCCGGATCCAGGACCCGCGTCCACGGCGCGGGATCCTCCCCGCGCCCGGCGGCCGAACGCGCCAGGTTCTCGCGCACGGCCTGGACCATGTTGTTCTTCAGCAGGACATGGGTTTCCCAGAGCTCGCCGGGGTGGATCTCGGAGAGCCGCTCCAGCAGACCCGGATCCTCGGAAAGGCGCCGCTCCCAGTCGCGGCCGAGTTCCTTGCCGAAGAGCCGGTGCAGGACCGGGGCCATCCAGGTCCCCATATGCACGCCGTTGGTGACGTGGCCGATCGGGATCTCGTCGACGGGACGGCCCGGCCAGAGCGACTGCCACATGTCCCGGCTGACCTTGCCGTGCAGGTTGCTCACGGCGTTGCGCCGGTTGCTGCCCTTGATGCACAGGACGGTCATGCAGAAGGGTTCGCCGGGGTCTTCGATGTTCTCGCGACCCAGCCCCAGGAAGCCCTTCGCGTCCAGGCGCAGCCGCTCCCGCAGCCACCCCAGGTGGCGCTCCATGAGGTCGCCGCCGAACCGGTCGTGGCCCGCGGGCACGGGGGTGTGGGTCGTGAAGCAGGTCTGGCGGCGGGTGGCGGTCCAGGCGTGGTGGAAGTCCAGGCCGTCCTCCTCCATGCGCTCCCGGGCGCGCTCCAAGGTGGCGAAGCCGCAGTGCCCCTCGTTGAGGTGCATCACGGTCGGCCTGATGCCCGCCAGCCGCAGGGCCCTCAGCCCGCCCACCCCGAGCACGATCTCCTGCCGCAGCCGCTTCTCGTGGTCGCCGCCGTAGAGGCGGTCGGTGAGGCTCCGGCCCTCGGGGTCGTTCTCGGGCAGATCCGTGTCCATGAGGAACAGACGCACCCGGCCCACGGCCACCACCCACACCCGGACGTGCAGCGGGTTCCCTGGCCCCTCCAGCACGAAGCGGATCTCGGAGCCGTCGGCCGCCCGCGCCGGGCGCACCGGGAGGTTGTCGACGGCGTTGACCTCGTAGCGCTCCTGCTGCCGCCCCGCGGCGTCGATCCACTGGTGGAAGTACCCGTTGGCGTAGAGCAGGCCCACGCCCACCAGGGGGATGCCCATGTCGCTGGCGGCCTTGAGGTGGTCCCCCGCCAGGATGCCCAGCCCGCCCGAATAGATGGGCAGGCACTCGTGGATGCCGAATTCGGCGGAAAAATAGGCCACCGGCTGGGCGTTCAGGGGGCCGGCCTTGATTCCCCCCAAGGGCCCCGCGACCTCCATGTACTCGGCCTGGCGGCGGTGGGCGTAGAGGATGCGGGTGTTCATGGTGGCCTCGCCGCCCCGGCGCTCGACCTCCGCCGGGGGCAGGCGCTTGAGCAGGGCCACCGGGTTGTGGTTGACCGTCTCCCACAGCTCGGGGTTGAGTTCGCGGAAGAGCTCCTGCAGCTCGGGCTGCCACGACCAGTGCAGGTTCATGGCGATGTCCCAAAGGCGCTGGGTCAGGGTGGGTTCGGCGGGCATCGATTTCCTCTCGGTTGGACGGGTTCGGGACGGGCGGAGCTCAGGCCTTGGCCGGGGCCGCGGGCCCCCGCTCCACCCAACGGCGGTCGGTGGCGGCGACCTTCTCCTCGTTGGCCTTGCGCCAGGCCTTGAGCCGGCCGGCCAGGGCCGGCTCGCCGAGGGCGATCATCTGGGCGGCCAGCAACCCAGCGTTCTTGGAGGCGTTGACGCCCACCGTGGCCACCGGGATCCCGGCGGGCATCTGCACGATGCTCAGCAGGCTGTCCAACCCGTTGAGGGCCGGGCCCAGGACCGGCACGCCCACCACGGGCAGCACGGTGAGCGCCGCGGTCATGCCGGGCAGGTGGGCCGCGCCTCCGGCCCCGGCGATGATGACCTTGAGTCCGCGGGCCTCGGCGCCCTCGGCGTACTCCAGGAGGCGGTGCGGCGTGCGGTGGGCCGAGACGACGCGCATCTCCGCCTCCACGCCCAATTCCTTGAGGACGTCGAAGGCGGGCTTCATGACGTCGTGGTCCGAATCCGAGCCCATGATGATGCCGACCATCGCCTTGCCCATGTGCCGCTCCTCGAAAGCGAGGGCGAAGCCGCCCGGTCCGGAACTATACCCCAGGCCGGCCTGGTTGTGACCCGGAAGGTGGCGGGCTGCCCGCCGGGAGCGCGGCGGCGACGGCGGCGGCGGGGTCCCTCAGGAGGGCCAGGGTGTGGTCCGGGCCGGACACGGCCACGCAGTCCACCACCCTCAGCGCCGGCGCGTCGTTCCCGTCGGGCCCCAGGTTGTCCCCGAAGAAAAGGACGTCCGCCGCGTCCAAACGGTTGTGCTCGAGGAAACGCCGGATGCCCCAGGCCTTGTCCATGCCGCCCGGGGTGACGTCGATGCTGCTGGTGCCGCCCCGGCGCACCGTGAAGCCCCCGCCGATCTCGGAGACGAGCTCCCGGATCATGCCTAAGCGCAGGGAGCCGTCGGGGTCGAAGGCGCGCTTGGCCTCCTCGGGTGCGTGTCGGCCGAGGGCCGAAAGCGTGATCTGGGAACCGCGGTCCTGGATCTGGTCCTCGGTGGAGGTCAGGCTGCGCAGGCCGCGGCGTTCGACCAGGCGCCGGATCGCGCCCAGGATCAGCTCGCGCTCCGCGGGGCTGAAGCTCAGGCGGTGGATCTCGGTCACGACCGGACGCCCGGCGGCGTACTCGACCGAGGTGTAGTGGCTCCCCGAGGCCGCCATCAGCTGGTGCGGGACGTCCAAAAAGGGCGTCACCTGCGCCGAGATGTGGGCCATGGTGCTCCCGCTGATGAAGGCGAAACGCCGCCCTCCGCGGACCACCTCGCCGATGGTCCGGGCCATCTCCGCGGACAGGGGCCGGGTGCTGGGGCAGACGGTGTCGTCGATGTCGGCGACCACGGCTTTGTAGGTTTCCCAAGGGCGCACGTCAGGGTTCCTTTCGTCGGGTGTGGGATGGGATGGCTGCCGGGAGGCGGAAACGGACTCCGTCCCGATTCAGGCGGCGTCGCCCTCAGGCCGGCGTGGCCGCCAGCACGACCGCGCCGGCGGGACCCGCGCGTAGCTCCACCGGCAGCCCGGCCGGCAGCAGGGTCAGGGC
>DAIDJD010000016.1 GCA_027451505.1 candidate division FCPU426 bacterium
GACGGTGTCCGTCGGCGTGGCCGTTGGCGTGTCGGTCACGGTGTCGGTCGGCGTGTCCGTCGGCGTCGCCGTGGGGGTGTCGGTGACGGTGTCGGTCGGCGTGTCCGTCGAGGTCGCCGTGGGAGTGTCGGTGGGGGTGGTGCACCCGTTCTTCATGCTGATGGTGACCACGTTGGAGTCGACGGTGGTGAAGCTGGAGGAGGCGATGCTGGCGGTGTTCGTGAAGTCGCAGGGCGCGGCCACGGGCGGGTTGCAGACCGCCGCCGTGAAGCTGATGGTCTGGTTGGTCCCGCAGGTCACTTCGCCTAGGTTCCAGTGCAGATCCTGCCCCGAGGCCAACGCGGCCCAGGTGAGGTTGAGGAAGCTACCGAAACACAGGTTGGACGCTAGGGTATCCGCGACCACGACGCTCGCCGCCGGCGCGCATCCAGGGGTCCAGGAATAGTAATTCCAGGTCGCGTACAGGTTCGTGCCGCCGCGGAAAACACCGGAGAAACCGGATTCATAGGTTGTGTCGGTGACGCTGCCCGCCAGCACCCACGCGGGGTTCGACGCGACCGACCCACCGGTGGGAAGGTTGGTGTAGACGCTGATCAGCCCGCCCGCGCCGAGGACCACCTGTACGCTGAAAAATCCGGTGGTGGGCGGCGTTGTGGTGGGGAACAGACCCGAACTCGCCGTGACCGTCCAGGTCGCGATCGTCGTCAGCGTCGTCCCGACCCCTTTGGCCAGGGTGAGGGTGTAGGTGGGGGGGGTGCTGTACCCGGATGGAGTAGCGTACAGCACGTAGCCATTGTACTGGCTGCCCTGGTAATCGAAGACTAGGCCCTCCTCCAGATTCGAATTGATGTTTATGGCCAGGGTCTCCTGCAACGTCCCCGTGCTCCCCCAGGACTGGTCGTTGTACAGGATGTTCGGTACGCTTTGGTTCCCCGTTCCGGTGGGGCAGGCGCCGCAGGTCACCCCGTCCAGACCGTTGGCGTCCTCGGTGAAGCAATCCGTCGTCGTGGTGCCCTGACTCCAGTTGAACGGGATGCAGGCGTCCTGGTCCGAGGTGAAGGTGTCGGTCACCGGACCTCCGGAGCAGCCCGCGCCGGTGTATTTATAGGTCAGGCCGAACGTGATAGTGTCGCCGCTGTTGGCCGAAACCTCGGAGGCGGATTTGGTAAGCGTGACCGAGGAGGTGGATGTCAGCGGGCAGGTGAACCCCGCCGCCAATCCGTTGACGAAATAGGTGGTTTTGGAGTCGGAACCACCGGCCAAGTACCATGTCATGCTCTGGTCTCCCACGTCGAAGCCGCCCGCGGGATTGACATAGTTGGCGATGTCCAGCGTGTACAGGGGGACGCCCGCTTGGCTGGACCAGCGCGGGACCGGCGCCGTAGTGGTGGTCGCGGGCGTGCCCGGTGCCACCAATTGATCCATGTACGTGGGGTTTCCGCCGTCATTCTGCCCCAAGCGCGTGAACTGGGCCGTTTGGGGTTGGCAGATGCTCTGGCCCGTGCAGCTCCAATCAAGGGTGGTCGGCAAGGGCGGAGATCCATCGTTGATCGTGCCGTCGGAACCCGTGCTGATGCAGCCGCTGAGGCTGTCGCCCGGGTTGGGGTGCCAATAGTACAGGCCGTCGGCCAAGGCCACGGTGCCGGTATAGCAGGCCGTGGGATCGGCGTAGACGACCATCAGTTCGGTGACCGGGATCACCTCATCGCTCGCGGGCAACTCCGCGGAAAAGGTGACCGTGCCGCCTGCGGCGGGAACCGAGGCAACCGGGAGCGTGTAGCGGACGTCGAAGGTGCCTTCGGACCAGTAGAGGTTGTTCTCAAGCCCGTGGAGGGGGTTGTTCCAGCCCTGAAAAAAATTGCCCACACCCACGGTGTTACCGGTGACGGCCGACCCGTTGAACGTGATGGGTTCCGTGGCGGGCCAACCCTGCCCCCCGGTGCCGCAGGTGGTGTTCAGGCTAGAGTTGTAGGAGCCGACCTGCTCCAAATAAGCCGCCACCACGACGTCCCCGGCGGGGAGCGCCGGCACCGTCAGTGTGGTGCTGGTGCCCTCGGTCCCGACGACGTAATATCCGTACCCGGTCCCGGAGTAGACCGCGAATTGCCCCACCTGCTCCTGGTGGGGTAGAGTGTCCCCCAACGCGTTGTACACGGTGTTGGGCGCGGAGCAGTTGGTCGAATTATAGTACTGACCGTAGCCCTTGACGCCGTAGGACGACGCCTGGGCCGCGGAAAGATTGTACACCGGGTCCTGGGTGCATGGCTGACCGACCTGGGAACACAACGCCCAGGCCGGACGCGACGGCACGGCCACCAGCAGCGCCCATGCCACAAGGGCTGCGGGAAACGTTATCCATCGCGCCGTTTCGCATCTGGAACCTGGAACGTATTGAACCATCGTCCCCTTCTCGCCCGCTGCCCCATAGGCCGGGACTCCGCAACCGTTGGCACGTCGACTGGGCCCATCTGACCCTCGCACCGTATTATACGGTAAAACTTGGTTTTAAATCTGGCAATTAATAAATTCTCCGTTAGAACTCGAAGAAATTCAAACATTGGCATCAACCGCGTGCTAAATCCAAACGGTAGTTTTAATGGTTGTACCTCAAAACCGCGAGATTTCCTTGGGCACCCGGGGTGACCATGAAGATGTCGTCCTGCCCGGAACCGTAAAGCTCGCCGGCATCCCCAACCACGGGAATGAACCGTTGACCGGTCGGTGGACCGGGCCACAGGCGGGTCCATCGGGCGATGCCCGGCCTAAGGAACGGCACCAGAACCCAATCCTCATCCGGTGCCATGCCGATCAAAACCAACGCCCGGTTCCCGGCGCGGTCCAGGCGAGCCACCGCCGCTTGGCGGAACCCCAGGCCCTCGTCGGCCCGGCTCCCCTCTCGGCGCCACCGCTCCACCAGCCCTCCATGGGCCCCCATGCCAAATAACTGCACCACCCCACGCTTGTCCTTCCAACCCATGGATCCCACCAGGAGTCCGGCACGGCCATAGGGTGCCGCGCCCGGCGCGGGGGCCAGATCATAGGCGAAAAGCTCGTGGGGGGCGGTACCCTCGATCACCACGGCGGGTTTCCGGGAAGGACCGGACCTGGACCCAAAATACACCGAAAGGCGGCCCGCCGAGGGCTGTTTCTCGGCCCTCATCCACGCGGCGCTTCGCACCACCTCCGAATCCAATGCCAGATCCGGGTTGGCTCCCATCCACGTCAGGCAGGTGCCGTTGCAGTTTTTGGAGCCCACCACGAGGTCGGCGAAGCCATCCCCACGCAGGTCTCCGGGGCCGCAGATGCTGTATCCGAACCAGTCCCCAACGTGGGCTCCCGTGGCCCACCAGGAAGGCTTGGACGGTGGGCCGTCCGGCCCGCCACGGAAAACGTAAACCCTCCCGCGCAACTGCCCGTAAGAAAAATCCCCCACGGCCAAGTCATCATAGCCGTCCCCCCAGAGGTCCCCGGCGTTGACCGTACGTTCCGCGAATCCTTCCCCCGGATCCGGGCTCCACAGCACCTTCCAAGGCCGCGCCTCAGGCCCCCGGGGTCCGGTCCGGAACAGGTAGACCGCGCCTCGGTTCCGCACCCGCGGCGCGGCCACGAAGACCACCGGATAGGGCCCCGGACCGAATCGCCCCAACCCCACGCAGTATCCCACCGCCCCCTGGGGCAGGCGAAAACGCCACTGCGGCGCCTGCGGAAGTCCGCGCGGGGTGCCGAGGTAGGCCTCGGCGCCTGCGGAGGTGCCCACCAACAGGTCTCCACGCCCGTCCCCATTCAGATCCCCAGCGGCCACCGAGTAGACGCCGATGCCGTTGCGGGGACGCGTCCACATCACCGTGAACGACGACCTTCCGCAGCCTGACACGATGGCGGCCATGAGCGCCGAGCCGACCAGGGCCCGGACGCCCCATCGGTGGCCCGCCCGGTTTCGCTGTCCCACGGCCCGGCCCGCGCTCGCCTCCCCGGGAC
>DAIDJD010000017.1 GCA_027451505.1 candidate division FCPU426 bacterium
CCGCGAGGTGGCGCGGCTTGAGGTCAGCTTTGTGGACAACTTCAAGTTAGTCATCCTCACGCCCCAGGCCATGAGCGACTCGGCCGGGACGGCGATGGCCGTGGCGGCGGCGGCCCCGGGCACGGGCAAACCGGTGCTGGCGAGCTGGATGGGCGGGCGCGAGGCGGGCAAGGGCGCCGAGGTCCTGCGGCGGGCCGGCATCCCGAGCTTCGCCTACCCCGACACGGCGGCGGCCATCTTCAACCGGCTGTGGCGCCACCACGAGGACCTCGCGGCCCTCTACGAGACCCCCCAATCCGTGGACGACGGCAGCCGGCGGGGCCGCGCCGCCGCCGCGGGCTTGGTGGATTCGGTGCGCTCCACCGGCCGCACCCTCATGACCGAGACCGAGAGCAAGGCCCTGCTTTCGGCCTACGGCATCGGGGTGGTGGACACCCGCGTGGCCTCGACGCCCGAGGAGGCCGTGACCGCGGCCGTGGGACTGGGCTATCCCGTGGCGGTGAAGCTCAACAGCCTGACCCTCACCCACAAGAGCGACGTCGGCGGCGTGAAGCTCGGCCTCGGGGACGCCGCGGCGGTGCGGCGGGCCTACGCCGAGATCCGCGCCTCCGTCGAGGCGAAGCACGGGCAGGGGCATTTCCAAGGCGTGGCCGTGCAGCCCATGGTCCGCCACGAGGGCTTCGAGCTGATCCTGGGCGCCAGCGTCGACCCCCAATTCGGGCCCACCCTGCTCTTCGGCGCCGGGGGGACCCTGGTGGAGGTCTTCCGGGACCGGGCCCTGGGGCTGCCGCCCCTGAACACCACGCTGGCGCGCCGAATGATGGAGGGCACGCGCGTCCTGCAGGCCCTCAAGGGCGTGCGGGGGCGCAAGTCCGTGGACCTGGCGGGCCTGGAGCAGATCCTGGTGCGCCTCAGCCAGCTCATCCTGGACCACCCGCAGATCCGCGAGCTCGACCTCAACCCGCTCCTGGCCGGGGAGGCCGGCATCGTGGCCCTGGACGCGCGGGTGGTGCTGCACGAACCCTCGACCCCGGTCGCGGACCTGCCCAAGCCCGCGATCCGGCCCTACCCGTGGGAATACGCCGGGACCTGGACGGCCCGGGACGGCCAGGAGTATTCCCTGAGGCCGGTGCGCCCGGAGGACGAGCCGCGCCTGGCCGAATTCCACAAGACCCTGGAGGGCGACCCGGGATACCGCGACTACCTGGATCGGCTGCGCCTGCCCGAAGGCTCGGCCCACGAAAAGCTGCTGCGCCTGTGCCTGAACGACTTCGACCGCCAGATCACGCTGGTCGCCGAACGCGGCGGCCCGATCGTGGGCGTCGCCCGCCTGACCCGTTCGGGCGGCGGGGCCAGGGAGGCGGAATTCGCGGTGCAGGTGGCCGGGGGGGCCCGCGGCTCGGGGCTGGGAACGGAACTTCTGGGGCGCCTCGTCGCGATCGCCCGCAAGGAGGGCGTGCGCCGGCTGCAGGCCGGGATCCAGGAGGGGGAGGCGGCCATGCGGGCGGTCTGCGCCCGGCTGGGATTCCGCATCGCCGCGGCGGGCGAGGGATCCACGGCGGTCCTGGAACTGGCGCCCCCGGACTGAAGCGGGGCGGCCCAAAACCGTGGGTATCTTAAAAGCGTGGGGCCTTGGCCCGGGCGGAATTTACGCCCGGGCGGCCCCGGCCTCGACGTCCTTGCGGTACACCTGGGTCCAGCCGTTGTGGTCCTTGAAGAGTCGCACGCAGCGGATCCGGCGTTCGGGGGTCAGGTAGAAGAAGTGGTAGCGGTGGGCGGGAACCACGATGAAGTCCTGGGCCTGCACCTCCACCTTCATGAGGCGGTCGTCCAGGCTGCGGATCTCCCAGACGCCGGAGCCCTCCAGGATGAAGCGCACTTCGTCGCCGGGATGGTAGTGCTCGATGGAGAACTTCTCGCAGATGGCCTCGAAATCCTTCATGCCCGGCGACATCTCGACCAGGTCGCGGTCCACGTAGCCGTGCCGGGCCATGATCGCGGCCAACGGCTCCCGGTGCCGGGACTCCTCGACCGGCAGGCGCGTGTTGAAGATGCCCTGGGCCTCCAACTCCGCCCCGGTGATGGCCCCGCCGCCGTCCTTCCAATACGCCTTCATGCCGCCTCCAAAAAACGGCGCCCCTCGGGACGCCGCTAAAAGGGTATGCCCAACTGCCGGAAGCGGCAGGCCGCCTCGAACAGGTAGTCGTAGGACTCGGCCTGGGCCTTGGCCTGGCGCCAATCCCGGCCCCAAACGTAGACCCCGTGGGACCGCACCAGCACGGCCCGGGTCCGGGGGTGCGCCAGGATGGCCTCGCCGAGGGAACCGGCCAGGTCCGCCTCCCGGGCGGTGTTCTCGATGATGGGCACCTCGAGGGTGTCGAGGGCGCCGTGCCCCTCCACGCCCTTGTTCATCTCCAAACCGCGGGAGCGGAACATCCCCTCGAACAGCCTGGTCGCCGCGACGGCGTTGAGGGAATGGCTGTGGAGCACGGCCCCGGCGCCGCGCAGGCGGTACGCCGCGAGGAACAGGGGGGCGCACTGGGACAGGGTGAGCCCGCGCCCGGGGGCCTCCAGGATGTTCCCTTCCCCGTCGAGGACGAAGACGTCTTCAGGCCGCAGGCGCTCCTTCTGGACCCCGCTGGGAGCCATGTAGATGCGGTCCCCCTCGCGAAGGGACATGCCCCCACCCGTGCCCGAGGCCCACCCGTGCCCATAGAGTTCGCGGCACAAATCGCAGACGAGGGCCCGCGCCGCGCCGGGGTCGAGCCCCGCAGGGGCCGCCTCCGGGGCGGCCGTCCGGGTTCCGGGCCGGCTCATTGCGCCG
>DAIDJD010000018.1 GCA_027451505.1 candidate division FCPU426 bacterium
ATTGCTGGGTGATGTAGATGTCGAAGGTGCTGACGTACTGGTTGTTGAATCCGTCCCACATGGTCATGGTGATGGGCACCGTGATGGAGGCGCCGCTGCCGCAGCAGGAGTTGGGGGTGTAGTAGAACGCCGCCGAAAGACCCTGGTTGACGAAATTCTGGGCGCCGCCGACATAGTCCCCCTGGGCCAGCACCAAGGGGTTCTGCGAGGCCGGCAGGATCTCCGATCCCGGGCCGAAGGTGCTGATGGCGTCGCCCGCGTTTTGGGAGGCGCTGGGCGGGTTCTGCCAGCAGTTGATGCCGTTGCAGGTGTACAGGGAGCTGCCCGGGCCGCTGTAGTCCCACACCACGTGGCAATCCGAGCTGGTGAAGCTGACCGAGATGGGCCCATAGGTCCCGGATCCGCCCACGTCGGCCACGGTCACGGTGAGGGCGAGCGCGCCCCAAGGCTGGCCCGGAGGCCCGCTGTAGCAGGTCGTGCAGCCCGGCGAGGGGTAGAAGGTGTTGAAAGAGTTGCTCTGGAGGCTGTAGAAGGCGATCTGGGGGGGCCCATAGGCCCGGTTGAAGAGCTCAGGCCCGAAGAGGTTGACCGGCCCGTGGTTGGAGCAGCCGCTTCCGACCAGGGCCAGGGCCCCCAGCGCCAGCGCGGTGAGGGCCGCCCAGGCCGCCCGGCCCCGGGCGCCGGGGAGGTCAGTGGAACGAATATTCATAGTACAACCCCAGCCTGGCCGTGAAGTACCCGGTCGCCTGCGAAAGGTTCTCGGGCCCGTAGCTCGCCGACAGGTCCACGCCCCAAGGTCCCCGGTGCGCCTTGGCCCCGACGACAAAAAAGCCGCTGTTGTTGCCGAAGCTCACCGTGTCCCCCGAGGGGATGAGGGAACTGGACACGTTGATGCCCTCGAACCGCCCGCCCAGGCCGCCGTAGACCACCCAGTAGTGGCCCAGGCGCACGGGCAGGGTCAGCATGCCCTCCAGGCCGTAGCCGAAGAGGCCGCTGACCGGGTTCTGCAGACCGGCCACGCCCCCGGTCCCCCAGACGAAGAAGTCGGCCCAGGCGATGTCGGCCCAGTTGAGGCCCAGGACCGGGGCCGAGATGCCGCGCTCCAGGGACCTGAAGCGGGTATTGTCCGGCACGTCGTACTCGTAGCCGAGCTCGAAGTTCAGCCGGTAGGGGGAAAATTCCGTCTCCGCGACGTTGGATTCCAGGTGGACCCCCGACAGGTAGCCGTGCTCGCCCGGGACCCGGGCCGCGGAGGACGCGGGGGCTGGGGTGGCGCCCGGAACCGGGACCAGGGCCGGGGGCGGCGGGGCCTCCACCGATTCGCCATATCCGGACGGGGCGGATCCGGCGTAGCGGTCCAGGTCCGCCGGCTGCAGGGCGGACACGGGCAAACGTTCCATCCTTTCCCACACCTGGGTGCCGTCGGCGCAGCGCATGAGGCGCACCCTCAGCAGGACGTCGTCCCCCACGACCCGGTAGTCCCCCAGGACCACGGCCTGCACGTCCAGGATGCGACCGAAATGGGCCAACACCCCGGGATCGGCGAGGTTCGCGGAGCTGCCTCCCACGCTGACCCAGGCGTCGGCGAGTTCCAGGGTGCTGGGGACCCCGTAGGGGCTGGCGTCGCGCAGTTGGTCCGAAAGCCCCTTGTCGAGGCGGTCGCACAGGGGCGAACGCTCCCCCGTGACCAACTCACGGAACCCCCCCGCGGCGACGGACATGCCCGGGGCGCCCAATCCCTTGAGCACGCCGGCCAGGGGGGCGGCCAGGGCGGCCACGGTGCCGCTGATCAGGGCCGGGAACGAGGCGTAGTCGGCGACGGCTTGGGCCACCGCGGTGGACGTCCCGGGGTTCGGCGAGACAGCCGCCCCGGGCGTCACCGATGACGCGGCCGTCACCGTCACCGCTGACGCGGCTGCGGAGGAGGAGACCAGGGCTGCGGGCGCCTGAGCGGCGCAGCAGACCAGGGCCAGGATCAGGGAACCAGCGCGTAGGGACTTCACGGGCGTGATTCTAGGACAGTCCGGGCCAAAAAGCAGCTTCCTTCCGCCGGAGGGGGCCTGGGGCTTCACGGCAGGGAGAACCCCAGCCCCTTGAGGCGCCCGCGCAGTTGGGCGTCGTTGAAGGTGTAGTGGAACGACGGGATGCCCAGGGACTCCGCCGCCGCCACGAACTCCGGCACATCGTCGAGATAGAGCACCTCGCCCGGGGACAGGCCCAGGGCCCCCAGGGCGGCCCGGTAGATGGCCTCCTCGGGCTTGCGCGCGCCGACCTCGCAGGAGGCCGTGACCCCCTCGAAGGCTTCCATGATACGGAACCCCCGCCTCAGGATCGCCAGGTGGTCGGCATTGGTGTTGCTCAAGCCCCACACCCGCACCTGCCCCCCCAACTCCCCGATGAGCTCCTGCATGGGCGCGTTGGGGTCGAAGGTGTCCCCCCAAAGCTCCATCCATTCCCCGAAGCCCAGACCCAGGCCCAGGTCGCGGGCCAGCAGGGCGTGCCAATCCCGGGCCCCCAGCAGGCCCCGCTCGTAGGCGTGGTGCCCCAGGCGCCCCTCCCCCAGGCGCGCGGAGACCTCGGTCGGACTTAAGCGCGGTTCGCAGGCGGCGCCCACCGCGCGGAAAAAAGGCTCCAGCCGCAGCCGGACCGTCACGTTGCCGAGGTCCAGAAGCAGGGCTTTGGGCCTGCCGTCGTGCGTCCCCGGTCTCATGCGCGGCGGGCCTTGGGGTCCTTGGGCGGACGCAGCACCGTGTCCACCGGGCGGGCCTGCAGCGCCGGGCAATCGATGTTGAAGTGCAGGCCGCGGCTCTCCCGGCGCGCCCGGGCGCAGCGGACGATCAGCTCCGCGACCAGGGCCAGATTGCGCAGCTCCAGAAGGTCCCCGGTGAGGTGGAAGTCCCAATAATACTCGCGGATCTCGTGGCGCAGCATGCGGATCCGGTCCAAGGCGCGCTTGAGGCGCTTGTCCGTGCGCACGATGCCGACGTAGTTCCACATCAGCCGCCGCACCTCGTCCCAATTCTGCGTGACCACCACGCCCTCGTCGGATTCGACGGCCCGGCCGGGGTCCCAACGGCGCGGGCGGAACCATTTCGGCAACGGGGCCAGCCCGGAGCGCAGGGATTCCTCGGCCCGGCGGGCGAAGACCAGCGCCTCCAGCAGGCTGTTGCTGGCGAGGCGATTGGCCCCGTGCAGGCCCGTGCAGGCCACCTCGCCAACGGCGTAGAGGCGCCCCAGGCTGGTGCGGGCGTGCAGGTCCACCCGGACCCCGCCGCACTGGTAGTGGGCGGCGGGCACCACGGGGATGGGGCGCCGGGTCATGTCCACCCCGTAGCGCATGCAGGTGGCGTGGATGTGGGGGAAGCGCCGGCGCACGAAGGCCGCGGGCAGGTGGGTGACGTCCAGGAACACGCAGTCGTCGCCCGAGGACTTGAGCACCGAGTCGATGGCGCGCGCGACCACGTCCCGGGGGGCCAGCTCCTTGAGGGGATGGAAGCGGGCCATGAAGGCCTTGCCGCGGCGGTCCCGCAGGATGCCGCCCTCGCCCCGCACGGCCTCGCTGATGAGGAAGCGCGGCGCGTCGTGGTGGTAGAGGCAGGTCGGGTGGAACTGGCAGAACTCCAGGTTGGCGACCTCGGCGCCGGCGCGCCAGGCCATGGCCAGGCCGTCGCCGGTGGCGACGTCGGGGTTGGTGGTGTAGAGGTAGACCTTGGACCAGCCCCCCGTGGCCAGCACCGTGGCCTTGGCGAGGTGGGTCTCCACGGCGCCCGCGGCCGTGTCCAGGACGTAGGCCCCCAGGACTTGGCCGCGCGGCGCGATCAGGTCCACGGCCTGGCGCCATTCCAGCAGCTTCACCCCGCGCGAGGCCTTGAGGCGCGCGGTGAGGGCCCTCTGGATCTCAGCGCCGGTCAGATCGGAACTGTGCAGGATGCGCCGCGCCGAATGGCCGCCCTCGCGGGTGAGGTCGTAGGGCGAGCGGCGCCCCTTCCCGACCCGGGTGAAGCGGACCCCCCACCGCACCAGGTCGGCGATGCGTTCGGGCCCCTCCTGGACCACGGCCTCCACCACTTCGGTGCGGCACAGTCCGGCCCCGGCGGTGAGGGTGTCATGGATGTGGCTGATGAAGCTATCCTCGGCGTCGAGGACGCTGGCGATGCCGCCTTGGGCCCGGCTGGTGTTGGTCTCCTCGACCCCGCATTTGGCCAGCACGGTGACGCTCAAACCGTGCTCCGCGGCCTTGAGCGCGGTGGCGAGCCCGGCGATGCCGGACCCGATGACGAGGACATCGCTTGCGCTGGGGCGTTTCATGGCCTTCTCTCCCGGAACTGGAGCTCTATGAGCCCCTTGTAGAGCCCGCCCAGCGCCATGAGTTCGGCGTGGGTCCCCTGCTCGGCCAGGCGGCCGTCGCGCATCACCAGGATGCGGTCGGACCCCCGCACGGTGCTGAGCCGGTGGGCGATGGTGATGGAGGAACGTCCCTTCAGCAACTCCTCCAACGCGGCCTGGATCTCGGCCTCGGTGGCCGTGTCCACGCTGGCCGTGGCCTCGTCGAGGATGAGAAGGACGGGGTCGAAAACCAGCGCGCGGGCGAAGCTGAGGAGCTGCTTCTGGCCCGTGGAAAAGTTCGCGCCGCCCTCGGCGATGGAGTGGTCCAGGCCGCCGGGCAGCCGCGAAAGGAAGGCGTCGGCGCGCACCCGGGCGCAGGCCCACTCCACCCGCGCGCGGGGGACCGAGGGGTCGGACATGCGCAGGTTCTCCAGGACGCTCCCGCTGAAGAGGAAGGGGTCCTGGGGAACCAGCGCCAGCCGGCGCAGGTACCCGGACCGCGCGTACTCCCCTATGGGGCGCCCGTCCAAAAGGACCTCCCCCCGGTCCAAGGGATAGAGCCGCAGCAGGACGTTCACCAGGCTGGTCTTGCCCGCCCCGGTGGGGCCGACCACGGCCACGCGCTCGCCCGGGCGCACCCGGAAGCTGACGTCCTCCAGGGCCGGCCGGCCGGGCGCGTAGGAGAAGGTGACCCCGCGGAACTCCAGGTCCCCCTTGAGGGCCCCCGCGTCGGCGGGGCGTTCCGGGTCCGCGACGTCGGGCTTCAAGTCCAGCAGCGCGAAGACCCTCTCCGAGGAGGCCATGGCCCCTTGGAAGGTGCCGAACTTGTCGGTGAGGTCGCGCAGGGGCTCGTAGAGGCGCTGCACGTAGAGCGTGGCCGCCACCACCACGCCCAAGGACAGGCCCGCGTGGAAGTGGCGCAGGCCCCCGTACCAGAGCACCACCCCCACGCTGGCGGCCGCCAGCATCTCCACCAGGGGCATGAAGAAGGCGTTGATGCGCACCTGGCGCAGCAGGATGCCCAGGGAGTCCCGGTTGATGCCGTCGAACTTCTCGGCGTTGCGCGCCTGACGGTTGAAGGACTGGACCGTGGCCACCCCGGCGAGGTTCTCGGCCAGGAAGGCGTTCATGGCTGCGTTGTTGCGCCGGAGTTCGCGGTAGTTGGCGCGCGCCTCGCGCCGGAACAGGGCCGTGGACTTCAGCAGCAGGGGCACCAGGCACAGGGCCGCCAGGCCCAGTCGCCAGTCCAGGCGCAGCAGGAAGAAGGCGATGAGGCCCACCGTGAAGACGTCCTGGAACACCGCGGTGACCCCGGCGGTGAAGAAGTCGTTGAGGGTCTCCACGTCGTAGATGACCCGGGTCATGAGGGCCCCCACGGGGTTGCGGTCGAAGAAGCGGAAGGACTGGGCATGGATCCGCTCGAAGAGCGCCCGGCGCAGGTCCAGGGCGAGGTCCAAGCCCAGGCGCTGGGTCTGGATGGTCTCCAGGATCTGCAAAGCGAAGACCCACAGCACGCAGCCCACGATGGCCGCGACGAGCGGCACGGCCGCGGCACGGTCGCCGGCGGTCCAGGCGTCGAGGGCCAGGCCGATCAGGGTGGGCTTGAGTTGCTCGCCCAGGGACACCAGCAGCAGCAGCAGGGCGGAGAGGCCCAGGTCGCCCCATTGGGGACGGGCCCTCCCCAGCAGGCGCCGCGTCAGGTCCCAGTCCAGGATGGGCCCTTCCGCCGCCGCCGGCGCCTCCACGGCCGCGGCCACCTCAGGCCCCCAGCCCGACGCGCCGGGCCAGGCTTTCCCGGCGCGCCATGTCGAAGAAGGCCCCTTCTTGCTGGAGCAATTCCGCGGGCGTGCCCAGCGCCTCCACCCGTCCGTCCTCGAGGACGGCCACCCGGTCGCAGAGGCCCAAGGTCGAGACCCGGTGGCTAACCATCAGCACCGCCGTGCCCGGAAGCGCGGCCCTCAATCCGGTGACGATGCGCTCCTCGGTGGCCGTGTCCACCGCGCTGAAGGCGTCGTCCAGAAGCAGCAGGTCCGGGCGGGCGAAGAGCGCCCGCGCGAGGGCCAAGCGCTGCTTCTGGCCGCCGGAAAGGTTCACGCCCTTCTCCCCCAGGAGGGTGGCGTAGCCCTGGGGCAGCCCCTCCACGGTGGCGTGCAAATCCGCCAAGCGGGCGGACTCCACCGCCAGATCCAGCCGTTCCGCGGGGTCCCCGGGATGGGCGAAGGCGATGTTCTCCAGCACGCTCTCGCTGAAGATGAAGGGTTCCTGGGCCACCAGGGCCACCCGCCGCCGCAGCGCGGCGAGGGGATAATCGCGCACGTCCCTCCCCCACAGGAGCACCCGGCCACGGTCGGCGTCCTCCAGGCGCGGGAAGAGGCGCATCAGCGTGGTCTTGCCGCCGCCGAGGCGGCTGCACAGGCCCATCCACTCGCCGGAGCGCACCGTGAGGTCCACGCCCCGGAGCACCGGGCGGCCGGGGTCATAGGCCACCTCCACCCCGCGGCACTCGGCCACCGGCGAGCCCGCCACCGGGGCCGGGGCCGGGCCGACCGGCTCCGCCAAGTCCGAGGCCGCGTCGTAGACCTCGTTGAGCCTCCCGATGCTGACCCGGCCCTTGATGTAGGCGTTGCTGGAGATGCCCAAGGCCATGACCGGCCACTGGATCTGGGCCAGGTATGCCTGGAACATCGCGAAACCGCCCAGGGTGAGGCGGCGGTCGAGCACCTCGGAGCCCCCATGGACCAGCAGCAGGAGTTCGGAGACCCCCGCGACCACCCACAGCAGGGGCCAGTAGACCGCCTCGACCACGGCCAAGCGCAGCCCCCGGTCGCGGTATTCCCGCGCGGCCCGACCGAAGCGCTCGGATTCCTCGGCCTGGCGCGCGTAGGCGTGGATGACGCGGGCCCCGGCGAAGCTCTCCGCGGCGGCTTGGCTGAGGGAATCGAGGAGGTCCTGGGACTTGCGCTGGTTGTCGCGAACCTTGCGTCCCAGGGTCACGACCAGGACGGGCACGAAGGCCATGGGCCAGAGGATGCGCAGGCTCAGGCCGGCGTCGGAGCGGAGCATGAAGGCGACGGTGAAGGAGACCGTGGCGACCCCGTCGACGAGGGAAAGCCAGCCGTAGCCAAGGCTCTCGCGCACGGCCGTGAGGTCGCTCATGGCCCGCGAAAGAAGGTCCCCCACCCGCATCCGCCGGAAGAAGCCCGAATCCAGCCCGAGCAGCTTTTCGAAGAGCTGGCGCCGCATCCCGTACTCGACCTTGCGGCTCATCCCGAAGAAGCCCATGCGCCAGCCCCAGCGCAGGAGCCCCTGCACGGCCACGAGCCCCAAGCGCAGGCCCATCCACGTCAGCACGCCCAGAAGGGCGGCCCGCTCCGCGGCCGGTCCCGGACGGCAGGCCTGCAGCGCGTCCAGGCCGTCCTTGAGCAGGCGCGGAAGGTACTGCTCGACGTAATCGGTCAGCAGGAGCGCGGCCACGCCCAGCGCGAAAAGGCCGGCCTGGCGGCGAAAGTGGGGGACGAGGTGGCGGAAGGGCGAGGACATGGATTGGGGACGACCCCGGGATTCAGGTGCCGAAAATGAAGGCCCGCGGCCGCCTTCCCGGGGCGAACCGGGGGACCTCGGGGCAATCGGGGCCGGGGCCCAGGACCGCGGTGAGCGTGGCCCGCGCGCCCGCAGCCCCCCAGGCCCGTTCCCAGGCGCCGGCATCGGCCAGGGCGGGATGGGCGCTGGTGAGCAGCCAAAGCGCCCCCGGGGCGGCCGAAGAGGCCAGGAGGCCCAGGGCGACCGGGGCGTGCCGGCCCGCGTCGAAGCGGCCGAAGGCCGCGTTCACCCGGGCGGGCAGATCCACCAGAAAGCGCTCGGCACGTGGAGTTTCCCCGCGCAGGGGCGCCGCCAGGGCCGTGAACGAGGCCGGGCCCGCCGCCCTCGCGGCATCCTCCAGGTCCCCGGACGGGCCGACGGCGAGAACCTCACGTCCCGGACAGTTGGCGGCGATCCAGGCGCGCCAGGGGCGCCGCTCCGGGGGCCAGGGGGGAACCGCCGCTGCGGGGTCGGCGTCCAGGTCCAGGGCGCGCCGCAGCGGCCCCTCCACCGCCTCGAAGCGCGCGGGCGAGGCCGCCGCCGATGGGGACCGATGCCAGGGGCCCCAGGCCCCGCCGTCGGCGAACCGGCGCCACACCCCGCGCGGCCTTAAGGCGCGGACGAGGGCCGCCTCGATCAACGGAAGGAAGTCCGCGAGGGCGGGGGTATCGAGCGCCAGGAACAGGGAGCCCGCGCAGGCCTCGCAGCGCAGGCCCGGGACGCCGTCGGCGTCGGAGTCGAGGAGGCGGAGCGCTTCGGGGCCGAGGGGCCCCGCCGAAGCGCGCCTAGCGAGCCCGCGCTCCACCACCCCCTGCCACCAGGGCGCCCCGAAATCGGCGTGGCGCTCGCGGCTGAGCAGGCGGAAGGCCGGGGCCCGGCCGGGTCCCTCGCTGACGGCCCAGCCCAGGAAGTCCCCGGTGGGGTCCTGGACCCGGAGCACCGTCCCGGGCGCGGGCGGGCGCCGATAGGAAAGTTGACCCGAGGCGGCCACCCAAGGCCGTCCCTTGAGCCAGGCCCCGGTGGCGGGGAGCGAGAGGCGGAGGTTCATGCGCGGCTCCCGCGTTCCAGGCTCAGCAGCGGCAGCCTACGAACCCGTCCTTGGAGGGGAGCCCCAGGTCGAGCATGCGCTGGATGGGGAGCCAGGCGCGCTCGCGGATGGCTCCCGGCACGCGCACCTCCGGGCCCAGGTCCCTGAGCGCGGCCCGCAGGCGCTCCAAATCGTTCATCTTCATATGGGGGCAGACCGCGAAGTCGTCGGCGGCGTGGAACCGCTTGCCGGGGTTCTCGCGCCTCATCTTGTGGATGATGCCGGTCTCGGTGGCGATGATGAAATCGGGCCCTTCGAGCTCCCGAACCTTCACCACCATCTGCTCGGTGCTCAGCACCCAGTCGGCCATGGACACGACGTCGGGGGGCGCTTCCGGGTGCGCCAGGACCACCGCGCCCGGGATCCGGCGCTTGAGGGCGGCCACGCCCTCCTCCTTGATCTCCATGTGCACCGGGCACCAGCCCTCGTAAAGCACCAGGCGGCGGCCGCTGCGGCGCGCCACATAGGCTCCCAGGTACTTGTCCGGGATGAAGATGACCTCGGCGTCCTTGGGCAGGCTGTTGACCACGTCCACGGCGTTGCTGCTGGTGCAGCAGATGTCGCTCTCGGCTTTGATCTCGGCGCTGGTGTTGACGTAGGCCACCACCAGGGCCCCGGGGTGCGCCTCTTTCAGGTCCAGGAGCGCGTCCACGCTGATCATGTCGGCCATGCCGCAGCCCGCCAGGGCGTCGGGAAGGAGGACCGTCTTGGACGGGTTCAGGATGCTGGCGGTCTCGGCCATGAACCGGACGCCGCAGAAGGCGATGACGTCGGCGTCCAGGGACTTGGCCTTCTGGGAAAGGCCCAGGCTGTCACCCACGAAATCGGCCAGGTCCTGGATCTCCGGCCTCTGGTAGTTGTGGGCGAGGATGACGGCCCGGCGCTCGCGCTTGAGCCGCAGGATGTCCTCGACGAGGGCTTCGCGGCCCGCCGCCTCCATGGTCGCTGGCACGGCGCCCCCTAGACCGCAGCCGGGGCGGCCATGAGCTGCTCCGGAGTCTCGGTGAAGTACTTGACCCGCTCCTTCTTGTACTCCCGGGTGCTGTAGAGCAGCCGGTACTCGGCCAGTCCGGTCTCCGCGCGGATCGCCTCCACAACGGCCTCGCAGTCCTCCTTGCTTCGCCCGTGGACCATGGTGAAGACGTTGTAGGGCCAGCTCTCGAAGACCGGGCGCCTGTAGCAGTGGGTGACGGCCTTGAAGGCGGCCATCTTGAAGCCCAATTCATCGCAGCGCGCCTCGGGCACCACCCACACGGCCATGGCGTTGTCGGCGAACCCGGCGGCGCGGTGGCGCAGGATGCTGGCGAAACGGCGGAAGAGTTTGCGTTCCTTCATGCCGGCGAGCCAGGCGAAGAGCCCGGCCTCGTCCAGCCCCAGGCGGCCCGCCCAGAGCGCGAAAGGTTCGGGCTCCAGGGGCAGGTCATCCTGGGTGACGCGCACGGCGGCCTTGTCGGCCTCGGTCACGCTCCGGAAGTCGCCCAGGCGGTCGTCGGCGCGCACTTCGCCCCCCTTGCTCGCGTCGACGGCGGCTTTGAGGTCGAAATTGACCCCGATCTTGTACAGCCTCAGGGTGGGCAGGATGATGGTGTCGAGCGCGCCGGCCTCGGCGTGCAGCGCGTCGATGACCCGCTTGAGGTTGCCCTCGCGCGGGACGGCGATGGTGAACCAAAGGTTGTAGGCGTGCTCGCGCTTGTAGTTGTGCGAGACCCCGGGGTGGCGGCTGACGACCGCGGCGCCCAGGTCGAGCCGCTCCGGGGCGAAGCGCATGGCCACCAGGGTGCTCTTGTAGCCCAGGGCCCGGGTGTCGAAGATGGCCGAGGTCTGCCGAAGGATGCCGCGGGCCTTGTAGCCGGCGAACCGGCGCAGGGCCTCGTCCTCGCCGACGCCGGCCAGGCGTCCAAGCTCACGGTAGGGCCGACCGACCAGGGGGAACTCAGCCTGGGCGGCGTTGAGCAGGGTCTTGTCGGTTTCGTCCAGTTCGGGGGGCAGGGGCGCCGTGTCGGACATCACGCTTCCTCAAATTCGGGGACGCCCCTACTGTATGCCTTTTCGCCCCCGCCTTCCAGGGTTCTCGAAGCCGGGGGTTCCCGACTCGCCGGCCTTGCCCGCGGCCGATGACGCACCCCGCCCGGAGGGCAGCGCCCCCGCCCTTGGGCCTTCAGCGGATGACGGCGACCTTGAGGAAGGTCCTTGAGGCCACCGAGCCGGTCCCCGTGGGGCCCATCTCCAGCACCGCGATGTAGACCCCCGACGCCAGCGTCGATGTCTGGAACACCACCTGTGTTCCCGTCCCCGGCGCGCTCTCCACCAACTGCCCCGTCAGGTCGTACAGGCGCCCCTTTACCGACAGCCCCGGCGCAGGGGTCCCGTACATCACATACAGTTGCTCCCCGTGCATCGCCGGGTTCGGCCCCGCCTGCACCCCGCCCAGGCTCTCCGACCCCGCCGCGTACAACTCGAAGGGCTTGGTGATCACCGTCTTCGCGCCCCCCGGCGCCTGGTACACCAATTCCGCCGTGTACGTCCCGCTCGCCAGCGGCAACCCCTGGTCCGTCAGCCCGTCCCACACCACCGCCTGGCTCGCGCC
>DAIDJD010000019.1 GCA_027451505.1 candidate division FCPU426 bacterium
CGCTCCCTGCGCTGGAGGATGTCGCCCGCGCGGGGGCCCAACTGCTGTCCGACCTGGTATTCCCAGCCGAGCAAGGTCGGTAGCCCGGTGTAGATCGAGAAACGATTGAAGCCCTGGTACAGTTCCAAACCCGGGGCCTCCGCCACGGTCTCGGTGACATCGGCATGACGGTTGAGCCATTCGATCAGGGCATAGTCATGCCGGTCATAGTCGTTGGCTCCCAAACCGGGGCGGGCGTCGATCCCCGCCATGAAGCGCATCCCGTCCAAATGCGGATCCCGGAATTGCGAGGCCTCCCATAGCCTTCGCCCCACCGCACCCACGGGATAGAAAAGACCCAAGGCCAGGATCCCGAGGAACAGACCCCGAAGCGCACGCCTCCAATACGCTTGGCCCTCCAGGTACGGCACAGCCGCAAGGACGCCCAGGATCAAAGAACCGAAAAGCAGGTAGCTAACGAGAAAGCGCCCCCCGCGATCCAAAAGGGAGGCATCCGCCCAAGCCGCGGCTCCCACCGCCGCGGCCAGACCCGCGGCCACGCCCCACGTCCACCAGGAGCTTCGATCCCAGGCGGCGCGCCGGCGCGCCGGAATGGCCGCGGCCGGGACACGCTCCAGGGCGAGGGCAAAACCGGCGCCGAAGACCAACCCCATGAACACCCACCCGTTCATCCAGACCTTGAAGATGGTGTTCATGCGGTCCGCGACGAAGAAAAATTCCGTCCCGGCGACCATGCCGCAGAAGGAGATCCCCAACACCCAGACGAAGGCCTCCCGACCCGAGGAACCGCCACCCATGGTTCCCAGCACCAACCACGACAAACCCAAACCCAACGCCAGGGCCCACACCCCCTGGGACTGCCAGCGCAGGGTCGCCCAAAGCAAAAGGCAGGCCGCCGCGCCGACGGCCACAGCCCGAAACGTGTCCGCCACCGGATGGCGGTCCCAATGCCTGGGCCCCAGAAGCGCCCATCGGTCCAGGCCGCGCGTGCGCCCTTTGTAGCCCAATTCGGCGGTGATGGATGCGCCCCATTCTTTCAGACGCAGGCCTCCCAATAGGGCCAGGGCCAGGAGCCCGGGGAGGTAGTAGGCCAGGGGGATGTAGGCGCTCATCATCCACTCCGACGGGTGGACCAAGCCCAGCCGCGCGGCGCCGTCCTGGATGAAGTAGTGGCGGAACCCGAACATGAGCGCGCGCCCCATGAACAGCGCCGCGGCGAGGAACCCCACCCCCCAGACGGCGGACTCCGCACGGGCGCGGAAGCCCAGACCCTTGCCGGCCCACGGCCCGACCGCGAGGGCCAACGCCCCCAACGCCACGAACACCGGCCAGCTCCACGTGTTGATCGCGTACTGCGCGTCGAGGACGAGTGCGGTGACCATGAGCCAAAGCGCCGCGTCCCCCGGCCGCCCGCCGAAAGCCTTCCAACCCCGGGCCCTCGCCAGGAAAGGCCTCAGAAAAAGGGCGAGAAGCAGGATCGAAAAGCCCAGCACGATGTTGTGGGGGTGCAGGTCCCCATAAAGATAACTGAAAAATGGGAACTCGAAGATGTGCCCCTGGACCAGTTCAGGGAACCGGGTAGGGTCCCAAATGAAGCCGTGGCTGAACCACGCCGAAAGCAAGGATTCCTGGCCGTGAAGGGTCCGCAGCGCCACGTACGCCACGGTCCACAACGTGCCCGACAAACCGACCATGGCCGCCCCGCCGACGGCCACCCAACGGCTTCGGGTGAAGGCGCGCAGGATGCCGAAGGACCCGGTCACCGTCAGCGCGAAGCAGAGCGCCAGGCTGAGGTTGTAGGACACCGCCGGGGCGAGGCCCGACAGCTTGGTCAGCGTCGCCATGAGCACGTATCCGAAATAGTAGTAGGACGAATTGGCCAAAGCCAACCAAGGGTCGAAGGCCGGGAACGTCGCGCAGCGCGTGACGGCGGAGAGATAGGTCATGCCCAAGGGTTCGCCGCCGCCGAAATAACCCTGGCCGGTCACGTCATGGATGTTCGGGTTGTAGGCTCGGATCAGGACGAACACGCCGAAGGCGGCCGCGAACAAGGCTTCGGTGGCGAGGATCTCGGCCCGATTCGCCCGGATCCAGGCCGCGGCCGCCCGACGGCGGCGGCGCAACAGCAGGGCCGCGGAGGCCGCCAAGACCGCGAGCAGGATCCACAACCGGTCCTGCCAAAAAGGCTAAAATCTGGGAAAAAGCCAAGCCAGGTTGTACGCGGTCCACCCGAACAGGAGCACGCCTAGGGCCCGGGAAAGCGCATATCCCCCGGCGGGCAGCCCGCGCAGGACGCGGGCGCTCAGCGGAAGGGCAAGCGCACCCAGGACCGTGACCAGGAACCACCACATCAGCGGCCCGGCACCCAAGGGGATGAGCACCCCGCGGCTACGCCCAAAATTGGCGTTCACCTCCGGCGCTGCGGCGGAGTTCAAGGGCCCGGACGGGGGGGCCGTGCCGGAAGCGAGGGCCTCCAGGGCAGCCGGTCCCAGCCCGTCCAGGAATCGATCGCTCAGGCCCTCCCCGCGGAGTGCACCCATGAGCGCGCTGCGGACCTGTCCCGGCGCCATGGGTCGGACTCTGCGGAAAATGAAGGAATGGGGCCGATCGTAGAGGGTGAAGGATTCGTCGGCCCAGCGCCAGGACGGCACCGAGGGGATCCTGCTGTCCTCCAGGGTGAACAGCCCGAACAGCTTCAGCGGATTGGACGCCTGATGGGCCAGCGCGAACCCTAGGCGGCCCGGGTCGGTGAAGAGCAGATGATAGTAGGTGTAGGTCAGAGGGAAACGGTGGGGCAACCTCAGGTAGGTGCCGTAGGCCCTGGGATCGGCCAGGATCAGCACATCGGCCTGGCTCAAGGTCGAACAAAACGCCGCGAGCTTCGCGGCGCTGTCCCACTCCACCACATTGACTTGGCCGGGGCGGTCCTTGAGGTCGAAGTAGGCGGGCGTGGGGCGGTCGGGCAGCCCCACCGGAAGGTCATCTCCCCAGTCCTCGTTGACGATGCGGGTCGCGCGACGGCCACCGGGGGCGGCCGGATCCGCCGTCACGGGCGGGATGTGGTCGTCGATCCACCGGGACGCCTCATACCACGGGTGGGGTCGGAAGTAGGTCAGGAAGTAGCCTGTCCCGTAGCCCAGGGAAAGCAGCGCGCAGACGCCCGCCAGCGCCGCGGCGAGCCGAGGGGCGCCCCGCCTCAGCCGGCCCAGCGCGAGGGCGAGAAGCGCCGCCAAAGGGGCGATCAGCGGCAGGGTGTACCGGGCGAACTTGGCGAAACTGAAGTCGATGATGGCGAAATAGGGAACGATCCAGGCCAGGATCAGGGCCGTCCCCAACGCGGCGTCCGACCAGCGCCGGTTGGAGGAACGGGACCGGCCTCGGGAGGCGCCCCGCGCCTCCGAGAAGGCCAGCGCGGCGGCGAAGGGCACCGCCAAAAGGGCCAAGGGCCCCGCGGGAATGCCCATGTAGAACAGGCACAGATTGCGGAGGTGGAACCAGGGTCCGGCGCCCCAATATTGGCGCACATAGGGCGTCCCCAAGGGGGAACCGGTGACAAGAATGTCCCGCTGGGCCGTCTGGTTGGCGACGAATTTGGGGAAGTCGAGGAAGGCCCACGGCATGAACACGAAGAACGCCGCCACCGTCGCGGCGGCGGCCACGGCCAACCCCAAGGCCCCGCGTCGGAGGCGGGAGGCGCGCGCCTCGGAGTCCAAGCCCGGGACCAGGGCTGGGGCGAAGTGGGCCAGCACGATGGGAGCGACGAGGGGAAGCCCGGAGCTCTTGCTGGCGAGCGCCGCGGCGTAAAGGACGCCCA
>DAIDJD010000020.1 GCA_027451505.1 candidate division FCPU426 bacterium
CACCCCCACCCCCCAGGCCTCGGCCACGCCCAGCCCGGCGGCGAGTCCCAGCGACACGCCCTACGTCTCGCCCTGCGGGGCCCCCAACGTGCCGCTCTACGGCGGGACGAACTACTACCAGACCAGTTGGCAGCCCGGCTACTGGACGCCCACGGCCAGCGTCAGCCTCACCTACTTCGGCACGGGGTCCACCGCCGGCGGAACCGGCAGCAACGCGGCCAGCGCCGGGAGCGTGCTGTTCGTGTTCTTCATCGACCAGACGGTCACCGCCACCTGCGCCCAGCCCTACTACGACGGCGTGCCCATGGGTTACCTGGCCGGCCCGGTGATCGAGCCCAACAACAACTCCGGGGACCCCGACTACTCGTGGTGGGTCTACTACATCCAGGACCCCCAGCAGAACCAGCCGCTGTACATCGCCTACGACCCCAGCGCGCCCAACAACGGCAGCCTCTACGCCTTCACCGTGGACGTGGGCAACACCACCAACAACGGCGGCCCGATCGGCACCTATTCCCTCGGCACCTCGCCGTTCATGGGCTCGGTCAGCAGCAACGTGGGCAACGTCTCCCAGAGCCTGAGCGTCAAGCCCAGGGCGGCCAACAGCATGTTCCTGTACTTCCTGCCCATGCTGGGCTCGGGCTGGGGCTACAGCCAGAACAACATAAGCAACTCCAACTGCGACGTGACCTTCAACCCGGTGAGTAGCTACGGGGGCCCCTACGGCGGCTGGTCGGGCTGCCCGAGCTGCTACGACCCCCTCTTCACCGACCCCATCACCGGCACCTACGGGGCGGGCAACCTGGACTTCCCCGTGGGCGGCTACGTCGACTGCAACTCCAGCCCCTTCACCTACACCGGGGGCTTCAACAGCGGCGGGGACTACCAGGACTACGGGCTGCTGTGGTACATCGAGGTCCTGGCCAACGGGGTCAACAACAGCGCCACCACGAGCTACGGCTCCTGCGGGGCCGGGGCGAGCCCCTCGCCGACGCCGACCCCCACGGCCACCCCGGAAAACACGCCGGTCATCGTCTACCAGGGCCTGCCCGCGGACATGCGCCCCTACGGCCTAGAATACGTGCCCTTCCCCACGGTGACCGCAGGCTCGGACCAATTCTATCCCCTCTACACCACGTTCTCCTCAGAGTCCCCCGACTGCTCCGCGCCGCCGTGCAGCAGCGGCAGCTACCCCAACGTCGTCAACTCCTACGGGGCGCCGGTGAACACGGCCCGCTGGCACATCGTGCTGACCGGGCTCAGCGGCCAAATCAAGGTAGAGACGCGCATCGGCATCGACGGCGTGGCTTGCACATCGGGCGTCTACGATTCCGCCTTCTACGCCACGGCCACGGCCCTGACCCTGCCGCAGTACCCGCAGGACGAATCCGACACCTACTTCTGGGTCGGAACCACGCAGACGGGCTCCTCGGCGGTGGGCACGGTGGCCTCCGGCGGGGTGCCCTACACCGAGCGCTTCGACGCCGTGGGCGACCCCCGCTTCGTGCCCTACGCCGACGAGCTCGACTTCAGCGGGAATCCGGCCGCCGACGGCCTGGGCGGGGGCTACAACTGGTTCTGGCGCAATTTCGCCGGAAGCAGCTACGCCTACGGCGACGCGGCCCAGGACCCGTTCTACGCCCCCTACATGGCCACGGCCCACCAGCACGACGGGTACTACGCCTCGGGACAGAGCAGCCAGCCCTCACCGGACTACGACGTGCCCAAACTCTACGCGTTGGTGCGCGACGGCATCCTTTCGGCCAACGGGGTCTACCTCACCCTGGCGGGGTATTCCAGCGCCGTGGCCGCCCTCGGCGGCGAGATCGGCGGAGACCACAACAGCGGCTTCCAGAACGGGGTGCCCTGCTTCGGCGGGCCCTGGGGCTCCGACACCACGCCCTACTATGTCGACGAGATCGTGGGCCAGCAGGACCCGGGCTACGACAGCAACGTGACCGCGATCCAGGCCGCCGGGGCCTGCCTGGTGGTGACCGGGACCAGCTCCACGAACATCGGATGGGCCTCCCTGCCCTTCCTCGGGGAGCTGTGGCCGGACGGGCTCTACCAGAGCCAGTGGCAGGGCAACTGGACCTCCGGGGGAAGCGCGACCTGGGGCAACCTGGCCAACCCCGACGGCTCGGCGGGCGGCAGCGCCTTCCGGGTGCCCTTGCAGAATTCCTCGCTGCCCCTGGGGACCACGGCGACCTCTCTGACGGGCACTTTCTTCCGGCCCACCCTGCACCAGGCCGGGTACGTGGCCAGCGCCAGCCTTTTCGACGGGGACAACGCCAACAGCGGCTACTTCGCCCACGTCACCGCCACCTCCTACGCGGCGGCCCTGCTCAACGACGCCGCCGAGGCCGGCGGGGACTACAACGTGCCGGTGCCCTCGAGCTTCTACGACATCGCGGAGCCCTGGGGCGAGGACGCCGGATCCCTGGAGCCGCCGGAGTGGACCGACCCGATCTACTCCCAGCAGCGCACCCACCTGGACGTCTACGCCGCGGCCACCTACACCGCCGGGGGCATCAGCTCACCGAGCGACTGGGGCTACTACGCGGCGCCCTCCAGCGAGCCCAACGACACCTCCTACAAGGGCGCGGCCGCGATCCGCGCCATCGACGAGAACCTGACCCTGACCACGGCCACGGGCGACCCGGCCGGGGGCTGGTTCGTGGTCGACGGGTTCTCCCCGGAGGCGGTCGTTGGAGGCGACTTCATGTCCCAGTTCGCCCTGATGCAGTCCCTGCGCACGGTCGCCGACGCGGGCGTGCCCACGGCCACGGCCTGCTCGGTGTGCGGCACCTTCAGCAACCCCAACAACACCTACTCCGGCACTTACGCCGCCAGCGGGAAGTCCTACCGCATCCCCCCCATCCCCCTGGTCACCGTGCTCAGCCCCACGGCCAGCACCAACCTCAAGGGGGCCACCTCGGTCCCGATCTCCTGGGACCTGCGCTACGCGCGCTGGGACGGCCAGCAATACGACGAGAACTACCCGTGCGTGGACGCGGCCGTGGGCCCCTGCACTTCGGGCGACGTGATCCCGGACCCCACCAAGGAATGGGAGGACTCCCAAGCCATCGCCTTTAACGTCATCTACAACAGCCCCTCCGGGCTGAACCCCACGACCTGGTACTCCGCGGCGACGGGGGCCCCGGTCGCAGCGGGCTGGGGCAACGCCTACACCCTGGGGGGCGCGGGCAACTACCTCTCCGACGCTGCCGACGCCATCCTGCCGGGCGGCGCCTACCAGACCTCGCCCTACCAATACACCTACACCTGGAAGAACGTGCCCGCCGGCAGCTACCTGGTGCGGGTGGAGTGCTTCCGCCTGCCCTCCGAAGCGAGTACCGCGCCCTTCCCCCACTACGGCTACGACCAGGTCTCGGTGGACACCCAACCATGAAGGCGGGGGGGGACCGTCCCGGGGAACGGGGCATGACCCTGCTGGAGCTGACCTTCCTGGTGTTGCTGCTGTCCTACGCCTCCTACATCATCACCCGCTTCCTCACCGGCACCCGGCAGGCCGTGGGCCGCCAGGAGGCGGCCCAGTACATGCTTCAGGACGTGACCCGGAGCCTGGCCAACCTGGGCGCCAGCCTGGCCACCTGCACCGAGCTCATCACCGGATACGCCGACTCCACAGGGACCGGCATGCTGCCCCTGCGCACCCTGATCGCCTCAAGCATCGCCGCGGCGCCGGCCGCCCCCAACACCGCCCCGCCTAAGCCGGTGGGCTTCAGCCTCTGGCCCACGGCCGTGGACGAGTCCGTCACCGGGGAGGTCGACATGAGCGGCCCCTCGGGGTCCGGCGCGGTGGACTGGGGCGACGAGATCGCCTACGTCTGCAACCTGAACCCCATCACGTTCACGGCGTACTACTCCAACAGCGGGGGAAACTGGTCGGTGACCACGCCCTCGTCCTCGACCTCGGACCAGGCCGAAGTCATCAGCGTGGGGCGCTACCAGTTGGTCTACGACTACCTTTCCTACGACCCCTCCAGCGTGGTCAACGGCGCCGAGGGCCTGCGCCTGACCGAGTGGCGCAGCCAGCCCCTGGTGAACTATTCGAGCCTCAGCGGCCTGACCGACACCCCCACGACCTACGGCAACGGCTGCTGCCCCCGCCTGACCGCGGCCTGCGACGCCCTGTCCTCGGACGGCTACACCTACGCCTTCGATCCGGCCGCGGCCACGCTCACGGCCAATTGCTCGGCCTGCTTCTTCGCGCTGACGCCGGCGGCGATCGGGTCGGGATCCCCTGCCTCGCCGCCGGCCACCCTGCCCACCGGGAGCTGGGGCTACCTCGACGACTACGACCTGATGATGACCAACCAGTCCCAGGCCGGGGTGGACCTTGGGCGCATCGCCCGGGCCGGGGCCAGCGCGGGCGGGGAAGACGCCGCCGCCAGCAGCTACAGCGTGGCCTTCAACGTCACGGGGACCTTCTCCGCCGATTCCGTGGTGGCCCTGCAGGGGCCCGGAGGGGACCTGGCGGTACCGGCCTACGCCCAGGCCAACGCCACCTCCGGCTCCATGGGCGGCCCCGGCTTCCCGGCAGGCTTCGAGGTGGCGGTGGGCGGGGTCCCGGGCGGGCGGGAGGCCTTCCTGCGCCTGGTGCTCATGGCGGCCAACTCGGGGACCTACGCGACCGGCTCCTACCAGGCCCTTTCCGGCAGCGCCGAGGCGTCCTTCGCCCCGGCCTTCGACTTCTGACATGCCGGCCCCGGACGGGTCCGAGGCCCTGCGCGGGCTGCGCCTGGAGCGCACGGTGCGCCTTTGCGCGGGCTGGCTCCTGGCCCAGGGTGCGGTGTGCCTGGGCTTGAACGTGCACCTGGCGGCCCTTCTGCGCATGCGCTTCGACCCCGCCCAGCAGCCCTATGTGCGCCTCGCGGGGCTGAGCCTGCTGTGCCTTGGCTTTTTCCTGGTGAAGGCCCTCCGCGACCCCCGGCGCCAATACCTCGCCGTGGATGTGCTCATCCTGTTCCTGCTGGGCCAGGTGTACCTGCTCCTGGACTTCCGGCTCGGGGCCCAGCTCCTGACGCCCTGGGAATGGGCCTCCGGGGCCGCGGACCTGGGCCTGTGCGCCTCGCTGGTGCTCAACCGCACGCGCAGCGGCCAGATGGACGGCGAGGCCACGGTGTTCTCGGCCAAGGCCGCGGACCTGGCCCGCCAGACCCGCCTTTGGGTTTCGGGCCGGGGGCCCGCACCCAAACCCTCCCTGGGGAGCTTGGCCCCCAAGGGAGAATCCGGGGAGGGAGGGGCCCCTCGCAAGGGGGAGTCCGAAGCCCTCCCCCACATGGATTAGTTCCACACCCCGGGCGGCCCCGCCGGGGCCCTTGTTTCAGCCCCCTTACAAACCCGCGACGCGCCCCGCGGGGTCCCCTTGCGGTACGCTTGACGGCCTCCGTCGCCGCTGGGGACAATGCGGACTCGATTTTTTTGAGGATCCTTCTCCCAGGAAGCCCCGAACCATGACGACCCAACCAACCGCGGCCCCCGGGCCGAGCGCCGCCGAGTTCAAGACCATGAGCCCGGAGGAGGCGCTGCGGCTGCTTTCCTCGGATCCCCAACGGGGCCTCGACTCCGGGAGCGTGCGCGAACGCCTGCTCCGGTACGGCCCCAACGCCGTGGCGGAGGAGCCCCGCAACCCCTGGCTCGACTTCCTCGGCAAATTCTGGGGCCTGACCGCGGGCATGCTCGAGCTGACCGCCGCCCTCTCCCTCATCCGGCGGCGCTACCTTGACGCCGGCATCATCGCCTGCCTGCTCCTGGTCAACGGGGTGATCAGCTTCCTCCAGGAGACGCGTGCCCACCGGGCCGTGGAGGACCTGAAGAAACGCCTGACCATACGCAGCCGCACCCTGCGCGACGGCGTCTGGGGCGAGGTCCCCTCCGAGTCCCTGGTCCCGGGCGATATCCTGCGTCTGCGCCTGGGCGACTTCATCCCGGCCGACGCCAAGCTGCTCAGCGGGGACCTCCAGCTCGACCTGTCCTCGGTGACCGGGGAGTCCGACTCCGTGGGTGCCGGCCGCGGCGATTTCCTGCACGCCGGGGCCGTGGTGCGCGCGGGCGAGGCGGACGCCCTGGTGGTGCTCACCGGCGCCTCCACCACCTTCGGCAAGATCGTCCAACTGGTGAAGGTGGCCGCCCCTAAGCTGCACATGGAGTCCGTGGTGGCCCAGGTGGCCCGCTGGCTCATGCTGGCGGTGGCCGCGCTCCTGGCCGTGGCCGGGGGCCTCACGGCGGTGGAGGGCCGGGGGCTGGGCGACCTGCTGCCCTTGGCGCTGATCCTGCTGGTGTCGGCGGTGCCCGTGGCCCTGCCGGCCATGTTCACGCTGACCCTGGCCCTGGGGTCCCGCGAACTTTCGCGGCGTGGCATCCTGGTCACCCGCTTGAGCGCGCCCGAGGACGCGGCGCGCATGGACGTCCTGTGCAGCGACAAGACCGGGACCCTCACCACCAACCGCCCCTCGGTGGTGGACGTCTCCGCCGCCGAGGGCTTCGACGCCGATTCCGTCCTGCTGCTGGGGGCGGCCTGCTCCCGGGAGGCCAACCAGGACCCCATCGACCGCGCCTTCCTGGAGGCGGCCCGCTCCCGCGGCCTGCATCTGGAGGGCTGGGAGCGCGGCTCCTTCGTCCCCTTCGACCCCCGCACCCGGCGCACCGAAGCGACGGTCCACAACGCCGAGGGCGCCTTCCGGGTCACCAAGGGGGCCCTGGAGTCGCTGCTGGAACTAAGCCCGGACACCGGGCCCGCCCAGCGTGAATCCCTGCGGGAACTCGCCCGGCGCTTCGCCGAGGGGGGGCAACGCTGCGTGGCGGTGGCCCGGGAACGGGACGGCCGCTTTGTCGTCGCCGGCGTGGCGGCGCTGCAGGATCGGCCCAGGCCGGAATCCCGGGCCCTCGTGACCGAGCTCGGGACGCTGGGGGTGCGGGTGAAGATGCTCACCGGGGACGCCCCCCCGGTGGCCGCCGCGGTGGCTCGGGAAGTCGGGCTGGGAGCGGATCTGGTGGACTGCGGCCCGCTCCACGCCGCCGGGACATCGCCGGCCGGCCGGGCCGAGGAGGCCGACGGCTTCGCCTCCATCTACCCCGAGGACAAGTACGCCATCGTGAAGGCCCTTCAGGAGAGGGGCCACATCGTGGGCATGACCGGGGACGGGGTGAACGACGCCCCGGCCCTGGGCCAGGCCGAGGTCGGGGTGGCGGTCAGCAACGCCACGGACGCGGCCAAGGGCGCGGCCAGCGTGGTGCTGACCACCGAGGGCTTGGCGACGCTGCCGGACCTGATCCGGGTGGGACGCTCCATCCACCAGCGCGTCGAGACCTGGATCCTGAACAAGATCATCAAAACCTTCCAGATCGTCCTGTTCGTGGTGGGGACCTTCCTGGCCACCGGTCGGCTGGTGGTGTCGACCTTCAACATGGTCCTGCTGCTCTTCCTGGTGGACTTCGTCACCCTCACCCTGGCCACGGACCGTGCCAAGGGCCGGGCCCGTCCGGCCCGCTGGGAGATCGGGGCCCTGGTCCGTAGCGCCCTGGTGCTCGGCCTGGCGGTGGTTGCGGAGTCGGGCCTGGTGCTTTGGCTGGGTTGGCGCACCCTGGGGGTGGCGGCGGACAACGGCACGCTGCAGACCTTCGGCTTCACCATCATCTTCTACTTCGGTCTGTTCACGGTGCTGGCGGTCCGCGACCGCAAGGCCTTCGGCGCCTCCAAGCCCAGCGCTCCCCTGCTCACGGCCCTGGTCGTGGACATGGCCTTGGTGGCCCTTTTGGTGACCCACGGAGCCCCCGGTGTGGCGCCCCTGCCGTGGCGGGCCACGGCCCTAGTCTTCGTCGCCTCCGGGCTGCTGGGCCTGGTCCTCAACGACCGCATCAAGCGCGCGCTCATGCCCGCGGAGGCCTGACCCGGCGAGGCCCGCCGGCGGGAGGGGTCCGCCTCAGAGCGCGGCCCAGCCGATGCGCTCGGCCCGGTCGAAGTGCAGCAGCCAGCTCTCGATGGCGGTGTCCCCGCCGAGCGCGCGGACGTGGTCCTTGGCGACCCTGGCGGCTCGGGCGCAGAGCGCGTCGAGGAAGGCCCCCAGCCAGGGGCGGCCCTGGCCCAGTTCCCAGGCGTAGCGGGCCGTCGTGCCGGCGGCGATGCGCGCGGCCTCCTCCTCGCCGGCCCCGGCCTGGAGGGCCAGCGCAGCCAGCGCCGCAAGGTCCACGGCGGACTTTCGGGCGTGGGTGTGCACCTCGCCCTGGGCCAGCTTGGCCACCTTGCCCATCTGCCCGACCAGCACCACCCTGCGCACGCCCAGGCGCACGCAGTGGTCCAAGGCCTTGCCCACGTAGTCGCCCATCTGCACGAAGGCGGCTTCGGGAAGATCCGGCAGCAGGCGCATGGCGTATTGCTCGGTGAGACCCCCGGTGGTCAGGACCACGGTGTCGCACCCTTGGTGCAAGGCCACCTCGATGCCCTGCTCGATGGAGGCGACGTAGGCCGCCGTGCTGTAGGGGTGCACGATGCCGCTGCGCCCCAGGATGCTGATGCCCCCCAGGATGCCGAGCCGGGAATTGAGGGTCTTGCGCGCGATGGCCTCCCCGTCGCGCACCGACACGGTGATGTCCGCCCCCTCGTGCCCGAGGCCGGCCGCCGCCAGGATCGCCAGGGCGTGTTCGGACATCATGCGCCTCGGCACCGGATTGATGGCCGGGCCCCCGACCTCCAGGCCCAGGCCCGGCTTGGTGACGGTGCCGACGCCCTCGCCCTTGAGGAAGCGCAGCTCCCCGGGACGGCCATTGAGCCGAACCGTGGCGCGGATCTCGGCCCCGTGCGTCACGTCGGGGTCGTCCCCCCCGTCCTTGACCGTGGCGCTGGTGACCGAGCCGTCGGCCTCGACCCGGGTCCAGGCGACAGCGAATTCCGGGGTCTGCCCTTCGGGCAAGGTGATGCGCACACGGGTCCGCTCCACGCCATCGAGCAGGCGGCCCAGGGCGGCCACAACGCAAGCGGTGGCGTTGGCTCCGGTGGTGAAGCCGGTGCGGGTGCCGCGCGGCTTGGGGCCGGCGGCGGCCAGGCCCTCCCCGGATCCCCCCTCAGCCTCAGCCATGTCCGCGATGCCCTAACGCGCCGCCCACTGGACCACGGCGCCGTGGAAGGCCATCAGCAGGCCCGCGGCGGCCAGGTGCCAGGCCGCCACCCGGGCCGAACGCAGGGCCCGGGCCTGCTCCCGGCCCAGTTCCGGGACCGGGGCCCCGGACCGGGCCAGAGCCAGCACGCGCTCATAGCGGCGGCGCAGGGGCCCCGCCCCGATGACGTAGGCCCCCAGTCCGATGAGGACCCCGAAGCCGAGCACCATCCCGCCCGCGCCCCGGAAGGCGCCCCACCCCTGGGACAGGGTCGTCCGCAGGAGGACCGCCCCGCTGAGAAGGGTGCCCCCGGCGAACACCCCCTGGGTGAGGCCATAACGGCGCTGGGCCAGGGCCGCGCGGGTGCGTTCCCCGCCTTCGGCGCTCTCCAGGGTCCGGGCGAAGGCGGGCAGCAGGAAAAAGGCCCCCAGGATGCCGCCGCCGCCCCAGAGGATGGCGCAGAAGACGTGGACGGCCGTGAGGACGGGATCGAGCATGGCGGTTCCCTCAAGCAAGGTCCCCGTTTTGGCAATTGCGGGCGCGGGGACGCGCAAAGATAATACAGTCTTCCATCCGGCCCCCGCTTTCGCCAGCCCTTTCGAGGACGCCTTGATCGAGATCCGCACCGCCGCCGCGCCGCCGGCCAAGACCGGCCTGCGCGTCACCCTCGTGTTCGAGGACCGCTTTCCGGAGGGCTGCGGCCTTTCCGGGGCCGAACTGGCGGCCTTCACCGCCTCGGCCAAGGCCGACGGCTTCAAGGGCCAGAAGGACGCCTCCTACTACGCCGCCGGGCCGCGGCGCCTTTTCCTGGGCCTGGGCAAGGCCAAGGAGGCCGACCTGGAGCGCTTCCGCCGCTGCGGCCAGGCCGCGGCGCGGCGCGCCCGGGACCTCAAGGCCGCGGACGCCGTGGTGACCCTGCCCGCGGGGGCCTCCAAGGACCAGGCCGGCGCCGCGGCCGAGGGCGCATGGCTGGGCCTGTACCGCTACACCGAAGCCAAGGGCGCACCCAAGCCGGACGCGTCGGACCCGGCCAAGGAACCCGAATTCCGACTCCTGACTCTGGTGGGCGGGGGCCGCGGGTCGGCCGAGGCCGTGGCCGAACGCCGCCTGGCCTGCGAAGCCGTCTGCCTGGTGCGCGACCTGGTCAACCGCGGGCCCTCGGACAAGTACCCCGAGAAGTACGCCCGCGACATCCGGGCCCTGTCCAAGGGCGTCCCCGGGCTCGACCTCACGGTGCTCGACAAGAAGGCCATCGCGGCCTGGCCCATGGAGGGCCTGCTGGCGGTCAACCGCGGCTCCCTGCACCCGCCCGTGTTCCTGCACCTGCGCTACCGCCCCTCGGGCAAGGCGCGCCGCCGGGTGGCCCTGGTGGGCAAGGGCATCACGTTCGACTCGGGCGGGCTGTCCCTGAAGCCGGCCTCGAGCATGCTGGACATGAAGTGCGACATGGCCGGCAGCGCTACCGCCCTGGCCCTGTGCCTGCTGGCGGCCAAGCTGCGCCTGCCCGTGGAGGTCCACGCGCTGGCGCCCGTGACCGAGAACCTGCCCGGGGGCGACGCGCTCAAGATCGGGGACATCGTCCGCTACCGCAACGGCCGCACGGCGGAGATCCTCAACACCGACGCCGAGGGGCGAATCGTCCTGGCCGACGCCCTGCTCTACGCCGAGACGCTCAAGCCCGACGTGATCCTGGACTTCGCCACCCTGACCGGCGCGGCTATCGTGGCCCTGGGCATGAACATCACCGCGGTGCTCGGCGACGACCGCCTTTGCCAGCGCTTCGTGGCGCTGGGTAGGGCCGCGGGGGAGGCGTTCTGGCAGCTCCCCATGCCCGAGTCCTACCGGGCCCACATCGACAGCAAGGTCGCCGACATCAAGAACATCGGCAACAGCGGGGAGGCGGGCACCATCGCCGCCGCATTCTACCTGAAGGAATTCGTGTCCAACCCGTCGTGGGCGCACTTCGACATCGCCGGGCCCGCCTTCCTCAAGGCCGAGGACGGGGTGAACCCCGCCGGCGGCACGGGCGCCGCCGTGCGCACGGTGCTCGAGTACCTCAAGACCCTCTGAAGGAGCCCATGCCCCCCGCGACCATCCCCTACGTCCTCGCCGAAGTCCTCCGCGAGACCCCCGACACCCTGACCTACCGCATCCGGCCCGAGGCCGGCGGGGAGGTCCTCGACTACAAGCCGGGCCAGTTCGTGCAGCTGCACCTGACCCCGGGAAGCGAAGCCAAACTTTCCCGGAGCTACTCCATCGCCAGCAGCCCCACCACCCGCGATTTCATCGACCTCACCATCAAGCTCCAGGGCACCTTCCCCCAGCACCTCAAGGACCTGAAGCCGGGGCACGTTTTCGGGCTGCGCGGCCCGCTGGGGCACTTCTTTTTCGACCCCGCGACCCAGCCCCACATCGTGCTGCTGGGCGCCGGCGTCGGCGTCACCCCGCTGGTGGGCATGCTGCGCTACGCCACCGCCCTGAAGCTTCCCAACCGGATCACCTTTCTCGACGCCAACAAGACCGAGGAGGACACGATCTACCGGGAGGAGCTCCTGGGGCTCCACGCGCGCTCCAATCCGGCCGCGAAGATCGTGCTCACCTACACCCGACTGGCTCCGGAGCACCCCTGGAAGGGGGAACGCGGGCGCATCGACTGGGACATGATCGAGCGCCACGTGCCCGGGCCCCTGGACAAGCACTACTTCATCTGCGGGCCCGACCAGATGAACAAGGACCTCAAGGACCTGCTCCTGGTTAAGGGCGTGCCCCGGGAGCGGGTGAAGCTCGAGAACATGGGGTTCTAGGGGCGCACGTCCGCCCCCGACCGGAAGGGATCTCGACTGCGCTGCTACCGCCTCCACCGGAGCGACCGCGGGGAACCGGCCTCGGTCCTGCTCTTCCTGGGTCACGACGCGGCCGCCCGCTACGCCGACACGCTGCGCTGGGCCGAGGGCGCCCAGGAGCCGTCCCCGGAGGCGGCGGCCCCCGGCGGGTCGTACCTGGTCCGAGCCCTGGAGGTGGACGCCATCGCCGACCCGGCCCTGGGCTCGGTGGTGTCCCAGCGCGGCGGGGAGCTGGGCGCCGCGCCCCTGCTTCCCGGGGGCTGCTTCGACCCGGACCAATGGCTCGCCTGCCCGGCGGGGGAACTGCGCGATCCGATCCGCGGACCGCTGTGGGAGCGCGCCGCGAGCTCCCTGAGGGGGGACCACCGCACGTGAAGACCTACCTGGACATGCTGCGCATGGTGATGGAACGCGGGGAGCGGCGCGGGGACCGCACCGGAACCGGGACCCTCTCGGTCTTCGGCCACCAATGCCGCTACGACTTGGCCGAGGGTTTCCCCCTTCTGACCACCAAGAAGGTGCACTTTAAGAGCGTGGCGCACGAGTTGCTCTGGATCCTCGGGGGGGGCACCAATGTGCGGCCGCTCCAGGCGGCCGGGGTGAGCATCTGGGACGAATGGGCCGACGAAAACGGGGAGCTCGGCCCGGTCTACGGCCACCAATGGCGCCGCTTCGGCGCCGCGCCCGGCGGCCCCGGCGGGGTCGACCAGATCCGCGCCCTGGTCTCGGAAATCCGCACCCATCCCGAGTCCCGGCGCCTCGTCGTGAGCGCCTGGAACCCGGCCGACGTGCCGCGCATGGCCCTGCCGCCCTGCCACACGCTCTTCCAGTTCTACGTCCACACCGATGGCCGCCTGGACTGCCACCTGTACCAGCGCAGCGCGGACGTGTTCCTGGGCGTCCCCTTCAACATCGCCAGCTACGCCCTGCTGACCCACTTGGTGGCCCAGGCCTGCGGGCTGAGGCCCGGGGCCCTGGTGCACAGCTTCGGCGACCTGCACCTGTACCTGAACCACCTGGAGCAGGCCCGCACCCAACTGGCCCGGGAGCCCCGGCCCCTTCCGCGCCTGCTCCTCAACCCGGAGGTGCGGGACCTGGACGCCTTCCGCTTCGCGGACTTGGCCCTGGAGGGCTACGACCCCCACCCGGCCATCAAGGCCCCGGTGGCGGTGTGACCCTGACCCTTGTGGCGGCCCTGACGTGGCCCGGGAGGGTCATCGGCAGGGACGGGGCCATCCCCTGGCGCCTCCCCGAGGACCTGCGCCGCTTCAAGTCCCTCACCCTGGGGCACCCGGTGGTCATGGGGCGGCGCACCTGGGACAGCCTTCCGTTCAAGCTCCCCGGCAGGACCAACATCGTGCTCAGCCGGGACCCCGGCCGGGGCGCGTGGACCGGCCCGCTCCCGGACATCCTGGCCCCGGGCCTTGAGGAGGCCCTCGCCGCGGCCCAAGGCGCACCCGGCGGCGCGGAGGTCTTCGTCATCGGCGGCGCCCAAGTCTACGCCCAGGCCCTGCCGCGGGCGGACCGCCTGGCCCTGACCCTGATCCACCATCCCTTCGACGGCGACACCCTCTTCCCCGCCTGGGACCCCGGCCGCTGGAGGGAGACCTCCCGCCGGGCCGGCCTCGGCACCGGGGAAGCGCCCTTCGAATACGCGTTCGTCGACCTGGAAACCAACCGTCCCTAGGAGAGCCATGAAGAACCCCGCGCGCGCCCCCAAGCTCGGAAACCACGCCGACAAGGATCTGCTCCGGCACGAGAACGAACGCGGCCCCATGGCCGACGAAAGCTGGCGGGTGCTCCGCATCCAGGCCGAGATCGTGGAGGGTTTCGAGCACCTGCGCGGGCTGGGGCCGGCCGTGAGCGTGTTCGGTTCGGCGCGCACCAAGCCCTCGGCCCCGGAGTACGCCGTGGCCGAGGAACTGGGCCGCAAGCTCTCCCGGGCGGGCTACGCGGTCATCACCGGAGGCGGGCCGGGCATCATGGAAGCCGTCAACAAGGGCGCCCACGGGGCCGGCTCGGCCAGCGTGGGGCTCAACATCGAGCTTCCCTTCGAGCAGCACCCCAATCCCCACCAGGACCTGGCCCTGGTGAACCGCTACTTCTTCGTGCGCAAGCTGAACTTCGTGAAGTATAGCTTCGCCTATGTGTACTTCCCCGGGGGCTTCGGGACCTTCGACGAGTTCTTCGAGGTGGCCACCCTGGCCCAGACCCGCAAGATCGACGCCGGCCCCCTGATCCTGGTGGGTTCGCGTTTCTGGAACCCGATGCTGGAGTGGATGCGCGTCCAATTGCTGGCCGCGGGCACCATCGCCGCCGAGGATCTGGACCTCTTCCGCGTGGTCGACACCGCCGACGCCGCGCTGAAGCTGGTCCGCGAGGCCGCCCGTAAATCCGCGCGCGGGACCGTCCACTCCGGGGCCCGGTCGTGACCGCCCCCGCGGATCTGGCCGGCGCCCTCCCGGCGCGGGCCCACGAGATCGAGACCCTGTTCTGGACCTGGATCCTGCCGGCGGCCGCGGTCCTGGGGGCCTCGGCCGCGGCCCTGGCCGCGGGCCGCTCGGTGCGCCTGGTCAGCGGCGAGGAGGCCCATAGCCCCCGCCAGACGCTGCGCCACGCGCTGCGGACCGGCCTGCAGGCGCTGGCGTACCTGGCGGTCCTCGCCGGCGCCCTCGAGGCCGGCCGCCTCGCTGGCGGCGGGGACGAGTCCGCCGAAGCCATCCTGCGCCTGGGCTTCGCCATGTCCCTGCTTTGGGCCGGTTTCGTGGTGATGGACTTCTTCGAGCGCCAGCTCCACCGCAGCTTCCTGCGTCAGGGGCGCAACGCCGCCGTGACCGTGATCCCGCTGCTGGACAAGACGGCCAAGGCCGCCTGGGGCCTGCTGATCCTCCTGGCGTTCCTGGAGAACATGGGCCTGGACGTGAAGACCCTCCTGGCGGGCCTGGGCGTGGGCGGTCTGGCCGTGGCGTTGGCGGGCCAGAAAACCATAGAGAACCTCTTCGGGGGCCTCATGCTGGTGCTCGACCAGCCCGTGCGCGCGGGGGACTTCTGCGGCTTCGGGGGCCAGTCCGGCGAGGTGCTCGAGGTGGGCCTGCGTTCGATCAAGCTGCGGACGGCCGACCGCACGGTCATCACGGTGCCCAACGGCGAGTTCTCGCAGCTGACCCTGGAGAACTTCAGCCGGCGGGACCGCATCCGCTTCGACGCGGTCCTGGGCCTGCGCCTGGACACAGGCTCCGAACGGCTGAAAAAGGCCGTGGAGGGGCTGGAGGCCGTCCTGGAGGCCGATCCCAAGGTGGACCGGGCCATGGACCGCTACGCCCGCTTCGTCAAGGTGAACACCTTCAGCCTGGACGTCGAGGTCTTCTGCTACTACCGCGACGCCGACTGGACGGCCTTCATGCTGTGGCGCCAAGCCCTCATGCTGGAACTGCTGGAGGCCGTGGAACGCGCCGGCGCCCGGCTGGCCCTGCCCACCCAGGTCACCTTGGCCGAACCCGCGCGGCCCTGAGCCAGCGCGGGCCCTCCGCGCTTTCAAGCCGCGCGGTTCCGTATTACATTGGTACCGTCCCGCGTTCCCGCTTTTCGCGAGCCCCACCCATGCCCGAAGAGAACGTCCTCATCATAGGCTCCGGCATCGCCGGATTCACGGCGGCCATCTACGCCGCCCGCGCCAACCTCAACCCCTTGGTGCTCAGCGGCATGCCCCTTCCGGGGGGGGGCGGGGTCCTGGGCGGCCAGTTGACCACCACCACCGAGGTCGAGAACTTCCCGGGCTTCGAGCACGGGGTCCAGGGGCCCGAGCTGATGGCCACCGTGCAGCGGCAGGCCGAGCGCTTCGGGACCCGGGTGGAGCAGGACCACGCCGCCTCCGCGGATTTCTCCCGCCGGCCCTACACCGTGCGCACGGTGGGGGGGAAGACCCTTGCCGCCCGCGCGGTCATCATCGCGACGGGCGCCAGCGCCAAGTACCTGGGCCTGCCCGCCGAGCAGCGGCTTCTGGGGCACGGCGTGAGCGCCTGCGCGACCTGCGACGGGTTCTTCTTCAAGGGCAAGGAGCTTTATGTCGTCGGCGGCGGGGACACCGCCATGGAGGAAGCCACCTTCCTGACCAAGTTCGCCGCCCGCGTGAACGTGGTCCACCGGCGCGACGCCTTCAAGGCCAGCCCCATCATGCTCCGACGCGCCCAAGAGAACCCCAAAATCCGCTTCAAGACGCCCTACGCCGTCGCCGACGTCCACGGCGAGGCCAAGGTCGAGGGCCTGACCCTGGAGCACGCCGCGAACGGCTCGCGGGAACGGGTCCCGGCCGACGGGTTGTTCCTGGGGATAGGCCACCAGCCCAACACGGCGGCCTTCCCTACGCTGGACAAGGACGAGGTCGGGTACCTCCGCGCCGACGAGCGGACCCGGTGCCTCTCCGGCGGAGCGGTGGTGCCCGGGGTCTTCGCCGCCGGCGACGTCTCGGACAGCCGCTACCGCCAGGCCATCACCGCGGCCGGCAAGGGCTGCGCCGCGGCCCTTGAGGCCATCCGCTTCCTGGAAGAGACGCACCCCTGAATTGAACGAGGCGAGCATGCCCAGCCAGACCCGTGTCGACGCTCCGCGCATCCAAGGCATCACCCGGGGGCCCCTGCCGGCCTCCCGCAAGGTCCACGTCCAGGGTTCCCTGAACCCCGACGTGCGCGTGCCCCTGCGCGAGATCTCCCAGACGCCCACCTACGTCGGGAAGGACCAGGGGAGGCGGGCCGTGGCCAACCCCGCGGTGGCCGTATACGACACCAGCGGCCCCTACACCGACCCCGAGGCGCGGCTCGATCTCACCCGGGGCCTCCCGGCCATCCGGGCCGCCTGGATCGAACGGCGGGGGGACAGCGAACCGCTCCCCGGGGCGGGCTCGGCGTACGGACGCGCGCGCCTGGAGGACCCGTCCCTGGACGGCATCCGCTTCCCCAACCTTCGCCTGCCCCGCCGGGCCAAGGCGGGCCGCAACGTCACCCAGATGCACTACGCCCGCCGGGGCATCGTGACCCCGGAGATGGAGTTCGTGGCCCTGCGTGAGGGCCAGTTGCGGGAGGACTACGTCGCGGCCCAGCACCCCGGCCAGGCCCTGGGCGCGTCCATCCCCGCCCGCATCACCCCGGAGTTCGTGCGCGACGAGGTGGCCCGTGGCCGCGCCATCATCCCGTCCAACATCAACCACCCGGAGCTCGAGCCGATGGCCATCGGCCGCAACTTCCTGGTGAAGATCAACGCCAACATCGGCAACAGCGCGGTGACGTCCTCCATCGAGGAGGAGGTCGAGAAGATGGTGTGGGCCACCCGCTGGGGCGCCGACACGGTGATGGACCTCTCCACCGGGCGCAACATCCACGAGACGCGGGAATGGATCCTGCGCAACTCGCCCGTGCCCATCGGCACGGTGCCCATCTACCAGGCCCTGGAGAAGGTCGGCGGAAAGGCCGAGGAGCTGACCTGGGAGCTGTTCCGCGACACGCTCATCGAGCAGGCCGAGCAGGGCGTCGATTATTTCACCATCCACGCCGGCGTGCTGCTGCGCTACGTCCCCCTGACGGCCCGTCGGGTGACCGGAATCGTGAGCCGCGGGGGCAGCATCATGGCCAAATGGTGCCTGGCCCACCACCAGGAGAACTTCCTCTACACCCGCTTCGACGAGATCTGCGAGATCATGCGGGCCTACGACGTCAGCTTCTCGCTGGGCGACGGGCTGCGCCCGGGCTCGGTCGCCGACGCCAACGACGCGGCCCAGTTCGGGGAGCTGGACACCCTGGGCGAGCTCACCCGCCGGGCCTGGGCGCAGGACGTGCAGACCATGATTGAGGGCCCTGGGCACGTGCCCATGCACCTGATCAAGGAGAACATGGACCGGCAGTTGGAGCGCTGCGCCGAGGCGCCCTTCTACACCCTGGGCCCCCTGACCACGGACATCGCGCCGGGCTACGACCACTTCACCAGCGGCATCGGCGCGGCCATGATCGGGTGGTTCGGCTGCGCCATGCTCTGCTACGTGACCCCCAAGGAGCACCTGGGCCTTCCCTCCCGGGAGGACGTCAAGGAGGGGGTCATCACCTACAAGATCGCGGCCCACGCGGCCGACCTGGCCAAGGGACACCCCGGGGCCCAACTCCGCGACAACGCCCTCTCCAAGGCGCGTTTCGAGTTCCGTTGGGAGGACCAGTTCAACCTGGGCCTGGATCCGGAGCGGGCCCGCGCCTTCCACGACGCCACCCTGCCCCAGGACGCGATGAAGGAGGCCCACTTCTGCTCCATGTGCGGCCCCAGCTTCTGCAGCATGCGCATCACCGAGGACGTGCGGGCCTACGCCGAGAAGCTGGGCGTGGGGGTCGAGGAGGCCCTGGAGCGGGGCATGCGGGAAAAGAGCCGGGAGTTCGTCGAGAAGGGCTCGGAGCTCTACCAGAAGGTCTGACGCGCCGGGGCCGGGGGAGGCCCCGCCCCCGGTCCCGAGGAGGGGCCCGAAGCCGCCGTGTACGCATACCTGCGACCCTACATCCTCAGCTTCGTGCCCCTGTTCATCGCCATGGGGGCCTTCGACTTCCTCCCCGTGATCCTGGGCATGACCGCCGGCATGGCCGAACCCCGGCGCCGCCGGGCCATGCGCGAAGGCGCGGGTGCGGCGGGGCTCATCCTGATGGGCTTCCTGTTCCTCGGCAAAGGCGTGTTCCTGCTGCTGGGGGTTTCGGACTACGACTTCCTGATCGCCGGCGGTCTGCTGCTGCTGGTGCTCTCCATCAAGGCCCTGCTGCTGGACCCTGAGCGGCCCCGCCGCGCCGCGCCCGCGGACCTGAGCATCGTGCCCCTGGCCACCCCGCTGCTGGCGGGCCCCGCCGCCATGGCCACGACCGTGATCCTCCTCAACACTTACGGCGCCGCGGTGACCCTGGTGTCGATCGTCCTGAACACCCTGTGCACCTGGGCCATCCTGGACCGCGCGCCCCTCCTGGGGCGGGCCCTGGGGGAGAAGGGCTCCCAGGCCCTCTCCAAGATCTCCTACATCCTGCTGGCCTCCATCGCCGTGATGATGATCCGCCACGGGATCGCGGGCTGGCGTTGAGAGCGCCTGGGCGCCACGGACAGGGGGGCCGCGCCGGCGAGCGGTGAGGTGCAGCGGCATCCAGCTCTGGCTTGATCCGGTTCCCGGCGAGGTCGTAGGTGAAGATCTTTCTCCGCGGACGTCCGCGCTGTTGCTTGCCTGCGTCAGTTACGCCCAGTCGGTGCCGTAGCTCTCACCTGCGCGACCTGCCCGTCCGGATTGTACCCGTATTCGAACACATTCCCAGCCCAATCCGTATAGCTGCTTACCCGGTTCAACGCGTCGTAGCGTAGCCCTCCGTGACCCTGGGGACGCTACCGTCCGTCGCACTCAATTGTACCTTACTCACCCGCCACGCGTTGTCGTAGGAATAGGTCCGGCTACGTTTCATCCGGGTCGCCATCCGCGTTGCCGTCAAACCTAAATGCGTGCGGATGTCCTGCTCCTCGTCGGTCGAATCCGTGGCCTGGATGAGCCGGGCCGTGCGCTGGCCCATGCCCCCACATATCAGCGATTCCTGCTCGGCGCCTCCATTTCCGTCGCTGAAGCTTTGGCTCACCGGCCGTTACGCCGCGCCATAGCCCGTGGTCCATACCCGCCCTAGGCGGTCCGTCTTCGCCTGGGGAAGATCTACGGCGCGGCTGTCACGTCCCCAGTATCCGGGACCTCAAGCCTGCCCGGTGTGGTCGGAGTGGAGGACGTTACGCCGCCGGTTGTGCGGGCGTTGACCAGCCTCTACTTCAGCCCCAACTCCGTGACCGCGGCGTTCACGGCGGCCAAGGCTTGGTCGACCGCCATTTGCGCCTTGGCGCGCTCCCCGTTGGAATCGTTGGGAGCCTTGGCCAGGAAGAGCTTGGCGGCGTCCAGGGCGCGGCGGGCGCTGAGCCAGTCGTTGTGGCGCAAGGGCACACGGGTGCGCCAGGGCCCCGGGGTGGGCGTGGCCTGGACGGTCGAGGCGGCCACCGGGGCGGCGAGGGCCAAGGCGAGGATGAATGCGAGCGCTTTTTTCATGGGAGTCCCCTTTCCGGGAAGGCCGGGGCCGCTAAGGCCCCAGCAGTGCGAGTTTGAAAACGTACCTCTGTTGGAACCCCTGGTC
>DAIDJD010000021.1 GCA_027451505.1 candidate division FCPU426 bacterium
CAGCTTCGCCAAGGCCTGCGCCATCCCCGCGTCGGCCGGGCCGGTGTTGAGGATGTCGAGCCGCAGCCGCGGTCCACCGGGGGCCGCGTCGTCCACGGCCTTTTCCACGACCGCCGTCTCCAGGCTGCGCCCCTCGGGGAAAGAACCAAGCAGGGCCACGGCAGGCTGGCCCGCCGGCGCCGTCCCGGACGCCGCGGCCAAGATCAGGGCCGGGATCCAGGCGGCGCGCCTCAAGGCAACTTTTCCTCGTTGGGCCGCGGGAGGAAGGTGACCAGCGCCTCCTGGGTGGCCAGGCCGGCCTGCTCCTCGAGCACCAGAAGCTCATTGACGGGCTTGAGCCAGCTCAGCGGAAGCTTGACCCGGTCGCTGACCCCGTCCTTCCAGTGCTTGCCCAGGCAATGCCCGTTGAGCCAGAGCACGCCCCTGGAATGCCTGGGGATTTGGAGCTGGACGCCCGCGACATCCTTGAGCGGCGGCGTCTTGAAGGCGGTACGCCAGAAGCCCCAGCGTCCCTTGGCCTGTTTGGCCCACCCCTTGTCCTTGAGCGCCTCGGTCTCCGCCGGGGAATGGAAGCCGGCGCAGGCCTGGAAGGTGGCCTTCAACTCGCCGCCCAGGAAGAGCAGCTCGCAGTGCTGGTACCCCTTCGTCGGCCCCTTGAAGAACAGGGCCATGGTGTTCTCGGCGCGGGGGTCCTTGATGAGGTGCGGGGTGATCTCGAATTCCTGGTACTGCGCCCCGCGGGCGTCGGGATGGCGCCCGGCCAGCTCACCGTTGACCGCCACCTGGATGCCGACGTCGCCGGCGTGGAGGTTCAGGCGCACCCGGGTGGCCCACTCCGGGACCTTGAACTTCTTGCGCGCGCAGACGTAGCCCGAGCGCTCCAAGGTCTTGGGAAGGCTGCCCAGCTCCCAGCCCCGGCCGCTGAAGGTGGGCGCGGAGAAGATCTGGAAGTCCAGGGCCCCGGCGGCCTCCAAAAAGTGCCACCCTTCGGCGAAATTCTGCACCTCTCCGCCGTCGAAGACGGGCAGCAGCAGGCCCTTCTTCTCCCCAAGCTTGGAGCCCTCGGCGTAGCGTCCGAAGGCGTGCAGGGCCAGGACCAGTTCGTTGGGCCCGGCCTTGACCGGGACCTCGAGGTCCCAGGCCCGGCCCACGCGGCCGATCAAGCCGAGGTACTGGCCCTTGAGGAAGACTGCGGCCTGGTCCTCGAGCCCCGGGAAGATGAGCCGTTTGCGCCCCGCCTGCGCGGATTCAAAACCCACGCGAATCCACACGCGGTCCCCGGTGAAACCCTGCTCGGAGAGGTCCGCCCCGACGGCGAAGGGCGCCCAATCCTTGCGGGCCTCGGCGCGCTTGAGCAGCGCCTGCTCGTCAAGCGCCCCGGAGGCCGGTGCCTTGACCGTGCGCGCCTCCACCGGCTTGACGGTGTAGAACTCCTCGTCGATCCCGGCTTCCCGCACCGAGACCAGGGTGCGGGAGCCCGCCTCCAGGCGCGCGGTCCCGTGGGCGAAATCCACGTCCGCCGAGCCCAGGACCATACGGCCCTTGGTGGAATCGAACGCGCACTGCTCGGCGAAGGGCCGCGTGACGATGAGGAAGAGCACCTCGCGCTGGCTGGCCTCGAACATCACGCGGGCCAGGAGCCTTTGGGGCCGGGCCGAGAACTCGGCGCCCAGCACGAAGCCCTTGCGCTCGTGTTCGACCTGGATCTGTTCGCTGGTGCGGGAGGTCACGTCCAGGGTGCCGGAGCCGTAGAAGCGCAGCTTCTGGCCCTCCTCGCCCCACACGACGACGACGCCCCGGGACCCCAGGTGCTCGACGAAATAGGGGTGCGTGCAGGCCCGGGCGCTCAGGTTGGGGGTGACGCCCAGGTTGAAGGCGAAGACCCGGCGCTCGCCCGGGGCCAGCGTGAAGGGCAGGGCCTCGTCGACCTGGATCTTTCCCGTGATGGGCTCGGACGTCGGGTTGTGCAGGAAGTACAATCGGGTGTCGCCCTGCTCCCGGGCCACCACCTCGACCTCGCTGGGGACCACGGGATGGTCCTCCTCGAGGCGCTCCGAACCCAGCAGCGCCGATTCCATGGTGCGCGCCCAGCGCGACCAAAGGCCCAGCCCCATGGCCTTGGGGGTCTTCTCGCCCCACTCGTTTAAGGGGGCGCCCCCGTCCCAACTGATCGCGGCGTAGCTGCGGTCCCCGTGGAGTCCGCGCCCGGCGAGCTCACCGAAATTGCTTCCGGCGGCGAAGGGCGCCAGGTTCGCGTAGGTGGCCCCCTGTCCCAGGGCGTCGATGAGCGCGTTCTCGACCTCGCTCCAGGCGCGGGGGGCGTGCCGTTCCCCGGCGTTGAAGTAGTCGGCCGTGGCCGTGGTCAGGTGGGCCAGCAGCAGGGGTTGCCTATGGGTCCCAGCCAATTCACGGATGCGCCTGAGCCCGTAGCCCGCGTCGCGGGCCAGGCTGACCCCCAGGAGCGCGCCCTTGACGAACCCGCCCCCCGAGGCCGGGTCGGCCAGGTTGAAGTACACCGGCACCTGGAGCTTCTTCTTGAACTTGTTCTCCAGGTGGCGCAGGTAGGCCGGATCCTGGGGCGCCAAGTCGAAGGCGTCCTCGATCTGGACGAGGAAGACCGTGCCGCCTTTGCCCACTTGGTTGCGGGCCAGAAGCCCCAGGATCTTGTCGAGATAGCGGTCCACCGCGGCCATGTAGTTGGCGTCGGAGGTGCGGAAGTGACGCACGCCCTTGGCGTGGAGCCACACCGGGAAGCCCCCGAAGGACCAGTCCGTGCGCACAAAGGGCCCCGGCTTGGCCACCACCAGCAGATCCATTTGGCGGGCCAGGTGCAGGAATTCCTCGAGGTCGGCATCCCCGTCGAAATGCCATTTGCCTTCCGCAGGTTCGTGCACGTTCCACGGGATGTAGGTGCTCACCGCGTTCAGCCCGCATTGCCGCGCGGCGGCCAGGGCGCCCTTCCATTCGGCTTTGGGAAGCCGGAAGTAGTGGACATCCCCGCCGAGGATCAGCCGACGCTGGCCGTCCACCAGAAAACTCTTGGAATCAAAGGTGATTTTCATCGAAAGGACTCTTCTCCCCTACTCAAAGAACGCGCCCGGGCGCGGGCACGATCCTCAGCCGAAGTCTTGGGGGGGCAGGAATCGAACCTACATAGCCAGAATCAAAATCTGGTGTCCTACCGTTGAACGACCCCCCACCTGTGCCGTCATCTGGAAAGAACCCCGCGATTCCCCATTTTCGGAAATCATGTTTCTTATTGTGAAACAATGACTTGGCAATTCAGAATACACCAATTGATAGTCCCATGCAAGATATTCCTAGGCGGTTTTGAAACTTGAAACGATCCTTAAGCGCTTTGTACCGCCTCAGCCCAAATTCCTGCCACCCTTAACGCTGCCGCTGCCGCTGCCGCGGTTTCCTTGAGCGGAAACAAACCCCACACCGTGGGACCGGATCCGGACATACGGCTGACGAGGGCTCCCCGCTCCATCAAGGACCGCTTCAGGGCCGCGATTTCGGGATGGCGCGCCATCGCCACGGGCTCGAGATCGTTGATCGCGGCGAGGTCCAGGGCCTGGGCGTCCCCGCGCGCCAGGGCCTCGTAGGTCGCGGCACTGCGGTCGCCGGACCGGCCCGCGGGGATGCTGAGGGCGCCGTAGACCCAGGCCGTGGACACCTCGAATCCGGGATTGGCCAGGACCAGGTGCAGGGGCCCCCGCGGCTCCACGCCGCGAAGCGCCTCCCCCCTCCCCGTGGCGATGGCCCAGCCGCCCCTCAGGCAAAACGGGATGTCCGATCCCAGCGCGGCCCCCAGCTCCTCCAGGCGCCCGGCGTCGAGCCCCCCTCCCCAAAGGGCGTTGAGGCCCTTCAGGGCGGCGGCCGCGTCGGCGCTGCCCCCGGCCAGCCCGCCGCCGATGGGGATGCGCTTGCGCAAACGGATGCGGGCCCCGGGGCGGCGCCCCAGGGCCGCGTGCAGGGCCCGAGCCGCCCTCAGCACCAGGTTCGACTCGCCGCAATCCAAACCCTCACGGTCGCATTCCAGGCTCAGGTCCGCGGCCTCTTCGAAGGTAAGCGAGTCGGCCAGAGACACCGCTGCCATGAGCATGCGCACCTCATGGTAGCCATCGGGGCGGCGGGCCAGGACCTCCAGGCTCAGGTTGATCTTGGCCAGGGCCTCCAGTTCCAAACGCGCCATGGTCATCCCTTCCCCGCGGACTTGCGCCGCCGCGAGGCGCGGCGCGCCCGCGAACGTATGGCCGACGCCTCGGCGCGGGCCTTCACCGCGGCCTGCCGGTCCCCCAGATCCTTCTCCACGGCCGCCAGATGGTCGAAGACCACGGCGTCACTGGTGTCCCGCGATCCCTTGAGCCGCAGCGCCGCGTCCTCCAGGGGCGTGCGCGCCTGGGCGTCCCGGCCCAGGCGGTGGAGGACCCAACCCAGGGAATCGAGGTAGTAGGGGTTGCGCGGGTCCACGGCCAGGGCCCGGCGGATCAGGGCCTCGGCTTGGGGAAGCCGCTCCCCCCGCTCGGCCCAGGAATAGCCCAGGTAGTTCAACGCCTCGGCGTCCCTGGGCGCCTCGGCGACCACCCGCAGCAGTTCGGTCTCGGATCGGTGGAAATGCCCCTGCGCGTCGAGGGCCGCGGCCAGTTCGAAGCGCGCGTCCGGGTCCTCCTTGAGGCCCAGGGCCTTTTTGAGGACGGCGATCTCGTCGGAAACGCGCCCGGCCTCCTGGTCCGCGGCGGCCAGGAGCAGCATCAGATCCCGGTCCCCGGGGACGGCCCGCAGCGCGCGGCCCAGGAGCTTCGCCGCGGCCACCGACCCGTGGAGGCGGCCATCGACGAAGGCCAGTTCCTCCCAGGCCTGCACGGACTGCGGGTTGAGGCGCAGCACCGCCCGCAAACGGTCCCCGGCGGCGGCGTAGTGGCGCTCCAGAACCAGGGTCAGGGCCAGGGCTTCCATGGCGTCGGGGTCCTTGGGTTCGATGCGGCAGGCCGCCCGGAAGTCGGCCTCGGCGGGGGCCAGGCGGTTTTCCTTGAGCCTGCTCAGGCCCCGGAAGAGCAGCACGTGGGCGTCCCCAGGGTCGAGGTGCGCGAGGGTCCCGAAGGCCCGGTCCGCGCCGGCGTAGTCCTTGTCCGCGTACAGAAGGCGCCCGAGTTGGTCCCAAAGGACCGGGCTGCGCGGCGAGGCCCGCACCCCCGATTCGAGGTCCGCCCGGGCCGCGGGCGTGTCCCCTGCGGCGGCGTCGCCCCCGGAAAGCTGGGCCCAGACCGCGTCGCGCCGCGGGTCCACCGCCAGCACCTTCAGGTACTGCGCGCGGGCGTCGCCCCAGCGGCCCTGGCGCTGCAGCGCCAAGCCCAACAATTCGCGGTCGTCCGGCCGCAGCGCCGGGCCCAGGGCCCGCAGATGGCGCGCCGCCGCGGCGTTGTCCCCGTCCTCCAGGTCCAGGGCGGCCAGGGCGCGCAACGAGGACGGGTCTTTGGGGTCACCGCCGCCCGGCCTCAGGAACAGGGCCCGCGCCCGGTCGTGGTCCCCCAGGGCCTGGTACAAGCCTGCCAGGCGGTGGCGCAGGGCCTCATCCCCTGGGTGGGTCCGCAGGGCCGCGGCCAGGACCGCGGCGGCCTCGCGGGAACGCCCCATCGTCATCAGGGTCCGGGCGCGATCCCGCGCCAGCAGCAGGGAATCCGGGTCGTCGACCTGGGCCCGAGCCAGCAGGGCGGCTTGGTCGGCGGGGGCCCCTTGGTCCCCGGCCAGGCACGCCAGCGCGTAGAAGTAGGCGGCCTCGTAGGTCCGCCCGGGATCCGGTGCCAACCGGGAGGCGGCCGCAGGGGACGCCGCGGCCGCCAAGCAGGCCGCCCACAGGGCCACCGGCAAGGCCACCGCGCGGCGCCGAGCCGCGGGGCGCGCATCGCGCCGGGGGCTCACGCCGCCCCCAGGCGCCGGGCCAAAAGGGCGCGCACCGGCGCCAGACTCCGCAGCGGACGCACGGCGCAGCGGCCGAGGCGCAGGGGTACGATGAAGCGCGCCCCGCCCTCGAACTTCTTGTCCCTGGCCAGCGCCGCCAGCACCCGGTCCAGGCGGGGACCCTTGAGGCGCAGCGGCAGACCCAGGGCCGCGAGCAGGGCCTCCAGGCGGTCCATGTCCTTGCGCCCCGCCGCGTCGAGGAGCCCGAGCGCCCGGGAAAGGTCGGCCGCGCAGGCCAGCCCGAAGCCCACGGCCTCGCCGTGGGCCAGGGCGAAGCCGGAGGCGCTTTCCACGGCGTGGCCGAAGGTGTGCCCCAGGTTCAGCAGGGCCCGAAGTCCCTTGCGGTCGAGGGGGTCGCGCTCCACCACGCGGGCTTTGTGGGCGACGCAGGTGGCGACCACCTCCGCGTGCAGGGCGGGATGCGCCGTGAGAAGCCCGGAACCCGCCGCCTCCAGGCGGCGGAACAGGGCCGGATCGAAGAGGACCGCGGTCTTGACGACCTCGCCGAGGCCGCTGCGCATCTGGCGCGCGTCGAGGGTGGCCAGCAGGTCCGGATCGGCCAGGACCAGCCCGGGCTGGGCGAAGGCCCCCACAAGGTTCTTCACGCGCCCCGCCGGGGTGTCGAAATCCACCCCCAGCTTGCCTCCCACCGAACTGTCGACCATGGAAAGCAGGGTGGTGGGGATCTGGACAAAGGGCACCCCCCTGCGGAAGGTCGCCGCGGCGAAGCCCCCCAGGTCGCCCACCACGCCCCCCCCCAGCAGAAGCACCAGGGGCCGGCCCTTGAGGCCCCGGTCCCAGGCCGCCAGGGCGGCCAAGGCCGCTCCATAGGAGCGGAAGTCCTTGTGCTCCTCGCCGTCGGGGACCAGGTGCCAACCCGGTGCCTCCCAGCCCGCCCGGCGCAGGGAGGCCGCCAGCGCCCCGCCCCACAGGCGGCGCACGCGCGGACTGCTCACGACGAAGGCCCGCCGGCCCGGGAAGGCGCGCTTGAGCCCGACCCCGGCGCGCCCCAAAAGCCCCGGGGCGACTTCGACGGTGTAGGAAGAGCCTGGGAGGGGCCGGACGCGGACCTCGACCGAGGCCTCCCTCGGGCTAGAAGTAGACATGCGCGGCCAAGTTGAACGGCGAGAATCCGCTGCCGGCTAGGCCCACCCCGCTGACCGTGGTCGCCGCGGAGCCCTGGGGGGTCAGGGACTCGGAGAAGCCGGTGACCCCCGCCGAGGCCTCCACCGACAGCCAATCCAGGCCGGGCAGGAAGGCCTCGAACCCGGCGCCCACGAACACGGCCAGCGTGGTCTGGGTGGCGCGGTTCGAGGAGGCCGTGATGTCGCCCGCGGCCTGGGCCCCCGAGACCTTGATCACCACCTGGGAAAGCAGGTCGCGGCTGAGTTCGGCGAGGTTGTAGCGCAATCCCAGCCCGCCGGCGTAGACGGCGTTGCCCGGGGCCGTGGACAGCACCGGGGAAAGCTCCCCTTTGCCGGGTTGGGCGCTGTTGTAGTTGCCGCCCGCCAGCAGGTCCACGGCCAAGCGGTCGGTGGCCCACCAGCGCACCGAAAGGGCGTTGGGCACGGCCACCAGCGCCCCCGTGGGCTGGGCCAAGCTCAGGGCCGGCAGGGAATCGATCCCGAAGGCGAAACGGTGGCGCAGGGGCTTCTGCTTCTTCCCTATGCCCAGGGCGGACACGGCTTGGGGCTGGAGGGCCTGGATGCCGGGGCGCGCGGCCGCCACGGCGCTGGAATACCCGGAATACCCCGTGTAGCCGGCGTAGGGTGGGGCGGCGCCCCGCTGGGCGGCCTCCAGGGCCGCGGTCC
>DAIDJD010000022.1 GCA_027451505.1 candidate division FCPU426 bacterium
GGTCCCCTTCTCCACGATGTTGAAGTACGTCCAGCACGCCGCCGCATGCGGGCATGTGCTCCGGCGTCGGGACTACCTCCTGTACTACGGCACGCCCTTGACGGCGCCCTTCGGGGACCGTTATCACGGCCTTGAACTGCGATGGGTCGTCCTTCCCCTGGTCTCCACACTGGCCCTGTGGATCCTCCCCGGGGCGGCGGCGCCGGGATTGCGCCCTTCCCGGAGGCTGGCGCTATGGGCGGCCTGCATCCTTCCCCTGGGCCTGGGATGGATCGGCACCGACAAAAACCGTTGGGAGATGCTTTGCTTGCTGCAGGTGGTGGTCGCCCTAGCCTCCGGATTTGGGGACGCCACCTGGAGCCGGCCGCGTCGGTCCATTATCCGGGTGGCCTATGCGGTACCTCTGGTGGTGGTGGTTTTCGCCACCAGGATCACCCTTTTTGATGGGTTCATGCCGCGCCGACTGGACGGCCCGGCCCTAAGGACGTTCCCGGCCTATGTCCGGGACCAGTTCACCCGGGAACCCCTCCAGTAGGTATTGAAGACTCACCCGGGAGGCCCCGGTCGCCCCCGCCCGGGGACGCGGAGGTCAGCCAGCGCCGCCAGGACCACGGTGAGGGAGGCGGCCACTAGCGTGAAAAATACGGCGTAGTGCCGTTCATAGTTGAAGACCAATACGTAGGGTAGCGCGTAGGCCGCACCCGTCGCCGCGGCCGCCAGCGTAAGCGCGCGCCCCTCCGGTCCGCCCTGGAACCAAAGGATCCCCAGGGCCAGAGCCCAACCCAATTCCCCGAGGCGCCCGAACACGACGCTCGCGCGGGCCCAGACCCGCTCCGCCGGGTTCGGGATGTCCTCGAAGGGGGCCGGCTCCAGGGAGAGGAAGAAGTGGGACCATTTGCGGGCCTCAAAGCGGAGGCATGCCCCCGGATGGGCCCTGATCCAGGCGAGGGCCCGGGCCTTGAAGAAGTCGTCCCAGGTCCATTCGTCTCTGAAGGCGGGGAAGCGGTGGCCTAAAACCGCCTCGAACCCGGATCCCGGTGAGGAGCCCGGAGCCAGAGGCAGCCCCCCGCCCCCCCGCGCCAGGATCTCGCGGTAGTGCGGGCCGAGGGGAACCGGATGGGGCGGGAAGACGGTTTCGTCCAGGCTGATGTAGGGGTAGATCGCGCGGCTTTGGCTATTGAACCCGCGGTACAGGTTTTCCCCCTCCCAACTGGTACCCAGTGTGAAGCGCCCCAGGGCGGCGTTGCGGGCCCCCCAGGCCGCCAGGGCCAGCAGGCAGGCGACCGTCACCGCGGCCAGCCACCGGGATCGCGTCCGCGCGGCCCAGGCCAAGGCCGGAGCCAGCGAAAGGAACCACGCCGCCAGCAGGCTGCTTTTGGTGAGTGCCATCAGGGTGGAAAGCGCCAGGGCCCCGGCCGCGAGCCCGGGCCCATCGCGAAGTCCCCGTCTCCAGCAGGCCACGGAAAGCAGGAACGCGAGCGTCCATAGGGGCAGCCATTCGGTCAGGAGACCCTCCTCGTATTGGATGGCGCTGGAGTACCGCAGGATGGGTTCCAGGACCGCGAGGGGGAGCAGGCACGCCCACGCCCAACCGTGGCCTGGGTAGATCCGGCCGTGTGCCCGCAGGAGCCAAGCCAGCAGGACGCCCGTCGCCAGGGCCATGAAGAGGTTCTTCATGACAGCAACCGGTCGGGCCAGCGTGGAGAACTCCCCGAGGGCGGACAGGACCGCTGGAAGCATGGGCATGCGGTTGGCGCGCCGGCAGGGTGTGTAGGAGCAGTCGGCGAGGCGTCCGGCCTGGAGCAGCGAAGCGCTGGTGGGCCCGAACTCATAACTGAGCGCGAAGATCGGCATCCCCCGGGGGATCCTGAGGTACACCTCGACGCATTGCAGCGCGAAAAAGAGCGCCAAGACGACGGCGAGTCGCCTCCGCAGGCGGTCCGGGTGGTGTTCCATGCGGGAACCTCGGGAGCGTCCGGGGAGGCCCCGGCAGGGGATCCGGCGTTGCGTTGGGCCGGGGAGGGGGCCATTATAGGGCCGTCCATGCCTCGCTTTCGCCTCATTTCGATTTTGGCCGCCGTCGGCGCGGCGTGCGCGTTGGCCGCGGTCCTCCTGCCCGCGAGCCGGCGGGCAGGTCTCGAGTTCACCGTGGGACGTTTTTACGACGGCCAGGGGGACGAATTCAATGCCCGGCGTTGGTACGCCTTGGCGGCCGCCCACGGGATACCCCGTGCGGAGGATTCCCTGGGTCGTATCCTCGTCGCCGAGCCGGAGGGTCTGGACCACGATCCGGCCCGGGCCGCCTCCCTATTCCGCGCCGCCGCGAACGCTGGCGATCCAGGGGGGATGTGTGATTGGGGGTTGGCCCTTTTCGTGGGGCTGGGTGGCCCGCGGGATCCGGTCCGGGGCCTGCGATGGATTCGGGCGGCGGCCCTGCGCGGGGATCGGCGCGCGGACAAGGTCCTTGCGGATTGTTATGCGCACGGACTCGGGATCGTCCCGGACGCGTCCCGGGCGCGGCGCCGGCGCGCGGAGGCAGGGGCGGCCCCGCGGGTCGGGCTCCGGAGGAACTGAGACTCGCGCATGGATGCCCTCCCGATAGACCGCCATCTTGCGGCCCTGTCCGAAGCCCTCGGCCGGACCGGGGCCTGCGTGCTCAGCGCCGAGCCCGGCGCCGGCAAGACCACCCGCGTGCCGCCGGCCCTGTGCGCGGCGGATTGGGCCGCGGGCCGGGCCGTGTGGGTGCTGGAGCCGAGGAGGTTGGCGGCGCTGGTGGCCGCGGCGCGGGTGGCGGAGGAGGGGGGCCACGGCGAACCCGGCGGTTTTGTGGGGTACCATTTCCGTTTCGACCGCCGCGAGTCGGCGCGCACCCGGGTGTTGTTCCTGACCGATGGGATGTTCCTGAAGCGGCTGCAGGCCGATCCCGATCTCGACTCCGTGGCGTGCGTGGTCCTCGATGAGTTCCATGAGCGCTCCCTGGAGGCCGACCTGAGCCTGGCGCTGGTGCGGAGGCTGCGTCTGCGGCGCCCGGACCTCAGGCTCCTGGTGATGTCGGCCACCCTTGACACGGGGACCCTGGCCGGGGCCCTGGGGGCGCCGGTGTTCGAGGTCCCGGGACGGGTCCATCCGGTCGCCCTGTCGTATTTGGATCCGGCCGGCGGAGACCCCGAGGAGCCCGTGGAGCGCGGCATGGCGCGGGCGCTGCGCTGTGTGATGGATGATCCCGGGGACATCCTCGCGTTCCTGCCCGGCGTCGGGGAAATCCGGCGCGTCGCCGCCCGGATCGCCGGGGACCCGGCCTTCGATGGGCGCCGCGTGCTGCAACTCCACGGGAGGCTTTCCCCGGAGGAACAGCGCAGAATCCTTGGGACGGCCGACCGGCCCAAGATCATCCTGGCCACCAACGTCGCGGAAACCTCGCTGACGGTGCCCGGGGTGCGCGTGGTGGTCGACTCCGGGCTGACCCGGCGCGACGCCTACAATCCCTTCAGCGGCCTCGCGGCCCTGGTGACCCTGCCGGCGAGCCGTGCCTCCATGGCCCAGAGGTCGGGCCGGGCCGGGCGCGAGGCCCCGGGCCGCTGCCTGCGCCTGGGATCGCCCGCCGAATTCAAGGCCCGGCCGCCCTTCGACGAGCCCGAGGTCGCCCGCGCGGACCTCACCGGGGCCGTGCTGGCCTCCCTCGCCGCGGGATACGGGGATCCCGCGGAGTTGCCCTGGCTGCAGGCGCCGCCGGCGGCCCACCTTGAGGCCGCGCACGCCACGTTGAGGTTCCTGGGCGCCCTGGACGGAGCCGGGGCGCTCACCCCCAAGGGCCGGGCCTTGGCCCGCGCCCCCCTCCATCCGCGCCTAGCGGCGCTGGCTTGGGAGGCGCGCGCGGGGTCGAAGCGGGAGTGGGACTCGCTGATGGCCTGCCTCCACCTCCTGTCCGAGGGTCGGCTGAGGGAACCGGATTTCATGGCGGCGCTGGAGCGCTTCCGGCCCGAGGACGGCGATCGGCGCCTTCTGGAGCAGGCCGGGGCATGGTTGGATTCGGAGCGCGAACGGCCCGCGGCCTCCGCAGGCGAATGGAGGGATCGCCTGACGCTGGCCTTGCTGAAGGCTTTCCCTGAGCAGGCCGCGTCCACCCGCCAGGGGACGGACCGCCGGGGCGAGGCCCGTTTCCTTCTGGCTTCGGGGCGCGAAGCGCTGGGGCGCTGGGAGGGGCACAGGGTGCCCCCGGGGATGTACCTCTTGGTGGAGCTGTTGGAACGCCGCGACGCGGGAGGATCCGCCGGATTCCCGCGCGTCCAGAGCCTTTTGCCGCTGGAACCCGAGATGCTGGTGGAGGCCTGCCCCCAATGGGTTCGCGCCGAGCTTTCGGTGGCCTTCGACCCTGGTTCCGGGCGGGTCCAGGCGCGGGAACTGCTGCGCTTCGGCGCCTTGACCCTGGAGGAACGCGACGCCCGGGGGCCCGAAGCCGCGGCCGAGGCGGCCGCCGTCGTGCTGAAGGAGGCGCGCAAGGCGGGGCTGGCCGCTTTCTGCGGCGAGGGCCAGCCGGAGCGCTATCTGGCCCGCCGCGAGTTCGTCCTGGCGCGGCGTCCGGAGGAGGCGGTTGGCCTTCCGGATGAGGCGGCGCTTTGGGGCCTGTTGGAGGAACTCGCCGTGGGCGGAGCCCTGAGCTTCGAAGCGCTCCGGCAAGCCGACCCGCTGCGGCTGGCTTTGGACCGCGCGCCGGGGGCCAGGGTTCTGCTGGAGGAGGGTGCTCCGGCCCGCCTGCGGCTGGACTCCGGGCGCGAGGTGACGGTGCACTACGAACCCGGCCACGATCCCTGGGTGGCCGGTCGCATCCAGGATTTTTTCGGGACCTCGCGGACGCCCAGGGTGGCGGGCCGGCCGGTCACGGTGCGGCTGCTGGCCCCCAACCAAAGGCCCCAGCAGGTGACCCAGGATCTGGCCGGCTTTTGGGAACGCGAATACCCGCGCCTTAGGCGCGAACTCATGCGGCGCTATCCGCGGCACGCCTGGCCCGAGGATCCGCTGGGCTGACGGTTTTTGGGGTGCGCCGGTCCTCGGGTGCCCCGGGCTACCGGGGCTGGGGCGTCGCGGCGGGTTGGGGGGTGGCGGTCAGGGCGCGGGGGGCGGTCGCCTTGGCGCGGGAAAGGGCCGCGCCAAGGGGGGGCCGAACTGCGGGAACCACCGGCGCCGTAGCGTCGAACAGGGACACCGGAGCGGCGTCCGAGGAGGTCCTCGCGGGATGCCGGGGGCGCACCCCCAGGGCCACCAGGGCGGTCAGTGCCAGGGCGGCCAGGGCCCCCGCCGGGATCCAGGCGCTGGGGAAGAGGGCGCGTTCGGCGGGTTCCGCGGCGACCAGGGGGCGAAGCCTGGGCCTCAGGTCCGGGGCGGACTCGGGGGGCGCCTCGGAGCATTCGAAGTCCAGAAGGTCCAGGGCCAAGGCTCGCAATTCGGGGTCCCGTCCCAGGGCCCGCCGAAGAAGCGGGAGTTTCCAGCCCTCCAGACGGCCCGACGCGGCCTCCAGGATCCAGAGTTCGTAGACGCGTCGGGGAAGGTTCATGGCCGCTCCATGCGTTGTTCGAGGTAGGCGCGCACTTTTTTGTAGGCGCGCGACGCCGCCGCGCGCGCCGCTTCCGGGCCCAGGCCCACCCGGCGCCCCGCCTCCTCCAGGCTCAGATCCTGGGTGCCCCGCAACTCCAGTAGTTCCGAGGGCCGTCCGCCCAGGCTGCGCAGGGCTTCCATCAAAAGCGAGGCGATTTCCCGGTCCGCGGCCTCCTCGCCCGGATCCTTACGCGGGGGCCGGCCGGACCCGGACTCGGCTTCGTGGGCCGCCGCGGGTTCCTCCAGGCTGACCTCGGGCCGCCGGCGCCTCCAATGGTCGCGGATGTTGTTCAGGCACAGGGCGAAGATCCAAGTCCCGGCCCGGGCGCCCGGTCGGAAGCGGTCCCGGTGGCGCCACACCTTGAGCAGGGTCTCCTGCGCGAGGTCCTCGGCCACGTCCCTCCTCCCCACCCGCCGCAACGCGAAGCGGAACAGCCGGGCCTGGAACCTGCGCGTGATCTCATCGAAGGCCTCGGCGTCCCCGAGGCGCACCGCCAGCATGAGGTCCTCGTCGGCGGAGGCCTTCAGGTCCATGGGGGCGGGCTCACACCATGATACGCGCCGGGGCGGCGGGTTGTGACGCCGCCCCGGGCGTCGAAATAGGAAGACACGACAAAGCGAAATCCGGCCGGGGCCGGGTTCAGCGGGGGATCCGCACGTCCAGGGTTTCCTGGGGGCCACGCTGCGAGGGCAGGACGTAGTACCGGCCCGCCGGGAGGGGCTTGCCCGCGTCGTCGCGTCCATCCCAAGTGAGCGTCCGCCAGCCCGCGGTTCCGGCCTTGGATTCGAGGACCCGGACCCGCCGATAGTGGTCGTTGAAGACGGCCAACCGGGCGGTCGAACCCGCCGGTCGCCAGCAACGGAAGGCCAGGGAGCGGCCCTTCACCAGGGTCAAGGCTTGGGTGCGGGTTGTCGCGGCGTGCGCCTTCCGGGGCCGGGAAATCCTCGGAGCGGGAGCGGCCGGGGCCGTCGCCGGAGCGGCCGCAGCGGCGGCGGGCGCGGGGGCGGACACCGCCTGAGTAGCGGCAGGCGCCGGGACGGTGTGGCAGCGCCGCAGCGCCCACAGGCCGAGTCCACCCAGGATCACGAGTGCCGCCAGGACGGTCCCGATGGGCAGACCCTTCCGAGGCTCCGGGACCGCAGGGGGGGGGCTCGGCGGGGAGGGGACGGGGCTAGGCTGGGGCGCACGTCGGCGCGGCGCGCGGCGCGAAGGCCCTGCGGTACGGGATTTTTTCACAACCATGGGAGGCTCCTTGTCATGGGATGTGGACGGATTCGACGCGCGAGAACCACGGCGTCATCACGCGCAGGTAGTAGTCCCCGGCGGCCAGGGGCCGCTCGGCCCCGTCCCGCGCGGTGAGGGTCAGCGTCACGGAACCGGGCCCGTAGGGGCCCGAAGCCAGCACCCTTAGGGAGGCCCCGGCAGGGGAGAACAGGCGCACGTCGATGTCGCGCCTTTGCGGCAGGGACAGGGTCACGAGGTTCTCGGCCGGAGACTTCCCGGACGGCGAAGGCGCGGCCCCCGCGGGAAGCAAACCCGGGCCCGACAGGCTTAAGGAGGCGCCCGAGGCGGCGGCCTCCCGGACGCGCTGGGTGGATCCTCGGGACTCCGCCGAAGGGGTCTTCCGCGGCGTCCTCAAGCGCGGCGGGCGGCGCCTTCCCCGGGTGGACTGGAGCTGGACCCGCACCAGGCGTCGGGCCTCCCGGTCCGCGGGGGTCTCGATGTGGACATCGTCCACGTCCGCGGCGCCGTCGCCGGGACCGGCGAGGGCCTCGGCCACCGGGGAGAGGCTCAAGGGAAACTCGAAAGGCACGCCCGCGGTGGGTGTGGGCGCGCCGGTGGACCTGGCCGCCCCGGTGATCCGGTACGCGAGGTAGGCCGCGCCCACCACTCCGGCGGCCAGAGCCAGGGACAGCCAGACGGGAAGCCGCCGGCCCCCGCCTGGGGCCGGGCGGGGCGGCTCCAGAAGCGCGGTCCCGACACCCGGCCCGGCCAAACGATCGAGTTCGGCGCGCACCGCGAGGCTACGGCAGCGCTCCAGCGCCTCGCGCAGCAGGCGTTCCTCCGGGAGCGGGGCGGCCTCCAAGGCCAATGCGCGCAAGGCCTCGAACTCCAGCCAATCCCGGCCCTGGGCGGGGCGCCGGCCCGGGCCGCTTCCCTTGTCGTGGTCCAGCAGAAGGAGCGCATCGCGTTCGTCGGGCACCCTAGTCGAGCCCCTCGGAAAGGAAGCCGGGCCCCAAGGCGAGGGTGAGAGCGGCGTATCCGCGCGCGCACAGGGTCCGCGGGTCGGCGCCATCGGGCCCCAGGCAGCGGGACGCCTCGGACCAAGGCAGGTTGTCGAAGTAGCACAGGCCCAGGGCCGCCCGTTCCGGGAACGGCAGGCCCAGCAGGGCCCGGTGGAGGCGGTCGGCGCGCGCCTCAAGGCTCGCGGGGTCCCGCGGCCGTGGGGCGCGGGACCCCTGCGGTGCGAGGGGAGCCCGGGCGCAGCGCCGGGTGGCGGCGGCGAAGGCGACCGTGACGGGCCTCTGGGAAGGGTCCGACCGCACCCGGTACCAAGCGTCCCCGGCCGCGTCCAGGAAGGCCGCCCGGGACTCGGAGGGATCCCCGCATAGGCGGTGGCAGTACGCCAGGAGGCGGCCCGCGTGGCGGCGGAAGAAGGTCTCCCAGGCCTCCGCGTCCCCGGCGCGGGCCAGGGTCGCCAAGCGATCGTCGCTCAGGTCTCCGGTGTCGTCGCGCATGCGGTGGTGACGAGCCTCCTGGCGCGGGGCGCGGCGCTGTGGCACAATGGGCCGCCCCGCGGCCCGCCCGTTCCCGCGGGGCCGTACCCTGAATGCGGCTATCCTAGCACGGAACGGCGGCGAAAGAACACCCCCCCATGTCCTCCCCCACCCCCTTGCCCCATCCCGATTCCCTGCGCGACCTCGAGGCCCTGCTCCGGGAACGCATCGTGTTCCTCGACGGGGCCATGGGCTCCATGATCCAGCGGTCCCGGCCCACCGAGGCGGACTACCGCGGGGAGCGCTTCCGCGACTGGCCCACCCCCCTGAAGGGCCTCAACGACCTCCTGGTGCTGACGCGGCCCGAGCTCATCGCGGGCATCCACCGCGCCTACTTCGAGGTCGGCTGCGACATCGTCGAGACCTGCACCTTCAACTCCGTGCGCACGACCCTGGCGGAATACGGCATGGAGGCGCTGGCGCGGGAGTTGAACCTGGCCGCGGCGGCCCTGGCCCGCTCGGTGGCCGAGGAGCAGTCCCGACTGCAGGGCCGGCCCCTGTTCGTGGCCGGATCCATCAGCCCCCTCGCCAAGACCCTCAGCCTCAGTTCGGACGTCAATCGGCCGGACGTCCGGTCCGTCACCTGGGAGGCGGTGGTGGCCGCCTACGAGGAGCAGGTGGAGGCCCTCGTCGACGGCGGGGTGGACCTGCTGCTGCCCGAAACCACCATCGACACGCTCAACCTCAAGGCCTGTCTGTTCGCCGCGGAGCGGGTGTTCGAGCGCCGGGGCCGCCGGGTCCCGCTGATGCTGAGCCTCACCATCACCGACCGCAGCGGCCGCATGCTCGCCGGCCAGACCATCGAGGCGGCCTGGGCCTCGCTGCGCCACGCCCGGCCGATGTGCGTCGGGATCAACTGCGCCATGGGCGCCGAGGCGATGCGACCCTACGTCAAGTCCCTGGCGGGCCTCGCCGACACCCATGTGCACTGCTACCCCAACGCCGGGCTCCCCAATCCGCTCAGCGAGACCGGCTACGACGAGACCCCCGAGGCCACCGCGGCGGCCCTGGAGGCCCTCGCGCGCGAGGGCCTGCTCAACATCGCCGGCGGATGCTGCGGCACCACCCCCGAACACCTCGCCCTCGTGGTCCAGCGCCTGCGCGGGCTCCCGCCGCGTCGGATCCCCCGTCCCGCCGGGGGCCTCCTGCTGAGCGGCCTGGAGCCCTACGCCCCCCAGCCCGGCACCTTCACGGTGGTGGGGGAACGCACCAACGTCACGGGGAGCCCGCGCTTCAAGCAACTCGTCCTGGATGGCCGGTTCGAGGACGCCCTGGAGGTGGCCCGTCAGCAGGTCGCCAACGGCGCCAACCTCATCGACGTGAACTTCGACGAGGGGCTGCTCGACGGCGAGGCCTGCATGCGGCGCTTCCTGAACCTCGTCGCCGGGGAACCGGACATCGCCCGGGTGCCGGTGATGGTCGATTCCAGCAAATGGTCCGTCCTGGAGGCCGGCCTGCAGTGCCTGCAGGGGAAAGGCATCGTCAACAGCATCAGCCTCAAGGAGGGCGAGGGGCCCTTCCTGGAGAAGGCCCGCATGGTGCGGCGCTACGGAGCCGCTGCGGTGGTCATGGCCTTCGACGAGAGGGGCCAAGCCGCGACCAAGGACGACAAGGTGCGCATCGCCCGGCGGGCCTACGAACTGCTCACCCGGGAGGCCGGGTTCCCGGCCGAGGAGATCATCTTCGACCTCAACGTGCTCACCGTGGCCACCGGGCTGCCCGAGCACGCCACCTACGCCGCGGATTTTTTCGCGGCCGTCGCCGAGGCCCGTGGGGCCTGCCCTGGGGCGCACTTTTCCGGGGGCGTGAGCAACGTCAGCTTCAGCTTCCGCGGCAACCAAGCGGTGCGCGAAGCCATGCATTCCTGCTTCCTGTACCACGCCATCCGGGCCGGGCTGGACTTCGGCATCGTCAACGCCGGCATGCTGGCCGTGTACGAGGACCTCGACCCGGTGCTCAAGGAGCGCGTCGAGGACGTGCTGTTCAACCGGCGCCCGGACGCCACCGAACGCCTGCTCGAGGAGGCCGACCGGCACAAGGGCGCGGCCGCCGGGGGGCCCCGGCGGGAGGAGGACGCCTGGCGGTCGCTGCCTTACGAGGCGCGCATGTCCCACGCCTTGGTGCACGGCATCGACGCCTTCATCGAGGCCGACACCCGCGAGGCGTTGGAGGACCTCCAGGAGCCCCTCAAGGTCATCGAAGGGCCCTTGATGGGCGGCATGCGCGCCGTGGGGGAGCTCTTCGGCGAAGGCAAGATGTTCCTGCCCCAGGTGGTCAAGAGCGCCCGCGTGATGAAGAAGGCGGTGGCCTGGCTGGAACCGGCCATGCGCGCCGCGCGGGAGGCGGCCGGGGGCGCCGGGCGGGGCAAGGTCCTGCTGGCCACGGTGAAGGGGGACGTCCACGATATCGGCAAGAACATTGTGGGCGTGGTGCTGGCGTGCAACGGTTACGAGGTCATCGACCTCGGCGTCATGGTGGAGGCCGGGCGCATCTTCGAGACCGCGCGCCGCGAGAACGTCGACTTCATCGGACTCAGCGGGCTCATCACCCCCAGCCTCGACGAGATGGCCAGCAACGCCGAGGAGATGGAGCGTCTGGGCTTCACCGTGCCCCTGCTCATCGGGGGCGCGACCACCAGCCGCACCCACACCGCGGTGCGGTTGGCCCCCAAATACAGCGGGCCCACGGTCCACGTCGCCGACGCCAGCCTGGTGGTGGGGGTGCTTTCGGCCTTCAAGAATCCCGGCACCCGCGCGGCCTTCCTCGAGGAACTGGGCGCGCTCTACGAGCAGGCCCGCCGCCGCCACGAGGCCGACAAGGCCGGGAAGGCGCCCATCCTGCCGCTCCAGGACGCGCGCGCGCGGAGCCTGAAGCTGGATTGGGCCTCGGCCGACCTCCCCCGGCCCGCGCGCTGGGGCGCCCAGGCCTGGCCCGAGCCGCCGCTGGAGCGGCTGGTCGAATTCATCGACTGGACCCCCTTCTTCCTCGCCTGGGAACTCAAGGCCCGCTACCCCCAGGTCCTGGACCACCCGACCTACGGGGAGCAGGCCCGGGCCCTGTTCGCCGACGGGCGCCGCCTGCTTGAGGACATCATCCGCAACCGCCGGGCCCACCCCCGGGCGGTGGCCGGATTGTGGCCCGCCAACAGCGTGGGCGACGACATCGAAATCTACGGGGACGAGGGGCGCGCGAAGGTCCTGGAGGTGCTGCGTTTCCTGCGCCAGACCCAGGACCTGAGGCCCGGGGAGCCCATGCTGTGCCTGTCCGATTTCGTGGCCCCCCGCGGGTCCGGCCGCCTCGACAGCCTGGGGGCCTTCGCCTGCACCACCGGGCCGGAACTGGAGGACTACGCGCTGTCCCTGAAGCGCGGCGGCGACGACTACAGCGGCCTCCTCGTCCAGGCCCTGGCCGACCGCCTGGCCGAGGCCTACGCCGAATACCTGCACCTCCAGGTGCGCCGGGCCTGGGGCATCGGGGAGCGGGGCGAGCCGGCCCTTGAGGACCTCTTGGCCGGGCGGTACCGGGGCATACGCCCGGCCATGGGCTATCCCAGCGCGCCGGACCACGCCGAGAAGGCCGCGTTGTGGCGTCTGCTCGGCGCCGAGTCGGCCGCCGGGATCTCCCTGACCGGGAGCTTCGCCATGAGCCCGGCGGCGAGCGTCAGCGGCCTGTACTTCGCCCATCCCGAGAGCCGCTACTTCGCGGTCGGGCGCTTGGCCCGCGACCAAGTCGCGGACTACGCGCGCCGCAAAGGTTGGACGCCCCAGGAGGCCGAGAAGTGGCTGGGGCCCTACCTGGCCTACTGAACCCCGGGTCCGGCCGTCGGCTTGGCGGACCCGGAGGGCGCTTTGCCCTTCCCGCGCCGCCCACGGCGGTGGTATCGTCGACGTTTCGCGGCCCGCGGGCCGCCCCCAAGGGAACGATGTGAAGGACTTCCAGGATCCGTACTACCTCGAACGCAAGCACAAGGCCGACGCGCTCGCCGGGGCCGGGGTGCCCTGCTACGGCGGCGCCTTCCCCCGCACGCACACGTTGGAGGAGGTCCAGACCGGCTTCGCCGGGGAGACCTTCGCCGCGGGGCCCGGACCCGTGGTGCGGGTCGCCGGGCGTCTGGCGGCCCTGCGCCTGCAGGGCAAGGCCGGTTTCGGCGTGCTCACCGGGGGCGATGGGCGGCTCCAGGCCTACCTCAAGCGCGACCTGCTCGGCGAGTCCGTCTTCGACGCCGTCGTAAAGCGCCTGGACCTGGGGGACATCCTGGGGGTGGAGGGCCCCCTTTTCCGCACCCGCACCGGGGAGCTCACCGTGGAGGCCCGCGGGCTGACCCTGTTGGCCAAGGCCCTGCTGCCCCCCCCCGACAAGTGGTCGGGCCTCCAAGACACCGAACTGCGGTACCGCCAGCGCTACCTCGACCTCATGGCCAACGAGGACACCCGCGCGGCCTTCCGCAGGCGCAGCCTGGCGGTGGCGTCGCTGCGCTCCGAACTGGCCTCCCGCGGTTTCATGGAGGTGGAGACGCCCATGCTGCAGGCCCTCGCGGGCGGGGCCGCCGCGCGTCCCTTCGTGACCCACCACAACGCGCTGGACCTGGACCTCTACCTGCGCATCGCCCCCGAGCTTTACCTCAAGCGCCTGCTGGTGGGCGGCTACGAGAAGGTCTTCGAGGTCAACCGCAACTTCCGCAACGAGGGCCTCAGCCCGCGGCACAACCCCGAGTTCACCATGCTCGAGGTCTACGAGGCCTACGCCGACGGGGCGGCCATGATGGCGCTCACCGAGGGCCTGATCGCCGCCGCCGCGATGGCCGCGCGCGGCCGCTGCGACCTTGAGTACCAGGGCCGGCCGCTGGACCTCACGCCGCCCTTCCGCCGCCTGCCCATGCGCCAGGCCGTGCAGGAGCTCGGCGGGGTCCCGGACCCCGAGGCCCTGGACGACGCTGGCCTCAAGCGCCTGCTCCCCGACCTGGGGCCCGCCCAGCGCGCGGCCCTGACCCCGGGAAAGCGTCTGGAGGCCCTCTTCGGGGCCCTGGTGGAACCCCAGCTCTGGGAGCCGGTCTTCATCACCGACTATCCGGTGGAGATCTCCCCCCTGGCCAAGCGCAAACCCGACGCTCCGGAGCTGGCCGACCGCTTCGAGCTGTTCGTGGCCGGCCGCGAGATCGCCAACGGGTTCTCCGAGCTCAATGACCCCCTGGACCAGCACCGCCGCTTCCTGGACCAGCTCAAGGCCCGCGAGGGCGGGGACGAGGAGGCCCATGTCCTGGACGAGGACTTCGTGCGCGCGCTCCTGCACGGGATGCCCCCGGCGGGCGGCATGGGCCTGGGTGTCGACCGCTTGGTGATGCTGCTGACGGACGCCGCCTCCATCCGTGACGTCCTGCTCTTCCCGCACATGCGCCCGCGCGCGGGGGCGGCGTGAGCGTGAACCCCGGGTTGGAGGCGGCCCTGGCCGCCCAGCACCTTGCGCCCAAACGGGGCCGGGGCTTCATCAACCTCATCGGGCTCATCGCCGTCCTGGGCGTCGCCGTGAGCGTGGCCGGGGTCATCATCGTGGTCTCGGTGATGAACGGGTTCCGACGGGACATCCGCGACCGCATCGTGGGCACGAACGCCGACGTGCTCGTCAACGCCTACGGCAAGCGCGGCATCCCCGACTGGCGCCGGCTGTGCGTGCGCATCCGAGCCGTCGACGGGGTGGTCGCGGTCTCGCCGTATTGGCAGGGCCAGATCATGCTCAAGAGCCGCGGCGGGGTGACCGGGGTGGTGGCCCAGGGCATCGATCCCGTCCAGCAGGTTTCCGTGGGGGGGTTGGCTCGGGACATGGTCAAGGGCAGCCTGGACGCCCTCAGCCCGGCGGCCCAGGCCGGCGCGCCGAACGGGGCCGCCGCGGCCGGAACGGGCGGAACCGGCGGGCTCCCGCCGTTCGCGGACGAGGGCCCCGGCCCGGACGAAGGCGGGGCGCCGCCCTCGCCGGTGCTGCTCGGATCCGAGCTCGCCGGGCAGTTGGACGTCGGCGTCGGCGACGGGGTGGACCTTTTTTCCCCGGTGTTCCGGCCCACCGCCGTGGGCCTCATGCCGCGCATGGACAAGGGCCGCGTCGCCGGCATCTTCCGGACCGGATACTACGAATACGACAGTTCCCTGGCCTACCTGCGCTTGGCCGACGCCCAGCGCCTCTTCGACGCCCCGGACGCGGTCAACACCATCGCCGTGCGCACCCGGAGCCTGGCCGACGCGCCCCGGGTGGCCTCCGCGATCCAGGCCATGGACAACGGGGACAGCTTCTGGGCCGCGGACTGGCAGCGCATGAACGAGAACCTCTTCAAGGCCCTGGCCATGGAGAAGATGATCATGTTCCTCATCCTGGGCTGCATGGTCCTCGTCTCGGCGGTGAACATCGTCTCCACCCTGGTGATGGTGGTCATGGAGAAGCAGAAGCAGATCGGCATCCTCAGGGGGTTGGGCTTCCCCCAGGGGGGCATCCTGAGGGTCTTCCTGCTGGAAGGGCTCTACATCGGCCTGGCCGGGGGCGCTTTGGGCTTCGCCCTGGGCCTGTCGGTGTGCTGGATCATCGCCACCTTCCCCATCCGCATCCCCGGCGGCGGGTCGGTGTACTACATCGACAACCTGCCGGTCCAGGTCATGGGCTCCGACCTCGCGGTGGCGGGCTCGGTGGCCTTCCTCACCTGCCTGCTGGCGGCCGTCTACCCGGCCCTGCGCGCCGCCCGCCTCGACCCGGTGGAGGCCATCCGGTATGAATAGGCCGGCGATCCGGGCCGCGGGGCTGGCCAAGGCCTACTCGCGCGACGGCTCCTCCACCACGCGCGCCCTCCGGGGCGTGGACTTCTCGGTGGCCCCGGGCGAGCTCTGCGCGGTGGTGGGGCCCAGCGGCGCGGGCAAGACCACCCTGCTGTACCTGCTCGGCGGCCTGGCCCGGCCCACCCAGGGCGAGGTGTGGGTCGGGGACCAGCCCCTGTTCAGGCTCGACGACGCCTCTCTTTCGCGCCTGCGCAATCGGCACCTCGGGTTCGTGTTCCAGTACCACCACCTGCTTCCCGAATTCGGGGCCGCCGACAACGTGGCCCTCCCGCTGCGCATCGCCGGGGTCCCGGCCGGAGAGGCGCGTCGGCGGGCCCGCGCCCTGCTGGAGTCCATGGGCCTGGGCAAACGCCTGGGGCACCGCCCCGGCGAGCTCTCCGGGGGCGAGCAGCAGCGGGCCGCGGTGGCGCGGGCGCTGGTGGGCGACCCGGCGGTGGTCCTGGCCGACGAGCCCACCGGCAACCTCGACAAGGCCAATTCCGAGGCCGTCTTCGGCCTGCTGCGCCAAGCCGCCCGGGAGGGCGGGCGCGCCGTGGTGCTGGTCACCCACAACGCCGATCTGGCGGCCCGGGCCGACCGCCTGGTCCGCATGGAAGACGGCGCCATCGTCCCTTGAACGGAGCGGTCATGCTGGTGAACCTGAACGGCAAGCTGGTGCCCAAGGAACAGGCGGTGGTGTCGGTCTTCGACCACGGGCTGCTCTACGGTGACGGGGTCTTCGAGGGCATCCGCGCCTACGCCGGGCGTGTGTTCCGGCTCGGGCAGCACCTGGATCGGCTCTACGATTCGGCCAAGGCCATCCTGCTGGAGCCGCCCCTGGCCCGCGAGGCCCTGCGCGCGGAGATTCTGCGCACCCTGGCGGCCAACCACCTCAAGGACGCCTACATCCGGCCCGTGTTCACCCGGGGGATCGGGGACCTGGGCCTGAGCCCGAGCCAGTGCGCCCGGCCGACCTACTTCATCATCACCGACCACATCCGCCTCTACCCGGAAGCCACCTACCGCGACGGCATGGCCCTCATCACGGTGCCCACCCGGCGCAACGTCAGCGAGGCCCTCAGCCCCAAGATCAAGAGCCTCAACTACCTCAACAACATCCTGGCCAAGATCGAGGCGGGCCAGCGGGGAGCCCTTGAGGCCGTGCTTTTGACCCAGGACGGCTACGTGGCCGAATGCACCGCCGACAACCTCTTCATCCTGCGCAAGGGCCGCCTGCTCACGCCCCCCACGTGGCAGGGCGCCTTGGAGGGCGTCACCCGGGGCGCGGTGCTGGAGCTGGCCGCCCGGCGCCGCCTGCCGGCCTCGGAGGAGCCCTTCACCCGCTACGACATCTACACCGCCCAGGAGGCCTTCATGACCGGCACGGCCGCGGAGATCGTGCCGGTGACCAGCCTGGATGGCCGCGCCATCGGCTCGGGGACTCCCGGGACCGTCACCAAGGCGCTGATGGCCGGCTTCAAGGCTTTGACCCGCAAGGAAGGCGACCGCATTCC
>DAIDJD010000023.1 GCA_027451505.1 candidate division FCPU426 bacterium
CCGGTGGAGGCCCCCAGAAGCACGGCCCGCGCCATGGGGACCGCCGGGCGCACCCGCGGCCGCCCCAGCCGCGCCCGGAGGTGCGTGACCACGCGCACCCGTGCGGCCATGCGCAGGGACTCGGCGAAGCGCGCGTCCCACGCCGCGGCGTCCTCGCCGGGGCGCGGCTTCTCCAGGACGTCGACCGCGCCGGCGGCGAGGGCGTCGCGGGTGCGCAGCGATTCCCCCCGGTTCGTTGAGGCCGACACCACCAGGATGGGCGTGGGGCGGTAGGCCATGATCCGCTCGGTGGCGGCCAGGCCGCCCATCCCCGGCATCGCCAGGTCCAGGCTGACCACGTCGGGTTTGAGGCGCAGGCACAATTCCACCGCCTCCCCGCCGTCCGCGCCCAGGCCAGCCAGCTCGAACTCCCCGGGCCGGGCCGCCAGGGCCTCGGCGAGGCGCGCCCGCACCGTGGCCGAGTCGTCCACCACCAGCACCCTCAGGCGCCCCACGCCAGGGCCTCCCGGACGCTCTCCAAAAGCCGCCGCTGGTCGAACTCGCCCTTGACGATGATGTCGCGGGCCCCCGCGGCGGCGCCCCGGGCCCGGTCCTCGGGGCTGGAACGCGAGGTCACCAGGATGGCGGGGAGCCCGGCGAGCCCGGGCTCGGCGGCCAGGGCCCGCAGCAGGGCGTAGCCGTCCATTCCGGGCATCTCCACGTCGGCGAGCACCAAGCGGTGGCGCCCGCCCCGCGCCTTGGCCAGCCCCTCCTCCCCCGAGGCCGCGAGGTCGACTTCGTGGCCCGCCGCCTCCAGGATGCCCCTCAGGAGCACCCGCGTGGTGAGTGAATCGTCCACCACCAGGATGGGCCCCCGGTCCCCGGGTGGCGTCTCCACCGCCGGGGGAGGACCGCCCTCGGAGGCCACGGCCTCCAGGCCCGCGGCATCCAACACGGGCAAGGCGCCCCCGCCCGGGTCCAGGCAGACCCCGCGCAGGAAGCGCGGCCGCGGCGCGAACACCGGCAGGGGCCGCACCACGCTCTCGCGCACCTCCAGGGCCAGGTCCACGCCCAGCACCATCCCGCCCGACGGTGCGCCCACCAGGACACCCAACCCGGCCGGGGCCGCGGCCGGGGGTCCGGTGCGCAGGAGCCCGCCCAAGGCCAGGTAGGGGCGTTCGCGGCCCCCCCGCCGCACCACCGCCCCGGCGCCGCCCGGGGCGGCGGCGACGTCCCCGGGGCGCAGGGGGAACATCTCGCGCACCTCCGGGAACGGCATCAGGGCCTTATGCCCGCCCGCCTGGAGCGCCAGGGTGCGCAGGGCGGCCAGGGACTCCGGCAGGGCGATCTCGCAGACCGTGCCGCCCCCCGGCCGCGGCCTCAAGGCCAAGGTTCCGCCCAGGGCCTCGACGCCGGCGCGGGCCGCGCCCAGCCCCAGGCCCCGACCCGCCAGGGCCGACACAGTGGCGGCGGTGCTCAGTCCGCCCCCCAGAAGGAGCTCCGCGGCGGCCGCGTGGTCCAGGGCCGGGCCCGCCTCCCCTCCCAGCACGCCGCGCTCGCGCGCGACCCGGGCGACCTCCCCGGGCCGCAGGCCCGCCCCGTCGTCGCTGACCGTGACGCACACCCCCGTCGCGACGCGATCGATGCGCACGGCGACCACGCCCTGGGGCGGCTTGCCGCGGGAGACGCGCTCCCCGGGCGCCTCGATGCCGTGGACCACGGCGTTGCGCACCAGGTGCTGGAGGGCCTCGCTGAGCCCGGCCAACACCGCGGAGTCCATGCGCTCCAGGGTCCCCTCCGCCACGAAGCGGACCTGCTTGCCCTGGAACCGGGCCGCATCCACCGCCGCGCGCTCCAGGTATTCCAAAAGCGCCAAGGTCGGCGCCAGCCGCAGACGCCCGGCGCGGCCCAAGGCCTCGGCCAAGGCGCCCCGGACCCGCTCCAGGCCGGACCGGAGCGCCTCGACGCCGGCCTCCCGGCCGCCGGACGGGCCCGGCGCGCCGGGCTTGGGGGCGGGCCGCAGGGGTTCCAGGAGGGCCTCGCAGGCCTCCAACGCGGCGCGGGCCTCGCGCAGGGCGGCGAGAGCGCCGTCGATCTCGGAGACCTCCAGGCGCACCGTGTCGGCCCGGGGCGCGGGAGATCCCTCGCCGGGCGCGGCGGCGGACCCTTGCCCGGAGCGGTCCGGGGCCGGGTTCAGCCGGTCCACGCCGCCGGAGATCTCCCGCAGGATCCCCTCCAGCCGTCCCGGATCGACGGGCCCCGGCCCCTGGAGTTCGCCCTCCAGCCGGTGGGCCCATTCGGCCAATCCGCCCTCCCCCACCACGCGGGCGGCTCCCTTGAGGGTGTGGGCGTGCCTCAGCACCTCGGCGATCGCGGTCGGGTCCCCCTCGGCCAGGCCCGCGAGCCCCCGCCGCAGGCCGTCCAACAGCTCACGGGCCTCGACCCGGAAGTACCGGAGCGGGTCGCGCGCGGGCACGCGCTAGGCCTCCCCGGCCGGCCGGCTGCGGATGACCCGGGCCAGTTCCGAGGCCAACGCCGACAATTCCCCCGCGGTCTGGAGGATCTGGGCAGATCCCGACTCGCCCTCCCGGCTGGCCTGGGCCACCCCCGCCACCGCCACCGTCACCTGGTCCACGGCGGTGGCCTGCTGCTGCGTGGACAGCTCGATCTCCCGGGCGGCCTCCCGGGAGGTCCCCACCAGGGCGGCGATGCCGTGGAAGGCCCCCGCGACCTCGGAGAACTGGGAGGTCCCGGTTTCCACGGCCTTGGAGCCTCCCTCGGTGGCGACCACGGCCGCGTTGAGCGCCGAACGCACCTCCTCGATCAGGGAGCGGACCTCGCGCGTGGAGGCGCCCACCCGGTCGGCGAGCTTGCGGATCTCCTCGGCGACCGCGGCGAAACGCCGGCCATGCTCCCCGGCCCCGGCGGCCTCCACCGCGGCGTTGATGGAGAGGATGTTGGTCTGCTCGGAGAGTTCCGTGATGATCTCCGCGACCCCGCCGATGCGCTGGGATTTCCGCCCCAGTTCGAGCATGTGGGCGACCACCGCGTCGACCTGGGCCCGGATGGCGGCCATGGAATCCCGGCAGCGCTCCACGGTGCGGCCGCCGCCGTCGGCCGCCGCCGAGGCCTCCGCGGCGATGCGCGCCACGCGCTGGGCGCTCCCGGCGATCTGGCGCGAGGTGACCAGCAGTTCGCCGATGGTCGTGGAGATCTCCCCGAGGGAGGCCGCCTGTTCGCGCGCGGCCGAGGCCTGCTGGTTGGCGGCCGCGCGCAATTCCTGGGCCGACGACTGGATCCGGCCCACCGAGGAGCCCACCCGGCGGGTGAGCGACGCGGCGATGAGGGCGCCGATGAGGCCGATGAGCGCGATCCCGGCCAAGCCCCCCCAGGCGATCACCGTGCGCTCCGCCCGGGAGCTGGCCTCGGCGGCCGCCGAGCGCTCCCGCAAAAGGCCGAGTTCCGCGGCGTCCATCCCGGCGATGGCGGTCCGGATGTCGTCCATGGCCCTCTCGTCGTCCCGCGCGTCCGCGGCGCGGCCCGCCCTGGGCGCGCGCCCACGGCGGGCCGCCAGCTCCAAGGCGAGGCGGCCCAGGCGTCGGGCCACCAGGGGCTCCAGCGCGGCGAGGCGCCCCTCCTGCCCGGGGTTGTCCGCGAACAGCCGCCCCAGGTCGTCCTCGGTGGAGCGGGCCTTGGCGGCCGCGGCTGCGTAGGGGCCCAGGTACCCGGGGTCCCCCGTGACCAGGTAGCCGCGCTCCTGGGCCACCGCCTCGGTCACGGACGCCCATTCCGCCGAAAGGTCGCGGCGGATCTTCTCGGAATGTTCGACCCACCGGTCGTTGTCGATGAGGCGCCGCAGCCCCCCGTACCCGAGTCCCGCCAGGGCCAGCAGGGTCGCGGCCGCGGCCGCGAACGCCAGCAGGAGGCGCCTGCCCACGGTCCATCCGCTCGCGCTCATGTCTCCCCTTTCGCCTTGAGAACGGCCGCCCTGAGGCGGCCCCAGTCCAGGATGGCGCGCCGCGCGCCGCCCAGGCGCAGGACGCCCCGGGCGAAGCCCCCGGCGCCGCCGGCGTCGGGAACGTCCGCCACCTCCCCCGCGCGGGGCCGGACCAATCCCGCGTGGGCCTCGAAGGCCAGGGCCCAGGGATCGGCACCCGCGCCGCGGGCCAGCCAAGGCGCCGCGCTTTCCCGCGCCGGAAGGCCCAGCAGCGCGGCCAAATCCCAGACCGGGACGGCCTCCCCGCGCAGCGTCGCCAGGCCCCGAAAGGCCGGGTGGCACCCGGCATAGGGCGCGACCTCCACGGCCCGGGTCAGGAACCCCAGCCCGTCCAGGGGCAGGGCCCAATCCAGCCCGCCCGCGCGAAGCGCCAGCAGCGCCGCCCCGCCGGGCTCAAGGTCGGGCTGCGGCTCGGCGAAGCCGCGATCGAACTCCTTGCGCAGGCGCCGCGCCTCGGGCACGCGCCCCCCGGCCGGCTTCACGCCACCCCCGTTTCGTCGAGGGCGCCCCGGCAGACCTTGACCAAGCCCTCCCGGGTGAAGCCGCCCCCGTAGAGCGCGATGCGCCCAGGATCCTCGCGCTCCAGCAGCGGCAGGGCCCGCGTGAAGCATTCCCTGGCTGCGGCTAGGTCGCCGAGGCGGCGGGCCAGCATCCCCAGGTGCAGCAGCGCCGGCGCGAAGTCCGGGTCCTGGCGCAGCGCGGCCTGGTTTTGCTCGCGGGCCAGTTCCGGCTGGTCGGCGTGTTCGTGGCACAGCGCCGCGATGTAGTGGGCCCCCGCGCGGCATTCGCGGCGCTTGAGCAGCCGGGCGCAGGCGATGCGGGCCTCGTCCACGCGGCCCAACTGGGCCAGGACGGCGGCCCGCGTCAGCAGCGCCTCCCCGCGCCGCTCGCCGCCGCCGGGTCCCCCCAGGGCCTCCAGGGCCTCGGTGTAGCGCTCCCGCGCCATGAGATCCCGGACCGCGGCCAAGTCCGGCGCGGCCCGCGCCCGCTCGGCGGGACGCCGGGACCGCGAAAGGGCCCGCACGCGCCCCGCGGAATCGGCGATGGCCCCGACCCAGCCGCCCCCCTCGCCGGGCCCGCTGGGGATGGCGGAATCCGGCAGACGCTCGTAGCAAAAGGCGCCGTGCGACGGGACCGTCCGGAAGGCCCGGCCCATGCCGTGGAGGTTTTCGGCCTGCCCGAGGAACAGCCTCCCGCCCGGAGCCAATGCGCGGGCGATTTGCGCCACCAGTGCCGCGGCCGCGGCCGGTTCGAAGTACATCAGGAGGTTGCGGCAGAACACCGCGTCCAGGGACCGCGGCGCCCATAATTCGGGGTCCTCGCGCGCCAGGTTGCGGCTCTCGAAGCGCACCAGGGCCGCCAAGTCGGCGCGCAGGGCGAAGCCCTTGCCCTCCGGGACGAAATACTTCGCCCTTAAGCCCGCGTCCACACCCCTGAGGGACCACTCGGGATACACCCCGCGCCGCGCCGCGCGCAGGGCCCCGGGATGCAGGTCCACGGCCCGCACCGGGAGGCGCGGGGCCCCCTCGGGGAGGCGTTCCTTCAGCAGGATCGCCAGGCTGTAGGCCTCCTCCCCCGAGGCGCAGGCGGCCGACAGTAGGCGCGGCGCAGTCCCGGAGGCGCGCAGCCGCGGGAGCACCTCGTCGGCAAGGATGGCGAAATGGGCGGGCTCCCGGAAGAAGCAGGTTTCCGTCACCGCCAGGAGCCCGGCCAACGCCGCGTCCTCGGAGGGCGAGCCGTTCCGTTGAAGGGCCTCGACATAGTCCGCGGGTCGGCGGCCCGCGGCCCGGGCGCGCGCGCGCAGGGCCTCCTCCAGCAAGGCCCCCTTGTCGTCCCCGAAGCGCAGTCCCAGGCGCGCGGAAACCGCCGACCGGAACGCCGCGAGCTCAGGCTGGACCATGGCCCTTCCCTTGCCCTTCAGCGATGCTCCGGCGCCCCTCCGTGAGGAGGCGGACGTCGCCCAGCACCAGCCCCAGCCCCCCGTCGAGGCGGACCAGGGCGCTCAAGGCCGGGGCGGCGTCCGCCAGAAGGGCCGGAAGAGCCTTGAGTTCCCCCAACCGCAAGCGCGTGGTCCGGCAGGCCTCCCGGACGGCCAAGGCGACCCCGGGTTCGGCCGGACCCATATGGACGAATCGCGTCGCCTCGTGGGACGCCTCCGCCCCCAGCAGCCGCTCCAGATCCAGGACCGGGGTCTCCTGCCCGCGGATCCGCGCCAAACCCAGGACGCCTTCCGGACTTCCCGGGACCGGACGCACGGGCAGCGGCCGGAACACGGCCCTGATGCCGGCCAAAGGCAGCACCAAGGACACTCCGGCCACGGTTCCCGGGATCAATAGCACGGGCAAGGTATCGGGCATGGGGCTTTCCGATCGGGGAGCGTGCGATCCAACGCTTTAGAAAGTATGACACTTAAAAAAGCCAAACAAGCACAGAATCAATTCATAATTTTTATTATCGATAAAATTAAGATGAAAATTTTGTCACAATTAAACCTTGGCCCTCATATGCTGGATATATACGGCATACCTAAAAGTCACATTTGCTTATGAATATTTGTATTTAATAAAATTTTTAGGTCCATAAATTACAAATTAACCAGCTTAATCTAACCGATAACAAATAAATGCAAAATAAAATAAACTAAAATTGGTTCAGCGACTCAATGCTTTTTGTTCCGGAATCAACCAAACCGAGCCAAGGGACCGCGGTCCAACTTAAGGCACCAGATCCCTATAGCCGAACAGCCCGACCAAGGCTCCTTGCGCGTCCAGTACCGGAAGCTCGTCGCAACCGCTTTGGCGCAAGGCGTGCAGCCCCTCTCCCAGCAACTGGTCGGCATGCAGAGCCTTCACGGAAGGCTGGGGGACCGCCTTCGCCGGAGCGGACCCGCGGAATTCCGGCGGCGCCAAGCGGAGCGCTCCGCGATAGGCCCCGTTCCGGTCCACCAGGGGCGCGCAGAGTTGGTCCCCGAGGGCCTTCCATTGCGCCGCGGGAACCGCCCCGGGCCGGAGCCGGACCACGCCTTCACGCCGGCACACTTGGCCCACCCGGCGGGAGGCGAAGAACGCGCCCTCCACCTCGGCCCGGTGCATCGGAGACTGCAGGCCGTTTTCCAACTGATCCTTGAACAGCCCCGGTTTGGGCCGGAGCAGGTAGCCGACCGCCACGGCCAACATCAAGCCGGGCAGCAGATGGTAGCCTTGGGCCACCTCCGTGATGATGACCAGGGACGCCAGCGGACAGGCCGTCCCGGCGGAGAAGAACGCGGCCATGCCACCCAGCACACAGGCCTTGGCGCCGAGGGAACCCAGGCCCAGGGCCGACGCGCCCAGGTAGGCCACCGCGCCCAGGCACCCGCCGATGACCATGCTCGGGGCGAAGACGCCGACCGATCCCCCGGAACCCACGGTCAGCCCCGAAGCCAGAAGCTTGCCCACGGCGACCACCCCCAGCAGCAACGCACCGGCTCCGATGCCGGCGGTCACGGCCGAGCCCAGGATGGGATAGCCCTCACCCAACACCGTCAGGACCCGGGCGTCCGAGGCCAGAAAGCGGCGGGACACCACCAGGGCGACCAAGCCCACGGCCCCGGTGAGCAAGCCCCCCATGGCCGGCCTCCAAGGCAGGGCCAGGGTGGATTTGAATCGGAGCGAACACACGTCGATCCAGCGCACAAAGGCCCGGGCCGCCAGGGCGCTGAACGCCGCCACGCCCGCGAGAACGGCGAAGCCCTCCACGCTCAGCGTGAACGGGGTCTCGCCGGGGATGAGCGCTTGGTACCCCCAGACCATGCCGAAGATGAAGTAGGCGCTGACCGAGGCGATGAGGGAGGGCAGCAGGGCCGATCCCTCCAACTCGGGCATCGAATAGTAGAGTTCGCAGGCGAAGAGCGCCCCGCCCAGCGGCGCCCGGAAGATCGCGCCGATGCCCGCCGCCACCCCGGCCGTGAACAGCAATCCGCGTTCGGCGACGCCCAGGCCTAGGCTTTGGGAAAGCCAGGAGGCGAAGGCCGCGCCGATCTGGGCCGCCGGTCCCTCGTTTCCGCCGGCCCCCCCGGTGCCCAGGCTCAGGCAGGAGGTCAGCCACTTGTAGGGCACCACCCGGCCGTCCATGCGCGCTTCGCGCCCATGGTAGGAACGCAGGATGTCCCCGGTGCCGCTGCCCCCGGCCTCGGCGCAAAGGTGCTTGGTGACCAAGCCCACGCCCAGCCCGCCCAAGGCCGGGACGCCCAGGAGCAGGGCCACTCCCCAGGGGCTCAAGGCGAAGACGCCGGAGCATTCCCCGTTCATCCCAAGGGGTCCGTGGAGCAGCAGGTCCTCGAAATAATGGACTCCCCCATAGAGCAGAACCGCCAGGGTCCCCACCGCCACGCCCACCACGACCGCGAGGAAATAGAGTCGGGACCATGAGGGCCAGGGCCGACGAACCGCGGCCCACGTTGCGGAGAATGTTGTCCGGGTCACGAACGTTCCATGAGCGAAGGGCAGAAATCAAACTACCATCCCATAAAGCCCCCCCCTTCTCCTAGCCCATTTTTGGGGAAGGTAAAGCCGCCGCACCGTGGCTTCGCGCCGCGGGCCCCCCCGGACGCGGCCCCGGGGAAACAATTCGGGATAGGCACGCAGGAATGTTATACATTTAGGGGACGCTGGGTCCGTTAAGATCATATCGAACCGCTGGAGCCGTTGTCCTCCCACCACGATACGCCAAATCGTCGCCGCGCCGCAGTGCGGAGAAACCCGGCTTCGGCTTGCCTCCCCGCCCGGCGACGTCGAAACCGGCTCGGCAACGGTCCCCACCGGCGCTGAAACCGGGGGGAACTATAGGGCTCTCCGCAACGTATATCCGGGGAGGCCCCGGTACAACCTCCCCTTCTGGGATTCCATGTCTCCCAAGCTCCGCCTGATGCTTCTCTCCGCGACAGTGCCGCTGCTGGCCCTGGGCTGCGCCCCGCGTCAGACGGTGCGCCCGGTCCAGCCCGCCCCTACGCCGTCCCCGACCCCGGTGGCGAGCTCCCCGAGGACCTGGGACCAGGGCGAAACGGCCCACTATAGGGTGCGCCGGGGCGACTGCCTGTGGACCATCTCGGCCAAGGATTCGGTCTACGGCGACCCCTGGGAATGGCCCCTTCTGTTCCGGCAAAACCGTGACGAGATCAGCGACCCGAACCTCATCTACCCGGACCAGTCCCTGGCCTACCGGGTCCATCCCAGCGCCGCCGATTTGGCGGACGCGCGCCGCATCGCGGAGGCCACTCCCCCCTACCATCCCCACCGCCGGGAACTCCCCCTGCGGTGAAGCTTGCCGTCGGCTGCCAGGCCGACAGTCGGCGGCAAACGCGGCCAGGTCCACCCCCTCCCAGGGCCTGGCCGCGGTTATTTTCGCAAGCCCGGGTCCCCTGTCCACGCGGGGCCCGGGTTTGAGGAAGGCGGTATGCCCAACGAAGGCTACGTCCCCGGGGTCTGCAACATAGGTCCGGCCGAAATCCGGCGGCGGCGCGCTTCGGGTTGGGCCGGCCTCACGGCCGGGCTGGCCCTGGCGGCCGGCTGCTTCGCCTTCAACGTCCCGGCCGTGTGGCGCACGGCGGTGTTCTTCCCGGCGACGCTGGCGGCTTCGGGGTTTCTCCAGGCGGCCCAGCGCTTCTGCGCCGGATTCGGCCTGAAATCGGCCTTCAATTTCGGCCCCTTGGGGCGCACGGAATCCGTCGCCGACTCGGCCTCCCGCGCCATGGACCGCCGCAAGGCGCTCGCCGTGATCGGCAAGTCCGTCGCCATCGGGCTGGCCGCGGCCGCCCTGGCCTATTGGATCTGACCCCGCTCGAGGGCCCCGCCCATGCCCAGCCGACCCAGCGGCGCCCCGCGCCCCAAGCCCTCCCCAGCGCCCGTCCCGGAGGACACCGCGCGCCCGGCGGCTTGGTGCTACAAGAGCGAACCTTCCGTGTACTCCATCGCCGACCTCAAGCGCGAGGGTCGCTGCCGCTGGGACGGCGTGCGCAACCACCAAGCCCGCAACTTCCTGGGCCAAGCCCGAGTCGGCGATCCCGTGGCCTTTTGGCACAGCAACGTCCGGGAGGCCGGCGTTGCGGGATGGGGCCGGATCACGCGGGCGGCCTATCCGGATCCCACGGCCTTCGACCCCAAAAACCCCGCCTTTGACCCGAAATCCGACCCGCGCAACCCGCGCTGGCTCAGCGTCGACGTGGCCTTCGCCGGCGACCTGCCCAAGGTCCTGGAGGTGGCGCGCCTGAGGTCGGATCCCGCGTTCCAGAGCCTTTTGTTCTTCCGCCAATCCCGGCTCTCGGTGTGCCCCCTGGATGCGCGCGCCTGGGCCCGGCTCCAGGAGTGGTTCTCCGGAGCCTGATTCCCCGTCCCAGCCACCCGGCATCCGGCCGACCGAATCTTCAGGGAAGGCCGGCCCGCGACGTTTCGCTGGAATCCACTCCGACCAAGGGGACCCTCAGGTCATGGCCGGGATCGACCTCCCCCGACCAACACGGAACCACCCAGCCCGGCATTGGGCGTGGCCGCGGCGCGGCAACCCGGGTCCGCACCCGGGAACGGGTGCCCTTGAATACCATAAGTTTGTATGGTAATATGGTCCACCAACCACCCTCCGCGTCGACCATGCCGCGACCCGTCTCCAACCCGCCCAACCCTTGGGAAAGCTTGCACCGCGAGCTTCTGGAGCCCGCCCCCGAGGCCCGGGTACGGGTCTGGGAAGAACACGCCCGCTCGGTGCTCAGCCGCAACGACAGCCCGGACGTGGGCTTCCGCTGGAGCCTGAATCCCTACCGCGGCTGCGCCCACGCCTGCGCCTACTGCTACGCCCGGCCCTCGCACCAGAGGCTGGGCCACGGCGCGGGCACGGACTTCGAGACCCAGCTCATCGTGAAGGTCAACGCCGCCGAGACGCTGCGGCGGGAGTTGGACCGGCCCGGGTGGACCGGGGAGGCCATCCTGTTCTCCGGCAACACCGACTGCTACCAGCCCCTGGAGGCCTCCTACGGGCTCACCCGGGCCTGCCTGGAGGCCTGTTTGGAACGGGCGCAGCCGGTGTGCCTGATCACCAAGGGAGCCCTGATCCGGCGCGACGCGGACCTGCTGGGGAGGCTGGCCCGCGAAGCCGATGTCCATGTCACCGTGAGCCTGGCCTGGATGGACGAGTCCCTTTGCCGGGCCCTGGAACCGGGCGCCCCGGGGCCCCAGGCCCGGCTGGAGACCATCCGTGTGCTGAGCCGCGCCGGCGTGCGGGTGGGCTTGGGGCTCGCTCCCATCATCCCGGGGCTCAACGACCCCCAGATCCCGGACTTGGTCGCGGCGGCCGCCGCCGCCGGGGCGACCAGCGCCTTCCGCACGCTGCTGCGCCTGCCCGCGGAGGTGGAGGAGGTCTTCACCCGGGCCCTCAAAGAACGGCTGCCCGGGCACGCGGCCAAGGTGCTCAGCCTGCTGGCCCAGATGCGCGGCGGCGCGCTCAAGGATTCCAGGTTCGGGGCCCGCATGACCGGAAGAGGCCCCCTTTGGGAAGCCACCGACCGGCTGTTCCGGAGCTCCTGTTCCCGGGCCGGGCTCAAGCTGCTGGACGCCGAATCCGCCACCTTCAGCGCCTCCGGCGCGAGGCCGGTCCGCTGCGGGCGCCAACTGGCCCTTTTTTGACCCTCCGCTAATCCGGCAGAGTGGCCTCCAACTTGCGGTCCCGGGACGCCTCCCGTCCGGCCCACAGGCGCCGCGAGGTCCACTCCGCGTCCGGGGCGGCCCAAAAGGGCTCCCCAGGGGCCAGCCCCAGCGGCACCAGGGCGGCGGCAGCGAAATAGGCCGAACCGGTGCAGACGTAGTCCTCGGCCAATCCGGCCTGGTGGCCGGAGAAGCCCAGGGTCAACCAGCCACCGGCGTCGAAGGTGCCCGGGGCGCCCATTTGCCGCGCCAACACCGCCTCCAGGGCGCAGCGCACCGCACCCGGCTCCAGGGACGGCGGCAAGTCCCGGCGCCAGGCCATGACCCCGAGATGGTGGAACACGCCCGCCCGGTAGGCCAGGGAGCGTCCCAAGGGCGGGTAGGTGCCCTCGGGCGAGATGAGGCGCTCCAGGGATTCGGCGTGGCGGCGCGCCCGCTCCAGGAACGCGGCACGATGCCCTTCCCAACGCCGCGTCACCGGCGCGATCCCGTCGAGGACCTCCAGCAGCAAGGGATGGATCATGATGCTGTTGTAGTAGTCCAGGGCCAGGCGCGGACCGTCGGAGTAGACGCCGTCGCCGACGTACCATTCCTCGTGCATACGCAGGGCCGCGGCCACCGGGGCCTCCCGCCATTCCTGCCCCAACCGCGCCAGGCAGACCTCGACCACCGCCGGGAACAAAAGCCAATTGTTCCAATACGGCTCGATGGCCCGCGTGGCGCGGAGGGCCTCGACCAGCCCGGCCCGGGTCCGGGCCGGGAGCGGGTCGAGCAAGGCGCGCGGAGCCCGCAGCAGCGCCGCCGCGAGCAGGGCCGCGTCCACCAGGGGCTGGCGCCCCCGCGAGAAGTTCAACTCCCCGGAGGCACCCGGGTCCAGGGCCCGCGCGAGCCCCCCCCGGGCCTGTTCCAAGAGGCCGTCCCGAAGGGCGCGCTCCGGCTCCCCCAGCCCGGCCCCCAATCCGAACCAGGGCGCCAGGCCCAAAAGCAGGCGCGCGACGGCCTCTAGCGCGGCGTAGGCGCGGCGGTCCTCCCCGCCCTCGTGGGGCAGTTCCGAGCTCAGGCGCCCCGCGGAGAAGGCGCCCAGGACCGGACCGGCCATCCTGCCGGCCAAGGCCACCCAAGCGGCGCGCCCGCGCTCCATGGCCTCAGCGTCCGGGCGCCAGGGAACCGCTGGGGACCACGGCCCAATCCCCGTGCGGCGGCCTCCACCACAGCTCCAACCGGGCGTACCCGCGGGCGTCATAGTAGCGCAGGCTCAGGGCGTGGCGCCCGGCGGACAGGTGGACGCTCCCATCGGCCTTTTGGCGGTCAGCCGGCAGGAAGGGCAGGGTCACCACCTTCCTGCCGTCTATCCTCAGGCTCGCGTAGCTGTTGGCCCTCAGCTCGAAGTCATAGGTCCCGGAACGCGGCACCCTGAGGGTGCCGTCCCAACTCGCCGAGAACCACCCCTCGATGGGGGTCTGGGTCCAATTGAAAAGGATGAAAGGATCCACCCGCTCGATGCGCCGGGTGCCCGCCACCCAATGCGGCGCCGCCTCAGGATGCGCGGGGTCCCGGGCTGGGGGATCGACGTAGTAGCGCCCGCGCAAGCCCCCGGCGAGATGCCTCCCCTTCTCGACCTCGCCCGCGGGCACGAAATAGGTCCAGTACAGCAGGTCGTGGGTGTAGGGGTGGCGCACCTCGCGGTAGGTCCCGCGGGGATAGATCTGCTCCAGCACCGGGACCAGGGGCAGGTAATCCTCACCCAGGATGTACAGGAAGTTCTCGCCCTGCTCCCCGGGCCCCACCCGTATGGGGATGTCGTCGCTGAGGTGGAAGGGCTCGTAGTTGCGCTGGGGATAGGTCATGAAGCGGAAGGTGTAGCTGTCCGCCCAGGCCGACAGGACCAGGCCCCGCGTGCGTTCGCCCCCCTGGTTGAGGGCCCACAGGTCCTTGCCCATGAGGTACTCGTCGGCCGAGAACTCGGCCCAGACCCCGGGGTCGCGCCTCTGGTCCACGAAGTAGGTGCGCATCTCCAGCGCCCCGCCGTAGAACAGGACCCCGGCCAGGATCAGGCCCGAGGCCACTCCCAGATCCCGGCCGAAATACGGGCGCAACGCGGCCCGGACGCGCTCCAGGGCCAGGCCCATGAGCAGCAGGACCGCGGGGATGGCCGTGATGCATCGGTAGGCCTGGGGGGCCTCCATGCTGGCGTACCCCGCAACCAAGCTGACCTGCCAGAGGGCCAGGGCCAGCCAAGCCCGGGTGTCGCCCAGGTTCCACAGGGCCCAGAAAACGCCCAAGGCGAAGAGGGCCGCCCACAGCGGGTCGAGCATGGTGGCCCCGGGCAGATTGTGTCGGGGGTTGCCATCGCCGCGCACGTTCACCATGCCCAGGGTCGGTCCCAGGTTGCCCAGGAGCCGGGTGCCCCAGGGCCGGTGGTCGGAGTCGTGGTCGTTGAAGATCGAGACCCGGTAGGAGCGCGCGTCCACCTGGACGCGGTGGCGAAGGGCGTAGGCGTAGACCGGTCCGGCGACCACAAGCCCCACCCCCAGGCCCAAGGCCAGCGGCCGGACCCAACCCTTGAGCAGGTCCCGGCGGCGGACCACGAACGCCACGGCCAACGCCGCCGCCGCGAGCAAGGGGATCATCCCCAGCACGGGATAGGCCGACCGGCTCCAGGAGGCGTTGTCGACGCTCAGCGCCGAGGTGACCGTCAACAACCCGACGCCCAGGAGCGCCAGGAGCCCCGCCAGAATCAGGGGCAACCACATCCTGACCGGGCGGCCCCGGCGCGCCACCAGGCGCTGCCCCACGATGGCCACCACCGCCACGGCCAGAAGCCGGGCGGCGATGTAGCTGTACATGGCGAAGCCCAGGGCGGCCATGGAAAGCATCAGGTAGCGTGCGCGCCGATCCTTCCAGGCCCGGGCCGCGCAATACAACAGCGGCAGCCCCAGCACCAAGCCGACCAAGTCCTCGGCCGGACCGGCGTCCATGGCGTACTGGAGGAAGCCCCGCAGGACCGCCAAGGCGAGCGCGACGCCCAGAAGCAGGTCGAAGCCCCGGCCCCAGCGCGCACGGCCCGCGGGCTCACGCAGGCCCCGCCACAGCCACAGGAGCATGGGCAGGCTCAGGTACACGGTCATGATGCCCAGGAAGCCGATGCGGCTGAAATTGACGTGCCAGCGCATGCAGGCTAGACAGGCCGCCAGGAACATGCCCAGCGCCGGCCCCAACATCGCGCGCGCGAGCACCCAGAAGGCCAGCACCGCCAGACAGCCGTAGAAGACCGAGACGTAACGTTCGCTGAGGATGGAGATTCCGAAGATCCGGAAGCTCAGGGCCACCGGATAGAAGTAGGCGGCCGCGTTCTGCGTGTTGTGTTCGATGTAGACGGGGCAGACCTGGTCGGTCCCGTCGACGCGCTCGCCGTGGAGGAGTTGGATGGCGACGTTCCCGTTTTCGCCCTCATCCCGGAATCCCGCGTTGGGATAGACCGGGAGCAGGGCCAAGCGCACGGCCAGGGCGAGCGCCAGGACCACCGCCACCCCGGCGGCCTCCAGCCATACGGCGGGCCGTTCGCGCTGGGGCGGCGGGGCACCGGGGACCGGCCGCGAGGCGCGATGGAGAAGAAACCCGGCCAGCGCGAAAAGCAGCCATCCCGTGACCTGGCGCGCCGCGCTGATGGGGCTCGTCGTCTGGCCCACCAGGGCCTGGGCCGCGGCGGCAAGCGCGAGGGAAAGCGCGGCCATGCCCACGCGCGCACCGGGACCGGCCGCGCCTGCGGATTTGGATTTCGCCATGAGGACTCCCGTTCACGTTTGGTCCCAGGGGGCGGTCAACCCCTCGAAAATCCTGACCGGTTAACATACCATACCGATGCGGCGCGGCCCAAGCGTAAGCGCCGTTCTCTAGGGGGGTGGGGATGAAACCGTTGGCCGTTTTCCTGGGGGACGACCCGGCGGCCCTGGAGCGCGCCTATAGCCCCGAAATCAGGGCGGCTTGGGAGGGCCGCGTGCGCTTGGCGCCCGGGATCCTGGGGTCCGAGGCCCTGCGCTCGCGCCCATGCGTGGCGCCCGCGGAAGTGGCCCTGGCGACCTGGGGCTTGCCGCGCCTGGACGCCGCGGCCCTGGCCGCGCTTCCCCGCCTCCGCGCCCTTTTCTATGCCGCCGGCTCGGTGCGGGCCTTCGCCGGCCCCCTTCTGGAACGGGGCGTGGCCGTGTACAGCGCGGCCCAGGAGAACGCCCGGCCCACCGCCGAGTACGCCCTGGCCCAGATCCTGCTGGCCCTGAAAGGGGCCCTCCCCGCGGGCCGCGCTCTGCTACGCTCCGGGGACAAGGCGGCGGCCTGGATGCCCCCCGCGCACGTCGTGGCCGCCCGGGACGCCCCCGTGGCCCTGCTGGGCGCCGGACGGGTGGCGCGCGCCCTGGCGCGTCTGCTGGCTGGGATGGACGTGCGGGTCCTGGTGCACGAGCCCCTCCTGGGCCCCGAGGCGGCGCGGGCCATGGGCGCGGAGCCCGTGGGTCTGGCCGAGGCCTTCGCCCGGGGCCGGGTGGTCTCCAACCATCTGGCCGACCTCCCCGGCACGCGCGGCCTCGTCACCCGGGACCTGCTGCTGTCCATGCCCCCGGGGGCCACCTTCCTCAACACCGGGAGGGGTGCCACCGTGGACGAGGCCGGACTTTGGGAGGCGCTGCGCCTGCGCCCGGACCTCTTCGCGGTGTTGGATGTGCTTTCCGAGGAGCCCCCGTCCCAGGCTTCCCCGGTCTGGAACGTGGCCAACGCCTTCGTCACCCCCCACTTGGCGGGAAGCCTGGGCTGGGAATGCTGCCGCCTGGGGAGGGCCATGCTGGAGGCCTTCGACGACTGGTTTGCGGGGCGGCCCAACCCGCACCGGGTGGAGGCCTCCGAACTCGCCACGCGCGCCTGAGCCGGCCTCCTTGGGCCTAGGCGCGCCCCAGAAGGCGCCGGAGCGTGGCCGCGTCGTGCTCCAACTGCGCGGGGGCGTCCCCGCGGACGAACTCGAGGCAGCAGTACCGGCTTCCCGGCGCTAGGGCCGCCTCAGCCAGGTATCCGGCCCAGGCCTCCGAGCCGTCCTCAAGGGGCAGGCGCGTGGCTTCGTCCGGCCACCAATGGAACACGTGCAGGGAGGCCAGGCGGCCCGTGCCGGCGAGCTCCCTGAGCTGGTCCCGGCAGGCGGATGGCTCCAGCCCCACGGGCGGCTGCCAGAACGCCGCCAGCCCGGGGTGTCCGGA
>DAIDJD010000024.1 GCA_027451505.1 candidate division FCPU426 bacterium
GCCGTCGGCGCGTATGGTCTGGCCGACCTTGAGCCGGGTGAGGAAGGCGATGACCCCCGGGCCCAGGAGGAGCGCCAGGCCGAAGGACGTCAGGGCCGCCCACACCGACCGCACGCTCTCGTAGCGGATCAGGTTGAACAGCTCGTGGCGCGCGGCCAGAGGGAACAGGAAATGGTAGAGCAATCAAACCCCCTGCAAGGCCCGGTAGACGCGTTCCACCGCCAGGCCGCGGCTGCCCTTGAACAGGCACCAATCCCCGGGCCCCAAAAACGGGCCCATCCATTCCGCCGCCGCGTCCGCCGCGGAGGCCGGGAAGGCCGCCGCCCCGGGGCCGAATCCCGCGGCGATCTCACCGGCGTGCTCCCCCAGGGCGGCCAGGCGGGAGACCCCCGCCGCGCGCGCGAGGCGACCCAATTCCCGGTGGCGGCGGGGGGCCTCGTCGAGCTCCAGCATGCAGCCCAGGACCGCCTTGCGCCGCCCCGCCGGAGCGGAAAGGCGCAGGAACTCCAGGGCCGCGGCCATGCTCTGGGGGCTGGCGTTGTAGGCGTCCAGCACCGCGGTGGCGCCCGCTTTCAGGGGCAGGACCTCCTGGCGCATGGCCAGGGCGGGGCGGTAGGAGCGCAGGCGGGCCTCCAGGCCCCCCGGGTCCGCGCCCAGGGCCAACGCCGCGGCCAGGGCCGCGGAGGCCTGGACCGCGCGGGCCGGCCCGCCCTGGGCCAGCCCCAGCCCGAAGGCGCAGGCCCGCGAGCCCACCGCACCGCTCCAACGGACCCGGGCCTCCAGGCCCCCGGCCCCCCGGTCGCGCAGCGCCTCCAGGCGGAGGTCGGCCCCGGGGGCCCGCCCGAAGGCCACCACCCGGCCCCGGAAGCGCCGCCCCATGGCCCGCGTCGCGGAGTCGTCGGCGTTGACCACAGCCACCCCCGACGGCCCCATGGCCCGCAGGAGCTCCTCCTTGGCCCGGGCGACCCCGCGGCGCCCGTCGGCGAAGTTGCCGGCGTGGGCGTCGCCCACGTTGAGCTCCACCGCCAGCTCCGGGCGGATCAGGCGCCCCAAGGCCAGGAGTTCGCCGGCGTGGTTCATGCACGCCTCGAGGACGGCGAACTTGAGCCCCTCGCGGGCCCGCAGCAGGGTCAGCGGCACGCCCAGGTGGTTGTTGAGGTTGCCCTCGGTGGCCAGCACCGGACCGTCCGCGGCGAGCAGGTGGGCCAGCAGGTCCTTGGTCGAACTCTTGCCGTTGCTGCCGGTGACGGCCACCACGGGGCAACGCAGCAGGCGCCTATGGTCATGGGCCAGGAGGGCCAACGCCGCGGCGCCGTCGTCCACGCGCAGAAGCCAGGCGCCACGCCGGGCCGCCCCGGCGCGCACGGCCGGGGTGAAGCCCCGGCCGACCAGGGCCGCCGCGCCGGCGCGCAGGGCCTGGGGGAAGTAGCGCTCGCCGTCGACCTTGCCTTGCACCGCGACGAAGCACTCCCCCGGCCCCAGGCGGCGTCCGTCGATCCCCACGCCCCGGAAGTCCCGGGGCCGCCCCTCCCGGAGCACCTCCGCGCCCAGCCCATGGGCGAGGCGGCGTCCGCCCATGGGCAGCATCAGCCCCGCCCCCGGTGCCCCAGGGCCGCCAACGCCGCGCGGGCCTCGCGCCGGTCGTCGAAGGGCCGCTTGGTCGTCCCCACGATCTGGTAGTCCTCGTGCCCCTTCCCCGCCAGCAGCACGGCGTCCCCGGGGCGGGCCTCGCGGATGGCCCGGGCGATGGCGGCGCCGCGGTCCTCGACGCGCAGGACCTTGCGCCGGAGCCCGGCCGGCACCCCGGCGAGCACCTCGTCGAGGATGGCCGCGGGGTCCTCGGTGCGGGGGTTGTCCGAGGTCGCCACCGCCAGGTCGCACAGGCGCGCGCCGAGCGCGCCCATCTGGGGCCGTTTGCCCCGGTCGCGGTCCCCGCCGCACCCGAACACGGCGATGACCCGGCCCGGCACGCATTCCCGCGCCGCGACGATCAGGCGCTCCAGCGCGTCGGGGGTGTGGGCGTAGTCGACCACCACCATGAAGGGCTGGCCCGCGCGGACCCGCTCGAAGCGCCCCGGGGGCGTGCCCGCGCGCCCCAACCCCTCGGCCACCTCCTCCAGGCCCATCCCCGTCCCCAGGGCGGCCCCGGCCGCGGCCAGGGCGTTGGCGACGTTGAAGCGCCCCGGAAGGTCCAGGCGGGCCTCGGCGCTCCGGCCCCCGAAACGCAGGGTGAAGCGGGTCCCCTCCGGCCCGAGCCGAACCCCCTCGGCCCGCAGTTCGGCCCGTCCGCCGCCGGCGTGGTAGCGCAGCAGCCGGGAGCCCCGGGTGCGCGCCCGGGCCATGCGGGCCGCGGCGGGGTCCTCGGCGTTGACCACGGCCACGCCCGAAGGCTTGAGCAGTCCGAAGAGGCGCGCCTTGGCCCGGGCGTAGGCCCGCATGGTGCCGTGGTAGTCGAGATGGTCGCGGGTCAAATTGGTGAACACGGCGGCGTCGAAGGCCAGTCCCTCCACGCGCCGCTGGTCCAGCGCGTGGGAACTGGCCTCCATCACGGCCCAGCTGCAGCCGGAGCCCACCGCCTCGCCCAGCAGCGCCTGCAGCTCCAGGGCCGAGGGCGTGGTGTTGGGGGCCGCGCGTCGGCGCTTCCCCACCCAGTAGGCCACCGTGCCCACCAGGGCCGAGCGCGCCCCGCCCGGGTCCAGCAGGCCGCGCAGAAGGAAGGTGGTGGTGGTCTTGCCGTTCGTGCCCGTGACCCCGGCCAGCCTCAGGCGGCGCGCCGGGAAGCCGTGGAAGGCCGCGCACAGGCGGGCGTAGTCGGCGCGCACATCGCGGCTGGGCAGGCGCAAGGCGGCCCCGCCGGGGGCCGCCGCCAGGGCCGCGGCCGGGGCGAGCAGGGCCGCCGCCCCCCGCGCCACGGCGTCGCGCAGGTGCGCGCCCAGGTCGGCGTCCCTTCCGGAGGCCGACGGCAAGGCGCAGAACACCGCGCCGGCCCGCACCCGGCGGGAGTCGTGCTCCACGGCCGAAACGAGGCCCTTGGCCCCGGCCGCGGGGAGTCCCGCGCGGCGCAGGAGAGCCGCCAGAGGCAGTCCCCGGACCTTCACCGCAGCCCCCACAGACGTTGCAGCAGGGGGGGGCGCGCCGCCGCGCCCACGGGTCCGGCGCCCACCCCCAGGGCCACGGTGACCGTCCCGTGCTGGAGGATGGAGCTTCCCGCCGGCGGGAATTGCCCCCGAACCCGGCCCCGGCCCAGCACCCTGGCCCGCAGGCCGTCCTTGCGCAACGCCAAGCGCGCGGCGGCCTCGCTCAGGCCCAGAAGGCGCGGCACGTCCACCTCGGCGACAGGCTCGGCCTCGACCCCGCGCTTGTACATGGCGGTCCAGTCCCCCCGCTTCGCCGCCGCCCGGGCCTGGGCCTCCTGGCGTCGGGACACGGCGCTGCTGGGGGGCACGCCGTAGGCGGCCAAAGCCGCGGACATCACCGAACGGAACACCGGCCCCGAGGTCCAGCCGCCCAAATCCAGGCCCCGAGGTTCATCGAGCATGACCGCCGAGACGAACACGGGGTGGTCGGCCGGGACGAAGCCGACGAAGGTGCTCACGCTCTTGGTCTTGGAATAGCGCCGCGCCTTGAGGTCGAACTTCTGGGCCGTGCCGGTTTTCCCCGCGATGGCGTATCCGGGCAGGGAGATGGCCACGCCGGTGCCGCGATCCACCACGCCCTCGAGGATGGACACCAGTTGGCGCCGCACGCTCTCGCGGATGACCTGGGTCGGGGTGAAGGCCTCCGGCGGGGACTCCTGGGCCCCGGAACCGCCCACCACCGCCTGGACCACGTGGGGCCACACCAGCCGACCGCCGTTGGCGACCGCCGCGTAGGTCACCAGCACCCGGATGAGGGTGGTGCTGAAGGCCTGCCCGAAGGGGATCGCGGCCATGGCCGTGGGGTGCCACTCCTTCAGCGGCCGCAGGGACCCGACCACCTCGCCGGGAAGGTCGATCCCGGTGGGTTTGCCGAACCCGAAGCGGGTCATGCCGTCGTAGAGCACCTGGGGTCCGAGCTTGAGCGCGACCTCGACCGTGCCGACGTTGGAGCTGTCCGCCAGGACCGTGCTGAAAGGGACCACCCCCAGGTGGTCGGCCCCATAGTCGCGGACCACCCGGCCGAAGAAGAACCCGCGCCCCTCGTGGCAGTCGACCGGGGTGTCCGGGGTGACCACCCCGCGCTCCAGCGCCAGGGAGGCGGTCACCACCTTGAACGTCGAGCCCGGCTCGAAGGCGTCCCCGATGGCCCGGTCCCAGCGCGCCGACTGGGGGTAGGCGCCCGCGTCCCCGGGATCGAACTCCGGCATGGACGCCAGGGCCAGGATCTCCCCGGTGTTGGGGTCCATCACGATGACGGCCCCGCCCTTGGCGTGGAACTTGAGCCAGGCGCGCTTGAGCTCCCGCTCGGCGATGTGCTGGAGGTCGGAGTCCAGGGTCAGGCGCAGCCCGGCCCCGTCCACGGGTCGCCGCAGCCACACCTGCTGGCCGGCGACGCGCCGTCCGGCCGCGTCGCGCAGCACCTCGCGTTCGCCCGAGCGGCCCCCCAGCACGCGCTGGTAGCTGAGTTCGACGCCGTCGAGCCCGCGCCCGTCGACGTCGCAGTAGCCCAAGACGTGGCAGGCCAGGTCGCCCTGGGGGTAGACCCGACGCGTCTCGGCCTGGAAGCTCAGCGAGGGGAAGCGCCCGGCCTCGAGGGCCTGGACGGCCTGGACCCGCGCGCGCCGGACCACCCAGAAGGGCCGGCCCCGG
>DAIDJD010000025.1 GCA_027451505.1 candidate division FCPU426 bacterium
GCCCTGGCCGCGAAGCTGGACCGACGTTGGGCGCCCCTGGCGCGGCGGTGGGCCGCGGTCCATGGGCCGCCGGCCTGGGTTCGGCTGGTGGCGGGACCTTGAGATCCGTGCGGCCGGGGGCTTGACGCGCCGCTTTGCGGGTGCATGATAGCGGGGGCGCCGTTGGCGCGCGTCCAACATCTAAGCATGCCATCCAATCACTTCCAGGGAGGTTCCATGTTCCTTAAGCGCGTTTCGGCCGCGTCGGCCGCGGTCCTCTTGGCCGGCACCCTGCTGGCCGCCTCCGGCCCGGGGGCCATCCCCCGCGGCACCTATTCCGTCGACCCCGTCCACAGCCGCCTCGGATTCGAGGTGGCCCATCTGGTGATCTCCACGGTCCACGGCAAGTTCGACGACTTCAAGGGCACCGTGGTGGTGAAGTCCCGGCGCGACATCCGGGTCGAGGGTGTCGCCCAGGCCGCCAGCGTCGACACGGGCAACGCCATGCGGGACGCGCACCTGCGCGGAACCGACCCGAAGAAGCCCAAGGACGACTTCTTCTACGCCGAGAAGTACCCCACCCTCACCTTCCGCAGCACCAAGGTCGTGCTGCACAAGGACGGGGCCTTGGCCGTCACCGGGCGGCTGACCATCCGCGGGGTCACCAAGACCGTCACCTTCACCGGACAGTACCGGGGCTCGGTGGTGGCGATGGGACAGACCCGCATCGCGGCCCACCTGGAGACGACCATCAACCGCCAGGACTACGGGTTGAAGTTCAACTACGCCATCGAGGCCGGGCCGGTGGTCGGCAACCAGGTGCTGCTGAACCTGGACATCGAGGCCGTTCGCCAGGGCTGAAGTCCGGAAGCGGAAGGGGACGGTTCCTTGGGGGGGCCCGCCGCGGCGGGGCCCCCCTTATTTTTGAGGAGGCGCTATGGGGCGTCGTTTCGCTTGTATGGCGCTGGGGTTGGCGGCCTTGGCGTGGGGGGCCGGTCCGGTCCCGGCGCGCGCGCGGGCCGCGCGCTATGTCGGGGTCGGGGTCGTGCGCGGCATCGAGGCGGGGGGCCGGGTCCTGGTCATCCGCCACGGGGCCATCCCGGGGCTCATGGACGCCATGACCATGCCCTTCGAGGTCTCCAGCCCGGCCCTGACCAAGGGGCTCAAGCCCGGCGACCGGATCCGCTTCACCTTCGTGCACCAGGGCGACTTCTGGCCCGTGGTCGCCGTCCGCAAGCTGGGCCCGCCGCGGCGCCGCGGCTCGTCCACCGTGCGGGCCGCGGGGGCCCCCGCGGACGTCAGCGCCGGGGCCAAGCCTTGAACCCCGCCCGCCTGGAACGCCTGCTCACCGCCGGCCTGGTCGTGCTCCTGGCCGCGGGCGCCGTCGTGGGGGTCAAGGTCTGGCTCTCCGACCGGGCCCTTTCCGCCAAGTACGCCTCGGCCTACCCGCCCCTGGGTTTGGTGCCGGACTTCACCCTGACCGGGCAGGACGGGCGGCCCTTCCGCGAGGACTCCCTCAAGGGCAAGGTGTGGGTGGCCTCCTTCATCTACACCCGCTGCGCCACCTCCTGCCCCCTCATCACCTCCCAGATGGTGCGGGTGCAGCGGCGCTGGGGAAGCCATCCCGACTTCGCGTTGGTCTCGATCAGCGTGGACCCGGTCCACGACACCCCGGCCGTCCTGGCCGCCTACGCCCGCTCCCGGGGGGCCCTCCCGGGCGACTGGCACTTCCTCACGGGCGATCCGGCCCAGGTGGTGCGCGTCATCGAACGGGGCTTCCTGGCCACGGCCTTCCCGATCCCGGTCCGGGAGTCGGGACGCACGGTCGACATCCCCCACACCACGGACATCCGCCTCATCGACCGCCAGGGCTATATGCGCGGGCGTTTCGAGGGCGTGCTGGAGGGCGACTGGACCCGCCTGGACCAGGCCATCGGCGCCCTGCTCGGGAGCTGAGGCGTCCGCCCCGGGATCCCCGAGCCCGGGCGGCGGTCACAGGGTCTTGATCACGTGCACCAGGAAGGCCCGGGGCTCGGCGTAGTGGGAGCCGTTGAACCCGTTGTCCACGAAGATCGGGTAGATGTTGTCGGTGAGGTTGGTCACGTCGAGCTGCAGCTTCACGTCCTCCAGCCAGTCCCCGCTGAAGGCGTAGCTGGCGGTGGCGTCCATGGTGAAGTGCGGGGGCAGGCTGTTGACGTTGTTCGGCCCCGTGCGCAGGCCGCTGCCGTAGAGCCCGGTTAGGCCCACCGTCAGGCCGCCCAGGCTGTAGGTCAGCCCCGCGTTGGCGGTGTCCATCTGGCAATGGTCCAGGTAGGTCCAGGCGTTGGAGAGCCCGGCCTGCTGGGAGGGGGTCAGGGCGAAGAGACCCCCGCTGGCGCCGGAGCCCTGGGCGATCTCGTAGGTGTAGCTGGCGAAGTCCGTGAAGTGGTCCAGGAAGCGGCCGCTGATCGAACCCTCGGTCCCGTAGACGTAGCCCTGGGCGTAGTTGTAGGGCTCGGTGAGAGCGGTGTTCAGGAGTTGGGTGTCGTCGAGCAGGTTCACGGCCTGCTTGTAGTAGGAATCCACGCTGATGAGTTGGGGGCCCGCTTGGTGGTCCACCCCCACCTCGTAGTAGTCGTCCTTTTCCGATTTGATGTCGTAGGGCCTCAGGGTGGTGCCGTCGAGCTGGGCGAAGGTGTCGCGCAGGTCCTCGGCTGGCGCCGGCTGGAACAGCTTGCCGTAGTAGGCGTGGAACTTGGTGTCGGGGGACCAGGGGGTGTAGTTGACCCCGAGGCGCGGTTGGAGTTCCCCGTCGTCGGAGACCGTGCCGTCGGCGAAGTGGTACTGGATCCCGTCCAGGCGCAGTCCGGCGTTGACCACCACGCGCCCGGGGACCGCGGACCAGTCGTCCTGGAGGTAGCCGCTTTCCTGGTAATCGTGGTCCGAGCCCCCTTGGGTGCTGAAGCTCGCCTGGCCGGGGGCTTGGCCGGTGCTGAGGGCCTCCACGCTCACCGGGCCGTGGGCCTCGGACGCCTGGATCTGGAAGCCGGTCTTGAGCAGGTGGTCCCGCGCGATGGGGTCGGTGTAGTCGCCCTGGGCGCCCATGTCCGTGACGGTGCGGTGCTCGAAGAAGGAATCCGCCGTCACCGGGTCGGCGGGCGTCCCGGATTGGACCGCCTGAAGGT